>JAFRYG010000165.1 GCA_017441205.1 Pseudomonadota bacterium
CGTTATTCATTGCGGCTGCAATTCTCCTCAAATGCTTTATTCGGAGGAATAGAGAATGAAATCGCGATTCCTTTGTATTGCCATACTCGCTTTGATGTGGCTGGTGGGCTGTAACCTGGATGAAGTCGATGACAGCTGGCATAAATGCAAGATGGATAGCGGCGACAGCCTCAAGGGGAAGTTTACGACGAGTATCTTTAATTATTCTGAACCAAAGGTTGATATCGAGCGTTATCATGATGGGTATTGTCCCAAAGGTACGACCTGTTTTCCCGTTCAGAATATGGATAAGGTATGGGCATGCAGCGATTGTTCTGGCAATTGGCAGCTCAACTGCGGTGAATGCATCGATGTCAGATTCAACAACGACAACTGCGGTATGTGCGGCAATAAATGCAGCGAGGATCAGAAATGCGTGGACGGCAATTGCGTCAACAAAAATGTCTGTACCAATCATTGCAAGGATGACCATACGCTGAGTCAGTGTCAGTCGGATGGGACGGTGGATGATGTTCGCTGCGATTATGGCTGCGAAAGCAACCAATGCAAGAGCAGCAGCGGGGAAGTATGCTCAGATACATGCAAGGATGATCGTATGCTGAGTCAGTGTCAGTCGGATGGTTCGACGAAGGATATTCACTGTGATTTTGGCTGCGCAGCGGGCGGATGCAAAACAGATGGGGTCGATACGTGCAGCAATTCGTGCAAGAATGATCAGATACTGCTCGAGTGTCAGGAGGATAAAAGCACTAAGGAAGTCACATGCCCCAACGGATGCCTGAGCGGCGCATGCCAGGACGTAGATGTGCAGTCCTGCCGCAATCAATGCAAGGGTGAAAATATTTTGATTGTATGCGAGGACAATGGAACCACCAGGGAGGTCGAATGTCCAAATGGCTGTGATAGTAATGCTAATGCATGCAGGACGGACAGCGGCCAGACCTGCAGCGATTCCTGCAGCAGTGACGGAATGACGTTGCTCGAATGCCAGCAGGATGGATCCATCAAAGAAGTTCAGTGTACCAATGGCTGTGAAAATAACGCATGTAAAACTGCCGTAAACAAGAAAGCAAACGGTGAATATTGCGAAAACAATGGTGATTGCAACAGCGGCTTTTGCGACGAGAGTAATACGTGCGCTGAAAAAGGCGGTAATGACACTTGCCACAATACCTGCAAGAACGAACACACTCTGCTCGAATGCCAGGGGGATGGATCCGTTGCAGAGGTCAAGTGTGCCGGTGGCTGCGAAAATGGTTTGTGCGTCGAGGCTCCGCCTTGTCTCGGGGATAAATACTGCAGCAACAATCAGCTCATCCTATGCAAGAATGGAATTGTTGCAGAGACGGTGAACTGCACTGCCGGATGCGACAGCACAAAAAAAGTCTGTAATCCTGATGCCGATGGCGATGGTATTACCGATGACAAGGATGAATGCCCCTATAACGGGGATCCTTCATTGGTATCCGCATCTCAGTGCAATAATTTGATTAAGGACGGTGCTTTCCATATCTATCATGCACGGAATCTGCAGGAACTGGCATCATGGGTTAAGACTGGGCAAACCACCAAGGCAACTAAAATCATCTTTCACAATGATATCAATCTGGCCGAGATAAATGGTCCGATTGCTTCGTCCTGCGAGGTGGATTTGTTCCCGGAACCACCGATTGGCTCAATATACAGCGTTTCGATTGAGACGGTTGACGGAAAAGCCAAAACCATTCGTTATGAAGTGAATGGCAAGCGATGTTCGTTTAATCATCCGTTGTTTATTTCGTTGAGTAAGGTCAATGTCAGTCATCTGATTCTGGATTTTGATTCGACGGCCAGATCCATGCTGACCAACAACATCAATGCAGGCAGCGGTGGGACAGATAATTATTATTATAAAGATATTACGATTCGTGGAAATCTGACAACAGACAATACGGACTATGTCGGCGGTCTGGCAGCCGAGGTCATTGGCAATTCTTCCGCAACTACCAGAAGCTGCAGCAGAAATATTATTTTTACGGATGTAACGGCAGATGAATTATTCATTACGGTGAATGGAAATGGAAAAACTGGAGCCAAGGCGACGGGCGGTCTCGTCGGTTATGCCAACTGCCTTGAATTTTCAGGAGATTCAACCCGGGAACATATTATAAATGGCATCGTAAGCTACAGCAATGTCGGCGGCGTCATCGGCGAATCCGAAAATGTCGTATTCAGGACGAATCAGCCCTTTAAGGTTACAACGAAAAAAATCCAGGGCGGAGATTCTATCGGCGGTTTAATCGGGAAAAATACCTATAAAGCAACGATAGAGAATGTCCTCGTTAATAATAATGAACTCAGTAAGACTGACAAAGGTATTATCGCACTTAATATTAATTATGGCGGTTTGGTCGGCAACAGCGCACTGCCTCTAACCAGCGATATATCCGACAAGATTACGCTTGAGTTGCTGCTTCAGGCAAAGCTCGCGGTAAAAAATGCACGTGTTCATACAAACAAAATTTTTGCAGCTGATGGACTCGGCGGACTTGTCGGTAATATGAATGCGGACGTGTCTGTCGAGAATACGCATGTAGAAACATTGAGTATCGCGAGTAGCCGCACTGTATCCCTCGAAGCGAACGAGGGAATGGGGGGACTCGTTGGAATACATAGTTATCAGAAAGCTTATGATTCGGATCATGTTGCCCTGCTAAATGTTAAAAATGTTTCCGTTTATTCTTATATCAAGAAGAGCGAGAAGAAGGATGGGTATTCATGTGGTTTGGTATGTGCCCGTTCACTCCCCAAAAATAATGCGTTCTCAACTGAGGGGTTGAGTAATATCGCAGTCGTTTCCACAACAGATAATAGCACAATCTATGGCATTGCTGATACCGCTGAGCCGCCTGCGTCACATATATATTATGATTCGGTAGTAAACATGGGTAAGAATCCCGGGTCAAGAATGCTTCTGCCATGGAATGCGATGCTCATGAAGACAAATACTTTTGCCATGTGTGAGAAAGTAGCCATGAATCAGAGCTGCAATACGTCAGACTATACGACAGCTTTGAACAAGGCGGACAATAATTCCGGCAAATGGGTACAGGGAGCATTTAACGGGGAGAAGTATCCGCAATACAAGCCATTCTAGGTGATCTCTGATCAATTGGCCCCTTTCTCCTCCTTTCCCAAAGCGGGGCAAGGGAAGTAGTTTTACTACAACACAGTTTTGTTGCACCAGACAATTATTCAGAGATTCCTTAAGGAATGTTTTTGAGTGAATAGTGAATAGTGAGTAGTGATGAGATTATAAGCTTATAGCTTATAGAAGTGAATGTATTACCCAATCTCAGGCAAGATCCTTTGTGATTGCCTAACTCCCAACTCATAACTCCCAACTCATAACTCCCATACATTATTTCCTGTTGATATATATCGTTTGGGATGGGGTATATCCGCGGCCCTGCACGTAGGGCTCGCCTTCGATGCGGATGATGAGTCTGTTGTACATATTTTGGGGGGCGACATCAGGATCGTCCGATTCGCCGTCGTATGACAGGTGAATGGTCGTTCCGTAGTCGAATTGGCCTTTTTCAGCCAGTTCCTTCTGTGATTGTTCGGTCTTTTCCTTGATCCATGCTGTCATCCAGGAATTGTAGAGTCTTTCGGGGGAAAGTGAACCAATGTATTCCGTTTTATCGATGGTCAGGGTGAAATTGCCGTCATTCCGGATATGCATGGATGCGGAGATCGGGATTCCGGCCTCTGTATTCTGTTTGGTGATTTCGAGGCTTTGCGGTGTGGATTCGAAGGTACCCACGAGTTCTTCTTCGATCCACCAGAGTTTGTCACCGTAATCAATTTCGGCACCATCCAGTACTGTATTGCCTGTTCCGGGGACCAGTCTGACATCTTTTCCGTGGACTGAACGAATGATGTCGGGGGCAGGTTCACCGATATTCTGGCGCATTTTGCGATTGAATCCGGGGACAAACGACGTCAGGTAGGTGTAGACGGCGTTGAATCCCTTGTATCGGTGTTCGGGAAGCTGCTGTCGGCTCGACACGATGAATTGTACGTCCTGATAGGTCATGATGATCCAGGTGGTTGAATCATCATCGGCCCAGTTGGGGCGTTCGGGGGCTTCGAGCCACATCAGTGGGCCGGACTGATGACCGTAGGTATCGAGTTTGTGCAGGAGGGTATCGAGGTATTTGGAATCGACGTGTGCAGACTGGCTTTTGGGGTGGACTGTTGGCTCAGCATCGGGGCCCTTTTTTTCGATGACATTGAGCTTTGTAGCGCCGGTGAAATCGACGAAAACGGAGAGGAAATCTCCGGATTTGCTCAGGTATCGGTATTCACATCGCGTGAGTTTTTTACCTTCGGCATCCTTGATATTGGTGCTCAGGCGGCCGGTAATCTGTGGTTCTTTGTAGTCTTCGGCGTTGGGTGATTTTGGCATGGTGATGGGGACGTCCTGAGATGGCTGTTGAATGCCTGCGTTGGATGCGGTGGGGTCGACAGGTTCGGCTGGCGGATTATGAACGGATTCTGTTTTGCTGCATCCGGCGATGAGCGGAGTGCAGAGAATAAGTATTGTCAGTGGTTTCATTGAGGATGACCTGATTGCGGCGGGAAAATGGTACATGCGCGGCTAAGGATTATAGCGTAGTTTGTGGTGTATAAATACAGGAAATGTGCGCCGGACGTATGCCTTTTGGGCATAGGCCGGCGGATGGCGAGCGTATTTTGTCAGCCGGCAATGCCGGATGGCAAAATAGCGAGCGAAAAGAAAAAACAAGGCGTCATCATTCCGGATTCCAGTTGACGCAGATTCAGTTCGCGGTAATATGCTGAGCCGGTTTGAGTAACTTCTTTAAGACTGTCACTGGATAGAATATGCCTCCCGAAACAAAAGCACTGAGTGATTTTCAGAACATCATTTCATCCGAAATGGATCTTAAGGATGCCATCCGCAGCGGCTATCTGGATGGATATGCCATCAGGAATGTCGTCATCAGCAAGACTTCATTTGCGGAACGCCACTTCAGCAATGTTCTGATAACGAAGGCGACGACGCAGGATGTCTCATTTGAGAGTTTTGAGGCCAAGGCAGTTCAGTGGTCTGCGAGTGATCTCTGCCGGAGCAATTTTCGGTACAGCGAGCTGGATGAGCTCAACATGATCAACAGTGCGGCGCGCCAATGTGATTTTGGCGATTCACTGATTCAGAATTCTGCATTTTTTGCCAACGAGATGCAGACGACGTGTTTTTGCAATGCCAAACTGGTCAAGACGCAGTTTCAGGATTCGAACATTTATGGTGCGAATTTTGAGAATGCCTTTGTGGCGCAGTGTCAGTTTACGAGTACGAATGGCGGCAATGCAGAAATGACGCGGACGAATTTTCACCGTTCGATGGTGATTGATACGGTATTGAAGAATGCCAATTTATATGCCGCGAATTTTTCGGATGCGATACTGATTCGCGTCGATTTGCGGGGAGCGAACCTGTTTCAGGCGGATCTTCGCGGGGCCGTGATGATCGATTGTCAGGTTCATCCCGATGATCTTTCGGGAGCTCTTCGTTAATACAGGATTCTTATTTTGCTTACCCTTTAGCTTGAAAGGTACAGATTCATGGCTTCGAATGCGCAACATCAGGAAATCAAGGCCGCGCTTGAGCGATATTCCAAAGAAGAACTTGTGGATTTGATGGAGCATCTGCTCCGGATATATGTGCTCAACGAGCCCGTCAAACTCGACAGTGCCGTAAGCAAACCTGAGACATTGCGGGATTTGGCCGGATGTACGTTTAAGCAGATTCTGTCGCAGCTTCAGACGAGTCTGGAACTGGACGAGCTGGGTAAATTCCGGGTGACTCCCTATACGACGTATGTTTCGATTGGCGAGATGGAATTCGATTTGAATGGCCCGACGCCGACACTTGCGCGCGAAGCTGCGCCGTCCGCATCGGAATCGGAGGATTCGGAAGAAGAGATGTCGCCAGCCGAGCGCATGGATAATCTGGACAACAAGCCGTGGCGAAGTGCTCCGCGTCCGGTGCAGGAAGTGGTTTCGAAAGTCGAGACGCCGACGATGGCGGATTTGTTTGCGGATGATCGTCCGATCGATCGCGACAGGAGTTTCCTGATGTTTGATGAAGCTCCTGAGCGCGCGGAAGATCCGGATGAGCCGCCTCCCATTGCAGATGTTGCCCCCGGTGATGATCCGGAGGTCGTGAATTCTTCGTCCACGAATGATTTTGCAAAGGCTGCGGCGAGCCGCGAAGAAGCGCCCGAACCCGCGAAACAGGCACCTCCGCCGCCTCTGGCCGAAGGTGACAAGCAGATAGATCCCAGTAACCGGTTTGCAATGCTCGATCTCGATTAAGGATGGCCTATGTCTGCATCTGATATTATCCGCGTTCGCCGTTTTTTTGAACGAGGCGTCTACTTTATTGAACAGGCACAATATGCGGATGCCTGTACAAACTTTAAGGATGCGCTGCAGATCAATCCCAATTTTTTGCCTGCACGCACGCACATGGCGATTGCGCTTTCGCAGCAGCACAAATATGTGGATGCCATCAAGTTGCTCGAAGAGGGGCGAAAACAGGTTCCGCTTCGCGATGATCAGCTGGTGGAGGTTTTGAGTTTATTGGGCAACATTTGTCTGATTCGCCAGGATTATCGTGCGGCAACCTATTACCTTAAGGCAGCCCGCAAGATAGATCCCCGTTCGTCGAAGCTTCGTCTGATGCTTTCGACCTGTTACTGCAAGGCGGGGCAATATGCGGAAGGGCTTGCGCTTCTGCTCGAAAATGCCCGCGAGATGGACAAGCCGGTTCTGGAATAGCTTGAGTCAAAGTCCAGTCTTTATGCCGATTTCTGGAATGCCTGTCGGTTTTTGCAGGATCTGACTTTGAATTCTGCAGGTTTATTGTATAATAAGACAGCGTATTCTCATTAGATCGTTAATGTGCGGTTATCAAGTACTGCTGGACTGGATGCCGCCAGAGCGTCAGTCTGTGAAAATGAGGATTTGCGGTTTGGGTGTTTTTCTGTGACCTGTTTGGGGAATGAGCAAAGCCATGTTTGAAAGAAGAGTTCCCAAAGATCTATCCATCCATGTTTATGTACTGAGTTCGGTTATCGGTGCAGATGAAAAGCGAGTTCAGTGGAATCGGTTCGTCAAGTTTTTTACGGATCAGACTCAGATCGAGTTAAAGGAAGTGGAAGAGCCTGACGCCGCGGATTTTGTCTTTTTGGCGACGGGCGGCGTGGAGCATCTGTATATTTCGGAATTTGAGCGCATGCCCCGAGCTCTGTATGCACCGAAAGGAACGAATGCTTTTGCTGCGATGAATGAGATTATCGGGTACCTGGGCAATCAGGGCAAAAGCGTTTTGTATTATGACGAAAAGCAATACTCACTTCAGGAATTTTCGCAGATTGCCCGTGCGAAACGACTGATTGATGAATCAAAGATCTGTCTGTTTGGTACGCCTGCCCCCTGGCTGGTTGCATCGACTCCGACCCGGGAAGCACTTCAATCTCGTTTCAGGACGACTCTGGAATTTGTTGACTGGGATATTCTGAAATGGTCAGAAGGAAAGCCGCTTCAATATATTGAAGGAATCTGGACGGCGCTTTCCACGTCGTATGTGACGAAGCGAGATCTATACAGAGCTTGTCAGTTATCATCGGCAATGATCAAGTGGTCGCAGACCAGTCATCCGGATGCGATATCTGTTGGCTGTTTTCCTTTGCTCGAAGAGCATGTGTCGGCTTGTCTTGCGGTTTCTGATTTGTTTGAAGAAGGTATCGTTGCTGCTTGCGAGAATGATATTTGTTCAACTATGGCCATGTTGATGGTGGATTATCTGATGCTTTCGGATCGGCCGCCCTGGATGGCCAATCTCGTCGATATTGACGGAACTGATATAACGCTGCAGCATTGCACAGTGGCGCGTTCGTGCATCATTAAGGCCGAAGTTCTTACGCATTTTGAATCGAGTGCGAACTGTGCAATCGGCGGTTCATTTCAGGTAAATACTCCGGTGACGATTTTCCGTTTGAATGATACGTTTGATCGGGCATTTATTGCGGAAGGCAGAATCATTAAAAGCGGATCCAATTATTACGGATGCCGGACATCCGCAACGATCAGACTTAATGAGCCCATGACGACTCCGCTGGGGAATCATCATATTTTAATTGCCGGTCACTGCGCACGTGCTTTGCGTATCTTCTGCAAACTGTTTATGTAGATTCTTGAGTCTGCAGTGCGCTATAAGTGTGATTCCCTAATGATTGGGGTCACACTGATTGGCAGGAATTGTAATGAGTTTAACTATCCTCATATTGGCATTAATACTCTGTCTTGTATCGTTATTTTTAACGCTTGTTCTCGGGGGAACACTATATCAGCTTTTGGCAGAGTTTAATCAGGCAAGGACGGATATTGAGCATTCTCGTACTGATATTCAGTTATTAAAGAGAATAACGACATCATTGGCCAATCATCGAGCTGCAGCAAGTGCAGACAAGGCAAAGAAAGGTTTATCCAAAAAAGCGCAGAATCAGACGACTGCCGTGATGCAGCAGCCGTCTTCGGAGGAGGGAACTGAACCGGAGCCTTCTACGATATCGGTCGTCAAACAACCGTTGTCTGAAACGGCCGGAATAGCCGAATCCGTGACATCTCCTTCTGTTTCTTCAATGCCGGCGGCCAGTGGTGTACGGCTGCCGCCTGCGCCGCCTCTCTCTTCTGCATTTTCGGGGACAGTTACTTATCCTTCGGTATCATCCCCCGTGGTGTCATCCTCGTCCCCCGTGGTGTCATCCTCGTCCCCCGTGGTGTCATCCTCGTCCCCCGTGGTGTCTTCAGTCGACGAGAATGCGAAGACATCTCCGCTTCGTGCTGTTCCGGTGAGCTCCAAGGTTGCGGCAAAATCTTCGGTTTCTGCGGGAGCTGCGCCTTCATTGCCGCCGGTTCCACGTAAGAGCCATGGGCTTTATGTGACAGATCCAGAGGAAGTGGAGGACTTTGCGGAAGCCGGTGAAGATACTGTGATTCAGGACCGTTCAGATACGATTCTGACGGACAGGATCGCTTTAGAAGACGATGACAGGGAAGGATTTGAACGGTTTGCCCGCTACTTCATTAAGAATTATGGTTATGAGGCCATTCGGAATGTCATCAAGGACAACCGTCTGGATGATTTGCAGTTTATTCTTCGCAATGGCGTCGATGTTACGGCTTGTCCTGAAAAAGAGAAGTCTCTGCTCGAACTTGCTATTATAGCGCATAATTACAAGGCTGCTCAGATACTGATTCAGGCGGGAGCCGATGTGAATGGAAAGGGTGATGCCCAGTGTCCGCTTCGCAATGCTATTGCCGAGAACAGCCTCGAAATGGTTCAGCTCCTGATTCGATCCGGTGCGAATGTCAATGCGCACATGAAGTTTGGTTCGACGACGATGTGTTTTGCCGTGAATCACAATAACTTCGAAATCGTCAAAGCGCTGATCCAGGCAGGAGCCGATGTCACTGCTTACGACGATGGCTACTACGTTCTCAAGACTGCCATTCAGCACCATAATCTGGCGATTCTCAAGGCTTTGATTCAGGCAGGCGCGAACGTCAATTCTGCACCGACAGAATCCAATACACTTCTTAAGCAGGCCATTCAGGCCAATGATCCCGAAATTGTCAGAACACTGATTCAGGCAGGGGCAAATGTCAATTATTCCGTTGGCGGCGTTCCGCTCATTAAGCTTGCCATCATGTCGAAGAATATCGATATCGTTCAGGCAATGATTGCTGGCGGTGCGGATGTGAACGTCAAGGATTCCTATGGCCTGTATCCCAGACAGTATCCATCTACAGAAGAGATACAGAAATTGCTGCTCGAAGCAGGTGCGAGGGCCGGTGCTCCCAAAAAGATTCCGTCACTTGTGCGCAATCCGAAGTAATTGCCTATACTCAATGAAAGAATAAACGTGATTGTGCCTGCTTTCGGGTGCAGGGCATTTCCGGAGCACATTTTTGGTGTGCGAACGGTTAGAAATACCACGTCTATCCGGAATTTCTCCGGGCTTGGGCATTTCGTCCCTCCAGGGTGAATATCGGGCAATCATCAGAATTCAGGACCCCGACAACCCTGGGGATGGGACTGATTTTATCCGCAGCAATCAGCGCTGATAGAGATACTGAAAAGATTCCTGCTGCTGCGATGCTTTTTGAGCAGATGCCCGGAAACCATCAAAGATCTCTGAAGCACCTTCGGTGAGCAGAGAGTTGAGAAGGGCATTGGTGTCTTTTGTGGGATAAACGAGCGTATATTTTCCTTTGAGATTTGCTTCTTTTTTGAGCGCGGCAATGGCAGCATTCATCCCGCCGATCTCGTCGATCAGTCCGAGATTTTTGGCTTCCCGGCCGGTCCAGACGCGTCCGTCAGCGAGCTGTTGAATTTTTTCTTTCGGAAGATTTCTGGCTTTGGCAACATGTTCGACGAATTGATCCAGAATTTCGATGCCCATTGCCGTAAAATAGGCTTTATCGGTTTCGTTGAATTCACGGAATGGCGAACCGGCATCCTTGAGCGTACCGGTTTTGACGGTATGAACCCGGATCATGAGAAATTCCATGAGGTCCTTGAACTCGAGAATTTGTGAAATGACGCCGATGGAACCAGTCAAAGTGCCTGGATTTGCATAAATTTTTGGACCTGCGCATGCCACGTAATAGCCGCCGCTGGCGGCCATATTGCCCATGGAAATGACGACGGGTTTATGGATGGTTTGAATGGCTTCGACGAGTTCCTGGCTTGCAGAAACGGATCCTCCCGGCGAATCGATTCGGATGAGCATGGCCTGAATCTCATCGTTGTCGGTAAAAGCCTGGATATCGTGTATTGTCTGGTCTGCACTTTCGATAGGACCTTTGATTTCGATAACCCCGATGGCATTCTGCGGCATGGTTTCGTCTGCGAGGAGGCTGTAGACAGCGCCGACAGAAAAGATGAAAACGAGTAGAAAGAAGGCCAGGATGCCGATGATTACCCCCAAAGAGGTTTTGTCATTATTTTCGCTCATGAGTAGACCGTAAGAAAAACAGTGTGAAAGCGGGCTTTATATTCAAGCGAGGAATGCGTCCGCAATGATCAAAGTTACCATTTTAGGAGGTCATAGATACAGAAAAAGAGACTCAAAGCGGTGAGTCTCTTTTTCTGCTCGTCAATCTCGGCATCCGTGTCGAATTGTGGACAATCCGTGTCCCTGACGAAAATCTGGGAATACCGCGAACCCTCCGTGGTTCAGATGGCTTCCGTGCCTCGATATTCCTTGCATCTTATTGCGGGGGGGCCAAGATGCGGTTGCCTTCCGTGGCTCGCGCCGTGGTGGTGAATTTCCACTCGGTACGTTTTATTTCTTACGCAAATTGCGAAAAGAAATCAATATTAAAATGTCAAATTTTTAACGAATTGGCATGATTTTTTCCTAAAAGAAAATACACCAATCCCTTGTTTATTTTGGCCACCGGCAAAAAGAATCAGCTTCTATATCGGAACATTAAAATCGATGCGTCCATAAGCTTGCTTCAGGTTTTCACTGGTTGCCATAAAGACGCCTCGCTGAACGGCCTCGAGAGCCTCTTCCCAGCGCTGGGCGCTCCAAAGTTCTACGTGACCACGCTGGCCGACCCAGACGACATCCTTTTCGAGGCCGGCAAACGTTTTCTGCAGAGGCGCAATTAAAATGCGTCCCTGCGCGTCGAGGGCACATTCTCGTGCACTCGCCCCGAAAAAGCGGTCCAGAAGATCCGCATCTTCACCCGGAAGTGCACTGTAACGTCGGCTGAAGTCATCAAATCCTTCCCTGGAAAAAACAAACAGCTGACCTGAAAGCCCATAGGTGACCATGAGTTCTGCGCCGCAATAATCTTCGCGCGCACCGAGCAAACCTTCGCGGAATTTCTTGGGAACCGCAACGCGGGCCTTGGAATCCAGTGTGTGTTCGTATGTGCCGCGGAAAAAGACGTTCAACTCATCACCCGTATGAAAATGGGAATTATCCCCACCTGACCCCACTGCTTATGCTCCAATCCCCACTCCGTTGTCAACAGAGAGGTGAATAGATTTTCGCTTTTATTTGCACACTCCAACTGGAGAAATTTAATTCGTATAAAGTTGAACTTTGTCTTCTAAAATTTAAAAAATAGCGTCGATGATGATGCAAATTACCACCTGATGACACAGTTCAAAAAAGCATTTGGGCATCCAGGTTTTCGAACAGGGATGAGCTATTTCGATCGAATCGCTGATCGTGAGGAAATATGCTGAAAATTTCATCCCCACAATAGGGTGGGGATGAGTGGGGAATTTTTTCGCTATAACCCCATAATGAGTTCGATCTTGATTGGCAGTTGGTCAAAACGCAGGACAATTGCCGCAAAAAAGATGATGAACGACAGTATCAGGACTGCCAGTGTGAGGATAATGCGGAGCTTTATATTGCTGTATCTTTTGATCCACGTCAGATAGGTAGAGCCTGTTACGAGCAATGACATGCCCGTGACCAGGCACAGGAACGCTGGTTGAACGAGAATCATGAATGCGATGGGATTCATTTGCGAAACAGATAAGCAGATTGCGGGGAAGAAATGACATTTTGCCTCTGAAGTCTAAAATCAGTTTGCTCAGAGGCAAAACAGCGGACTATAGATGACTCATTTCGGAAATGAGGCGTTTGGTATCTTTGGATTTGGAATTGAGTTGTTCAAGCTTTTCCTGGAGGGCAGGAAGACTGTTGTGATCATGGCGTGAAATGACGGTGATGGCAGATAGCCGCGATGCGTAATCCATCTTTTCATTCAGTGCAATGTCGGACATGACTTTGACAAATTCAGCCAGCTTTTCGCCTTTAAAATAGCTGGCACGCGCTCGCCACTGCTCGATGGTGTCGGAATTGATCCACTTGGGAAGTTCGATGATTCCCCACGGAGATTCCTTGAGCTGCTGCGGAATGGTCCGATAGTATTCGAGGGTTGCATTAAAAGCAGCTTCACTGGTGTTCTGGTGATTGGGGTAATCGTACCACATTTTGAAGAGGCTGTTCATACAGGCAAAATGCAGGGATTCCTGTGCCGGATCCATGAGGTACTTCGTCAGGTGGGGAATCAGGGATTCATCCTGCATCCAGCCGGCAAAATGGCATGCGGCCTGTTTGGCATTGTGATCGGAATCCGAAAGAAGCCGGATGATGGCATCTTTGGCACCCGGAATGTTTTTGCCTGTTTTGGCCAGGCCTATCGCAGCTGCTCGCCGCATCGCCGGATTGGAGTCCTCCGAAGCTTTCAGCAGGCGCGGGCCGATGGCTGGATAATCGCTCATGCAGCTGCTCAGGGCGATGTAGCCCTGCGAACGTACGAAGGGATTCTCTTCTTTTTCGATAAGTTTTGCAGCCTGTTGTCTGGCAGTCGGATTCTGGCAGATCGTATCTTCAAAAAGGCGCAGAACCGTGCCGCGAATCGCCGGGGATTCATGATACAGAAGTTTTGTATAGACTTCGTGTACTGTGGCCTGCGGCGGCAGTTTGTCCGACATGCAGAAAAGGACTGCGGCTGCTGTCTTGTTTTCGGTAATATCGAAAGAATCGGGAATCTGAACGTCCTTGAGCAGCAGAAGCAATGCTTCGACATCGAGTGCACTGAGCTCATCCCCCTCTTTGAATAATTTTCTCAATTGTTTGGCGAGGTCGGAGTCGGGCTTCAAACCATAGTCCTCCAGATGCTTTTGAGCTTCCGAAGTATCGATGCTGCCAACGGCGATGTCGGGAACATCCGGTTCAGCTTGTTCCGGCTGCTTTGCATCCTCTGGATTCTCTTCTGCCGGCTGAGCTTCCGGCTGTTGTGTATTGGATGGATTCTGTTCAGGCTGCTGGGCTGCCGGCTGATTTGCATCCTGTGGATTCTGTTCAGGCTGCTGCACTTCTGTTTTGGGTTCGCTGGTCATTTCGTTTTGGGGAGTGGAATCCGCTTTGGGGGATTCCTGTTTCGGAGCGCATGCAGGCAGCGAAAGCGCCAGCATGGTGAGAATATAAATATATTTTTTCATGATTTACTACCTGAACCATTCGCGGATTGCAGGAATCCGGTCTGGGCTGGAAAGAACAATGATATGGCTGACTGCCAGGGGAGAGAGATCAGAGGGTTTTGCAAAAATCCGCCCATTGCAGTGCATTGCGCTGCATCGCCTCCTTGTCGTCGTCTGCAGCGGCCTGCATCCACTCCTCTGCCATCATGGCGTTGGCATTATAATTCTCGAGCAGGAGTTCGACAATATTCTCACTCAGTGCAATGATCAGCGGATTGTCTGTACAAAAATGCTCAAAAAATGATGTTCCGAGTTGTTTGATGGCATTGCTTTTATGGGCGAGCCAGATCCAGTCTGCCTTGCGCGCATCGTCGATCAGTGCACTCAGGATCATGCGGTCTTGCTTGCTGCATTCCTGAAGCTGCAAAGCCAGTTCGAGTGCAGATTTGGGCAGTTGTTCCTGCGTCTGGAATATACGTTCCGAAGCTTCGATAAAATCGCTGACCGGCATGTCCCGCAAAAAGAGATTTTCTTTTCTGATCTGTGAGAGTTTGGCCTGAATGACGTCGTATTCGGCGAGTTTTGTGGCGTCATCTTCGATGGCAATCGTGAGAATTTCGACGCCTTCGAGCGCTTCGAGCGGGAAGGAAGCATAGGCTTCTTCTGCAAAGGACTGGGCTGTTTCGATGGAAACGAGCTGATTGCCGAGCAGCAGCCAGATGCTTGCGGATCGGATATCCCAGGGGGCTGCTTCATCGCGCACTGCATCGCGCAATGCATTGATTTGCGGTTTTGAAAGATGTCCGGGGCGGCGCGGTGCAAGCTGCTCAATCAGGGGAGTGGCTTCGGGACTCGAACGCAGAACTGCGGCACACCAGTGGATCCAGATTCGGATTCTGGCATCGCCCGGGATCTTCGCTTTATCGAGGATTTGTGCGGCTTTTTCTGATATCCAACCCATGCCGGTTCTCAGATCCGAACCGACGGCATCCAGAATCTGCAGGAATTTGAGCTGCTGCGTCGCGGCATCCCAGACGGGTTCCATCGCATCGAATATGGCCTTCGAAAAACACAGTGCGCCTTTGTGTCCGATGGTTTTGAGGTTGTTGAGCGCGCGCACGAGATGTTTGTCACCCTCAGGCATGGCCTGGATTTTCTGGATTCCTGCGCGCAATGCGTCTTCGTCTTCATTCATGGCGGCGCATACAAACTGCATCCTGCCTTCGGGGTAATCTTCGGCAAAAAGAAGCTCGTTTGGTTTGGCTTTCATCAGGGATTTTGGGGATTTTTCAAATTCGCGGGCGAGTTCTTCTGGTGTCATATTTCGGCTTCTGAAAGGGGTAAGTCAAAGGATGTGTCGGGGAATGTCCGGCATTGCTCTTTAACCATTTTTATCGAGGTTATGCGAGGGATGTTTTTGTTTTGTTTGGGTGCATCGCCTATTGGCGGCCGCGTATGCGGCACACCAATACGGCTCGCCGATTTGCCGGCCTATGGCGCCAATGGCGGCATACGGCCGGCACCATTTTATAAAAAAGCCGCGTATTGCCTGCGGCAATAGCGGCTTTGAGCGAGCTGTAGAGGCGCGGCAGGCGCCTCAAAGCGAGCAGCAAAAATTATGCACGGCGTTCGGTCTTGCAGACTTTTGAAAGTCCGTATGCGACGAACATGCTGAGCAGCGAGAGGAGGGCGCCGAGTTTTGCGGCATCCTTGGTATCGCCGTCGGGGAAGGCAACGCCGGCCACAAACAGAGCGACCGTGAATCCGATACCGGCAGCGGAACCGAGCACGAGCAGATCTTTGTAGGACATTCCATCGGGCAGGCCGAGAATTTTTCCGGAAATGCCGCCGAACGTGAAGATACCGATCATTTTGCCGATGATCAGAGCGAGAGCAACGCATGCAGTCGGGAAGCCGATGGTCGTGAAAGCGACGCCGGCGCTGGCCCATCCGAAGAGGCCGAGGATGATTTCGGTGGGAACATAGAATGCGGACTGCAGTTTGTTGAGGGCGTCTTCTTTGCCGCGTTCGTCATCGGAGTGAACACCTTCGTCAGATTCGGCATGGGGCATGCAGACGACGATGGGGATGAATCCGAGCGAGCAGTGGATGCCGGCATAGCCGAAGCTTGCCCAGGTGACGAGCATGAGGAGGAAATAGGGAACCCAGCTGTTCCATTTGAGTTTTTTGTTGAACAGGAAGTAGGCGATACACATGGCCAAAACGGTAACCCCGAGGCCATAGACGGTATTCATGCCGAACCCGGAACCGAAGCAGAGGGCGATGATGACCAGACCGACGGCGTCGTCGGCGATGGCCAGGAGCAGGAGGAAGGGGACAGCCGGATGTTTGCCGCCAAAGATGATGCGGGCGATCATTGCGCTGAATGCGATATCGGTTGCGGTCGGAACGGCCCAGCCGTGCATCAGGTCATTGGGGGTACCCGTACCCATTTCGTATCCGAAGGTACCGTGCAGGAAATAGGCGATGAGCAGATAGATGCCGATAGGTCCAAGGACGCCGCCGGCCGTTGCAATCAATGGGGTTGCAGCCTGTTTGGGGTTGTGGAGGGCACCGCCCGGGAATGTTGCTTCGAAGACTTCCTTGCCTGCAGCCATAAAGAAGAAGGCCATCAGGAAGTCGTTGATGAAGAAGTGCACGTCGAAGTGCAGGCCGGTCGGGTCACCCACGTCTGTACCGAACCATGGGTTGTTCATGGCATCCCAGTGCGCATGGAGAATGCTGTGATAAGCGTGCTGAGCAGCTTCACCGCAGTTTGCCCAGACAAGCGCAATGACTGCCCCGATGACGAGCAGCAATGAGTTGTCGAGCAGGAATTTCCAGAGTTTTTTCATGTTTCCTCTCTTGGGTTAAGGGGTTAAAGAAATTGGAAAATAACGGATTAATCTTTGTGACGATAGTTTGAGCAGACGATCAGCAGAACGTCTGTATGGATAAATGATGGTATAAAAAAACGGCGTTTGGAAAGAGCCCCAAACGCCGTAAGATCGTACTTTCCATGACTGGGAGTCATTGTGAAGTAGGAAGCCAGTATTCGGACTCGAACCGAAGACCTGCGCATTACGAATGCGCCGCTCTACCAACTGAGCTATACTGGCGCAGTATGTGAACAAAGCAACCAGGAAGCCAGTATTCGGACTCGAACCGAAGACCTGCGCATTACGAATGCGCCGCTCTACCAACTGAGCTATACTGGCCTACATGTCGTTCAAATAGAAAAACTATTTGAACGGCGCGGCTTATAACAATGTGCTGTGAAAGCGTCAATCAATTTTTTGTGTTTTTGCGGGATTAATTAATTGACCTGTTCATCGGGAACGCCGGGGACGATGATGGCGACGATGTGTTTGTCGAAGACCATGCCGGTAGCAGGATTATAGACTTCGATGACCGCATTGAACGCCCTGGGCTTGGTATCGCGTTTGACGCAGTTTTTATTCTGAGCAATGACTTTGAAAGAAAGTTTTGATTTGGGGCTTTCTGGGGAAGCTGCACCGACGGCGAAGTTTTCGAAACCATCCATGTATCCCTTGCTGTTGAAATCCTTCATTTTTGTGCTGATGTGCTGTTCGAGGCAGCTGCTGACGACAGGATCAGCAGGTTTTTCGTAACCGACGGCTTCGACCTTCTGGATGAAGCAGCTCGTATCGACGTTTTGTCCATCGACCTGATCGGCTTCGGGGATGGGTTCACCGACGATGCGGGTGGCGACATCGTACGTATTGTATTTGACGAGGGCTTCGATGGCGAGCATCGTTTTGTATGCCAGTGCATCGGTTCCATCGGCCATGACTTTATCCGTCGATGCACTTGGATTAATGGCGAGTGTGCATTGACTGTTGCTGTCAGGCTCCTCGCCGGCAGGTTTGGATTTGTCGAATGCATTTGTGCAGCATTTATTAGTGCCGCATGCCCAGGTATTGCTGTCGGACTGGTATGCACAGACCGGAACGATGGAATGCGTTCCTGCAGCCATTTTTTTGCCGTCGATGGCGAGGAGTTCTGGCTGGCTTTCTGCGACAGTGAATGGTGTACCGATGTGGATGACCCGAATGCCGTGTTCATTGAGGGCATCGAAGGCCTGCTGCGCAGTGTGTCCGCCTTTGTTGGTTTTTTCGTGTGAAGGCGCATCGGTGATGTGAATGACAATCGGCAGCGCACCTTTTCTGAATCCGGCACTGCCAAAGATATCATCTCCCGTCGGTTTTGGCATGATCTCCCATGCATCATTGTTTTTGACATCTCCCGTTGCGATTTCGTAGAGCGATTCGTAACCGGCTTCGGGATAATCCGTAGCATCCTTGTCGTCCTTGATTTTGTTGAGCTGTGTCTGGAAAGCATCGAGATCGCTGGTTATGGGCTGATAGAGCTGCCAGACCGGGGTAGCATCAAAATCCCGGAAGATGGAAACGCCGAACTGGGAATCGGGAACGCGTTTTTGAACTTCTGCAACGACGACTTTGGTAAAGTGTGTCTGCAGGTTGCTGATGGCTTTTTGCATGGAACCGGTATTGTCGACATTGATCAGGACGTCAGCTTTTGTAACGCGAGGTTCGAAGATGAGAGTATCGGTGCTGGTTTCGCCCGAGAGCGGAAGCTCGAAGTAGAAGGAGATATAATCCTTCACGGTATGGGCTGGATCACAGATGAGCTTTGCCGGATCGGCATTATTGGCGACTGCGATGGCATATTCAGCGAGGTCGGACTGGCCATCTTCGTCGGTATCCGCTTTGATGCGGGAATCCTTGCCGTCACTGCATTTGACTTCGAGGGCATCCAGCAGACTGTCATTATCGCTGTCAAGTGATTGGAAATCGTATTTGCCGTCGCCATCGCTGTCGAGCGGGGTTTCGTTAGGACCTTTTTCTTCGGAATCCGGGATGGTGTCGCCGTCACTGTCTTTTGAGTATCTGTCGAGGATTCCATCATTATTGGAATCCGTGGTGAGTTCGAATTTATCGTGAATGGTATCGCCATCACCGTCGGGATCATTGTAATCGAGGATGGTGTCGCCGTCGCAGTCGATGGGATTTTCGAGTGAACCAAACGCATCCGGGATTGTATCGTTGTTGCAGTCCATGCCCGAGGCACCTTCTTTTCCGGCTAAACCAACGAATTCATCTACGTCGGGGATGGTATCATCGTCATTATCTTCGTCACAGAAATCTGGGATGGTGTCGCCATCAATATCGGATGGTTTGTCGTTGGTAATGTTGGCTTCTTTGGCGTCGGGGATTCCGTTTAAATCGGCATCGTCAGTTCTGAAAGCTTCGATCGTGTTGCCAAAGCAGATAACGGGTTTTTCTGATAAATCCCCGCCGTTCATGGCTTCGATGCTGTCGGGGATAGTATCGTCGTCGCTGTCGGTGTCCTGATAATCCGGCGTTCCGTCGCCATCCGTGTCTTCACAGCCTTCGCCGGTTTTTGTATCGCCCTTGGGGCACTCGTATTCATCGCTTATGGTGTCGCCATCTGCATCCGGAATTTCGGGATGCGGTTTTGGGGTGGGCTTTTCGGGATCCTTTTTGTCGGGGTCCTGTTTCTCGGGGTCCTGTTTCTCGGGGTCCTGCTTTTCCGGATCCTTCTTATCCCCATTGTTTTTACCGGAATCTTCCGTATCGGAACCTGTGGAAATCGTCGAACCATCGTTGCATGCACAGAAACAAAAGGCGGCCAGTAAACCAATGAAATATTTTTTGAACATCATATTCCGAACTCCCGAAATGCTCTGAATTGAGCGGGATGAATGATACCTAATGATTCAGTAAACATCAAAATGAACTGGTAATTTTTTGATGAATGGCCGGGGGCGCGGTAATGCGAGAGCATTGGCGGAAGTACTGCTGGTGTCAGTTATTTTGACATCAAAGGCTAAAATGGGGAGAGCTTTTGTGGAAATGAGAAAATTAAGTGATTATCTGAAAATTTTTGGCTATTTATCATCTGACTGCTCAGCATAGAAAGGCTTGAGCCGAAGATTGTATAGGCTTTTTGTAGGCAGGAGTGATGATATGAAAAGAAAATGCTTGCTGATAGTACTGTCTGCTTTAGTGGGGATTGCTGGTTTCGGGTGCCATGAAGACAGTCAGAAAGATAAAGCACAACCTCCTGCCGGGAGCGATGAGCAATTGCCTGGTAAAGATGAATGTGATCCTCCATGTCCGGAATTGCAGGAATGCATCGAATCCAGCTGTCAGCCAAAGGATGATTTATGCGGTGGAAAAGTTTGTTCCGATGAACAACAGTGTGTCATGGATGAGTGTGTCCTGAAAAACGTTGCTGAATGTGTGCCTGATTGTACCGATAATACCGTGTGTGTGAATGGCAAATGCGAACCGTTTGTGTACGAAGATCCCTGTGAGACCAAACAATGCTCTGAGGACGAGGAATGTATCAATGGTGAATGCCATCCGCTGCAGAAGCCAAATTGTGGCGAGGAGTACTGTGTTGGTGAGCAGGTTTGCTATCGGGAACACTGCATTCAGCCATCGGATTTGTGCGGCGATGTCGTGTGTTCCGATAATCAGAAATGCGTCAACAGCGAATGTATTGATAAGACGGATTGCGATGACAAGAAGTGCGAAGGGCAGACCAGATGTGTTCTGAATGACGAGCAGGAAGGCGTTTGTCTCGAGGAAGCCTGTATCGCCAACGATACACCGAAAATTTGTGATGCAGGTCAGGAGTGCAGGGCAGGTGTCTGTACAGATATCAATTGTGAGGGTGGTACCATTGATGAACAAACCGGAAAATGTTTTGTGCCTGTCAAATCCATTGAACTGGATCAAACAGAGCTCGTTTTGCTCAGAGATTCTTCAGTTACGATTTCGGCAAAAGTTCTGCCTGCCAACGCAACCCATGTCAAACTGGAGTGGAAAATTGCCAATATTTCGGAGGGTACCTATAAAAATGATGATATCAAAGGACTGGCTACGCTAACGCCAGGTGATTCAAGTGCCGTTGTTAAAAGTAAATCTGTCGGCGCAAGGATGATCGAAGTCACAGCATCCACGACTGACGGAACAAATCTTTCGGCTAAAGCCACCATCGAACTAAAACCCTATACGTATTACAAGGATCCGATTCAGTATCCCAAGGAAGAATTAGAATGTGGTCAGTATGGCACAGAAACGACCAAAGTCTTCAATCATGATTTATATACGGAATATGTTTATCCTGTCATGCTCAAAAAGGGTTCTGAGGCATATGGAACGCGTGCAAGCGTCGTTGCTGCCGCTCGTTTTCTGACGCTTCAGTTTCCTTATTTTGTAAAATATTATGACACATCCCATATGTCCAACTGTCCGACTATCAGTCACTATGTCTGGACGAGCGGTACCAAGGCTTCGAATGCTCAGGATGTCAGAATCTTTGGGCTGAATCTGACTAAAAATGCATACAATGATTACAGAAGCAATCAGGTTATCAAAAGCGATATTACACCGTGGTCCTGTTATTTTCCAAAAGACGACACTAAATGCAACGTCTATTCTTCAAAACAAAATGGCCTCGGATGTTCGGGGTTTGTTTCGTGGGCGTTCAGGAATGGCCGGTTTTATGTCGGCGACTGGTTTACGCATATTTTCGGGTACAAAATTCATACTTTGGATGGTTATTATTGCGCCAACAGCAGCGGCAATGCGATTCGGAACTTTTATTGTAAAAGCATTATCCATGGTGGCAATTCGAACTACAGAATTATCGCAAATCCAAATAATGCATCGGATTATGCCTATGATAAATTCAGCCGAATCGATGACAAAAAAGATTATCTCTATGTGAAAACTCTGAGTCAGGAACAGCTCAAAGATGTAAAGGCCGGCGATCTGCTCTGGCACGATGGTCACGTTGCCATGATTATCGGCATGGATCGCAATACAGATGGTACCCTGAAGTGGATTTATGTTGGTGAGGCCTCCAGGAAGGGCAATGACGTTCAAAAGTTTTCATTTGAAGGTTTTACGCAGTGTTCCAAATGGTCTACTCCGCGCTGTGATTCTTCCAAAGGGGGATGTGTAAATGATTCAGAGAAATGTATCTATTACGAAGATGATAAACTCAAATCCTACATAATTAAAATGGACAGAGTATATAATTATTATTCCGAATACTATAATCTTTCCGAAGATGGAAATACCTATCAATATACGGATATGTGGCCGCAATGAATAGAGTTGTTGGTTGGCAGTGCGTAATGGTTCGAGAGAGTGAATAGTGGATAGTGAATGGAGACGTGTCGCGACACGTCTGTACAGATTATGATTGGTTTATTAATGCATAATTAAAATCAGGCACGTCCCATCGGGGCGTCACATTTAATATTTATGGATGATATTATTTGATGAGCGGCGCGATCGTACCGATACCGTCGTGAAACCAGGTCAGAGGGGGATCCTGCATTTTGCCGAAGGCGCAGAAGCGATTGAATCCGGTGCCGCTCAGTTCTTCGATTTCCTCGTCATTGATCGGTGATGCGGAGGCCAGGCATTGGCCATGCGGCGATAGCTGCATGGCGGCTTTGAGGGCATTGCCGACGGGCCAGATGGTCGTCGTGCGCGGAAACAGAACCGGGTGAAACGGGTAATTCTGGGGATATACGATCAGAATATCGTGATTCTGTGTGGCTCGAATGATTTTTGCACCATCGATTTGGGCCATTAAAATGGCATTATTGCGAGCAGCAAGTTCACACGGGGATGGCGGTATTTCGGGCAGAAGTGATGCGGTTTTGTCGAGGGAATGCAAAAGATTTCGGGCGAATTTGATGCATTCGTCGGGGCTGCCTTCGACAAAGATGCATTTGGGTGACAAACATCCGGTCTGATCCCAGATGGATGCATCGATGGATATGCGGTCATAATCGTCTTTGGTCAGTGAATTGAGTTCATGGCTGCGGATGATGATGGCCGAAATCCTGTGTCCGTGTGCGATGCATTTGGGGCGTGCATCTGCAGGCAATTCCTGGATTAGATTTTGGTAGTGGGCGATCGTTTGGTCGGAACCGCTGATATTGACGGCATCCTGTGATGCCAGGAGGCACCGTATTTGTTCGTCGTCGTGATCTGTCGGGGTAATCGTCCAGCGGCTGGCAAAATCTGGCAAAAGACCTGCGACCCAGTTTCGGATTGATTCAAAGAGGGGAACGAGATGTCTGGACGGACGATGCGTGATGCGAACCGGCAATAGCAGCGACAGCATGATATCCTGAAAAGATGCGCTCGGGACGGTGGATGCCGTGACCATGATCAGGCTGGAAACGGTTTTGCACGAAAGCAGGGATCTGCGCTGTTCGGATGAAATCCGACCGTCGATGAACTGTGAAGTGTCGGCTGCCTGGAATCCTGGAATTTCTCTGGTCAGAAAGGCTTCGAATTCCTGCAGGTTCCAGTGTGCGAACATCTGGCTGAATCCGTAATACAGGACCTGTTCGGAGTAGCCTGTTTCGCGGGCATGCTGCGAGAGGATGGGGCGGAGTTCCTGAATGTGCCTGGGTAACGTGATCATCGTGTTTAACCGCCAAAGGAGGGTGCGGCGTATGCCAAAGGCATAGCCGCACCGGGCGAAGCCGTATGGCCGTCTGCGGCCATAGGCGAGCAAACGTAATTAAAAAAGCGTATGAGAAATGGCTTTGCCTGTGGGGGTATTGGCTTTGGCGAGTTGTGCCGGTGTACCTTCAAATAGAATCCGGCCGCCGTTGGGGCCGCCTTCGGGGCCGAGTTCGATAATATGGTGCGACTGTGCGATGAGATCGAGGTTGTGTTCGATGACGATGATGCTTGCGCGGTGTGCGACGAGTCGCTGGAGTGCCGTCATGAGGCAGGCGACGTCCTGCATGTGGAGTCCGACGGTGGGCTCGTCGAAGATGAAGAGCGTGCGTGCGTTGTCTTCGGTGGCGCGTTCGAGGTATGAGGCCAGGCGCAGGCGCTGGAATTCACCACCCGAAAGCGTCGACGTCGATTGCCCGAGGCGGATGTAGCCGAGACCGACATCGCAGAGTGTGGCCAGAGGGCCGGCAATGGCGCGGTATTCCGCGAAGAAGGCACGGGCTTCCGAGACGGTCATTTCCAGGACGTCCGAGATGTTTTTGCCGCGGTAACGGATGGCCAGAACGTCGGGAATGAAGCGTTTTCCGCCGCAGGCAGGGCAGGGAACGGTCAGATCGTTCATGAACATCATTTCGATGGTTTTTACCCCCAGGCCTTCGCATGCCTGACAGCGGCCCCAGCCGGTATTGAACGAAAAACAGCTGGCGTTGATTTGATTTTCGACGGCATCGGGCTGTCGCGCAAAGAGCATTCGGATGTCGGAGAATGCTTTGGTCATGGTGGCTACGCAGGCTCTGAGAGATCGTCCGAGGGCTCCCTGTCCCATCATGATGATGTCGTCGAACTGCTCCAGACCCAGAATTCTGGCGGTGGAATCGAATTCGACGGTGATTTTGTCGTCCTCGCTGTCGTCGGAAGGCGCATTGGCATGTTCCGGGTCGCGCATGAGCCAGGTCTGATAAAGGACGTCGTGGATGAGCGTCGATTTGCCGGAACCGCTGACGCCGACGACGGTCACGATTTGGCCGAGCGGGATATCGACCGAGATGTTTTTGAGGTTGTGGATGGAGGCGTTTTCGATGCGGATTTTGCGGTGTGTCGGGAGTGCGGAAGTGTTGAGTTTCGTTCGGGATTCGGTTCGCAGCATGTGTCCGGTCGGCGTATCGCTCTGATGCAATCCGGGGACATCCCCTTCAAAAATGATCTTTCCGCCGCCTTCGCCGCCGGCCGGTCCCAGTTCGATGATATGATCTGCCTGTTCGATGACGTCGGTATCGTGTTCGACGACGACGAGCGTGTTTCCGAGTTCCTGAAGGGATTTCATGACGCGGATGAGGCGCATGCTGTCGATGGGATGCAGGCCGGCTGTGGGTTCATCCAGAACGTAAAGCGTATCGGTCAGGCCGCGTCCCAGTCCGCACGAAAGATGAAGACGCTGGCATTCTCCGCCCGAAAGCGTCTTGCTTTTGCGGTTGAGCGTCAGATAACCCAGACCGACGCCATTGAGCGTTTTCAGGCGCAGGAGGATGTCTTCCCATGGGGTGAGCGATCCCGTGTTTTTGAGCAATTCCTGTGGGATGGAGGAGAAGAAATCCAGGGCTTCCGAAACCGTCATGCGCATGACGTCGACGAAGGATTTTCCACAGAGATCGATATTTCGCGCGATGGAGGACATGCCGGAACCATCGCATGCCTCGCAGGGGGTATAGCCGCGGAATCGGGCCAGCTGAATGCGGGCCGTGAATTTCTGGTTCTTCGACATGAGCATTTCGAAGTATCCCATCACGCCCTTGTAGGGCGGTTTTCCGAACATAACGAGTTCCTGCTGTTCGCGGGTCAGGTTCAGGAAAGGGACGTCGGTGGGGATGGACATGCGTTTGCAGAAGCCCAGCAGCTGCGTCTTTCGGCTGTGCGTGGAAGGCGTGCGAAGGGGAATGACGGCGTCGTTCTGGATGCTCAGATTCGGATTGATGACGCGGTTCCAGTCGATGCCGCTGACGGAACCGAATCCGGTACAGACCGGACATGCGCCGAGTGTGGAATTGGGGTCGAAGTTTTCGGGCCTGAGCGGCGGATAGATTTCACCGCATTGGCGGCATGTATATCGGCGGTCGAATGTGATCGTGATGACGTCATCGGGGTCGAGAATATCGACTTTGAGGCGGCTTTCGCCGAGCTGAAAACCTTCTTCGAGGGCTTCGGCCATGCGGCCGTCCAGGCCTTTTTCGGGATGATAGACGACGCGATCGATGAGGACAGAGAACTGCCGCGCATCGAGCAGCTGTTCGATATCGCCTTCCTGGAGTTCGATAATTTTGTGGTCGTTCCAGAGGCGGTGATAACCGCCGGCCGCCAGCGCAGAAAGCCGTTGTGCGGCAGATTCACCCTCCGAAAGCCTGACTTCCGCATAGACGACGATCTTGAGCTTGCGGCCGAATTCAGCAAGACGGCGGTCGATCTCGGTATCCGTATCGCGCCCGACTTCGCCGCCGCAGTGGACGCAGTGCAGTGATGCGGCATTGGCAAAAAGCTGCGCGATATGGACGAGGAGTTCCGTCACGGTGGCGATGGTCGATCTGGGATGATCGAAACTGCTTTGCTGGCGCAGGGCAATGGCCGGAAGGCAATTTTCGATGCGCTCAATGGGGGGCTTGGGCATTTCGTCCAGAAACATCCGGACGTATGTCGACATGGATTCCAGAAATCTGCGCTGTCCCTCGGCATAGAGCGTGTCGAATGCAAGACTGGATTTGCCGGAACCGCTTACACCCGTCAGTACGGTGAGTTCCCGCATGGGAATCCGGCAGGTGATGTTTTTCAGATTATTGGTTTTGACGCCGAAAAGATTGATCGATTTCTGCATTTGAAGTTGGGAGTTGGGAGTTGGTGATGCGTGATGAATCGTTGTTAGAGACGTGCAGTCCGCACGTCTGTACTTAGTGAATAGAGTTAGAGACGTGTCGCGACACGTCTGTACAGATTATTTTGGGGTAATGCTTAAAAAATCAGATCGTACTTTGGATCGAGTCCAACGATAATCCGATTGAGCCGCATCATCGGCAATCCCTGGATGGCCGTGGGATCATCGCATTCTATGGCCGAAAACAGCCTTGGACCGCGTGATTCTATCATGAACGAACCTGCACAATCGATCGGCATATCCGCCTCGACGTAGGCCCGAATCGTTTCGTCGCTCAAATCCTCGCGAAAATGCAGCTTCGCGCGGTTCTGGTATTCCACGCAATTTCCCTCGAGGACGACGGCAACGCCGGTGGCCAGAATGGCCGTATGACCGCGCAGCGATTTCAGCTGTTCACATGCGGCATCGACGGATCCCGGTTTGCCCAGCAGCCGCTCGCCATCGACCAGCCCCTGATCGCTTCCAATGACGATATCGTGGGGATGGTTTCGTGCGACGGACAGGGCTTTGTTTCGGGAATGGAACGCAATGAGGTCGAGCGGATGGAGCCCGGGCACTTGTTTTTCTTCATAATCCGGCGCGATACAGGTGACTTCGTAGCCTGCGTCCGCCATGAGCTTTTTGCGGTATTTACTCGTACTTGCCAGTATAATCATCGTTTTCCGTTTGTGGTGGCTCACCTTGTGCCGCCGATCTTCGGGCGGCACTACGGTTCGCGTGCATGGCTATTGGCCGGCGGCCAATACGCCATGCAATGCCTGTTGTGGTGTGATGCAGCCCAAACTATTCCAAATCCTTGTCCTGAACCATTCGCGATGCTTCTTTTTCAGAACAGGCCAGGATTTCCTGCAGGTAGTGTTCCGTATCTGCTCCGAGGATTGGGGAGGGCCGGTACTGGATTTCGTTGTCGCTCAGCCGGACGGCAGATGCAATACACCGGACATCTCCTGCCGTCGGGTGATGTATGGTCGTGACGATGTTTCTTCCCTTGACCTGCGGATGTTCGAGAGCCTGGGACATGTTGTTGATGGGGCCTGTCGGGACGCCGGAATCCATCAGATACCTGCACCAGTGATCTACTGGTTTTTGCGAAGTCACTGCGTTGATGCAGTCTTCGAGTGCGGGCCAGTTCTGAACGCGCAGGCGGTTGGTCAGAAATCTCGGATCTTTGGCCAGTTCCGGGATTCCCAGTGCTGTCGCCAGCTTTTCGAAGAGGAGGTCATTTCCGGCGGCGATGTTGAATATTCCGTCCGAGGCTTTGAACGAGGCGAACGGGCTTGCGGCATGATGGTGATTGCCGATGGCCTGGGGTACTTCGCCGGTATTGAGCGTGCGAGTGGCTGCGTTTTCGAGGATGGCCATGAGAATGTCGAACATGGCAATATCGACCTGCTGACCGCGGCCGATCTTTTCGCGCTGATAAAGTGCAGCCAGACATCCGATGGCAGCAAAGACGCCGGTGTCGACGTCGGCGATGCTCATGCCGACTTTGCTGGGATGTTCGGGATCGGGGCCGGTAATGCTCATCATGCCGGTAATGCCCTGAATGATCAGGTCGTATGCGGGTTTGAGTGCATGGGGGCCCGTATGTCCGTATCCCGAGCACGAGCAATAAATGAGGCGTGGATTGCGTTTGGACAAGGTTTCATAAGACAATCCGAGATGATCCATGACGCCGGGTTTGAAGTTTTCGACGAGGACGTCTGCGGTATCGATGAGTCTGAGCAAAAAATCCATGGCTTTGGGATTTTTCAGGTTCAGAACGACGCTTTTTTTGCCCCGGTTTACGCTGATAAAATAGAGGCTCTCGCCATTGACGAACGGGCCGTAGGCCCTGGAATCGTCCCCTTTGCCGGGGCGCTCGATTTTGATCACTTCTGCCCCCAGATCTGCGAGCATCATGGTGCAGAACGGACCGGCGAGGATGCGGCTGAAGTCAATGACACGAATTCCCTGAAGTGTTGTGGTCATAAAAATATCCGATATTTATTCAAATTCTTTGTTATCGACGATTCTTTGGGCTTCCTCGATGGTACATCCGAGGATTTCGGCGATGTAATCGACCGAATCTTCGCCAACGGTGGGGGAGGATTCGTAGGATTCGCGCGTGCCTTCACTCAGATGAACCGGTGATGCAATACATTTGACATCTCCGACTTCGGGATGATGAATCGTTGTGACGATATTCCTCGCCTGAATCTGCGGATGATTCAATGCCTGATCCATGTGGTTGAGCGGACCTGCCGGAACGCCGGCTTTATCGAGGATTTCACACCATTCGGCGATGGTCTTTTTGGATGCTGCCGCATTCAGACGAGCTTCCAGATCGGGCCAGTGCTGCAGCCTGGAATCGTTCGTCAGGAATCTGGGATCGGCGGCCATATCGGGATCTTCGAGGGCTGCGGCGAGTTTTGCAAAGAGGGTATCATTCCCGGCGGCAATGTTGAAGAATCCATCACTGGCCCGGATGGATGCAAACGGACAGATCGTGACATGCCGGTTGCCAATGGCAGTTGGCGGTTTTCCGGTATTGAGCGTTCGGGTGGCTGCGTTTTCGAGGATCGCCATCAGAACATCAAAGAGGGCGATGTCGATCTGTTGTCCGTGACCGGTTTTTTCGCGCTGATAAAGGGCGGCAATGCATCCGAGGGCTGCAAACATGCCGGTGTCGATGTCTGCGACACTCATTCCAACTTTGCTGGGGTGCTCCGGGTCTGGCCCGGTAATACTCATCATGCCGGTGATGCCCTGAATGATGAGATCGTAGGCAGGCATTGCGGCACAGGGGCCAGTCTGTCCGTATCCCGAGCAGGAACAGTAGATGAGCCGGGGATTGCGTTTGGAAAGTGTCTGATACGAAAAACCGAGTCGATCCATGACGCCGGGTTTGAAGTTTTCGACGACGATATCGGCGGTATCGATAAGATCAAGGACGAATTTGCGGGCCTCCGGATTTTTCAGGTTCAGGGAGATGCTTTTTTTTCCTCGGTTGACGCTGATAAAATACAGGCTTTCATTTTCGAGGAATGGTCCGTATGCCCGGGAATCATCCCCGGAGCCTGGGCGTTCGATTTTAATGACTTCGGCGCCGAGGTCGGCGAGCATCATGGTGCAGTAGGGACCGGCGAGAAAGCGCGTAAAATCGACGACGCGAATACCTTCGAGAGCTAGGGACATAAATGATTATCCTGAGTATGGATTAATAGTATTTGCAGGTGTTCAGATGTACACCTCAAAGGCGTTTCTCTATCAAAGTGTATGAAACGTCAAGCAGGCGAGAGCGAAGAGTTGCGAAAAAATACAGAAAACCTGCGAATAATATGGATTTTTTTGACAAACGTCAGTGGCTGGCGTAGAGAATTAATTCCGTGATGAATGGAAGATATCATCGCGGAATCCAATCCATCAAAATGATGATGTTTGATTCATGAGCGCAGGGATTTGCGCACGAAGGTTTGATTATGACAATTGAAGAATTAAAACAGCTTGCTCGTCAGATGCAGGAGCGCGCCTATTGTCCTTATTCGCATTTTCCGGTAGGTGCGGTGCTTGAGTGTACGGATGGTTCTGTTTATACGGGATGCAACATTGAGAATTCGTCGTATCCTGCGGGGAGCTGTGCGGAACGCGTTGCGGTATCGAAGGCTGTGAGCGAAGGGAACACGTCATTCAGGCGGATAGTTATCGTTGCAAATACGGATGATATATGTGTTCCCTGCGGCATGTGCCGTCAGTTTATGCAGGAATTCAGTCCCAATCTTGAGGTCATCTGCATGAATGCCAAAGGTGAGACGAAGGCGTATTTTCTGAGTGAATTGCTGCCGTACCAGTTTGACGGCAGCTGTCTGAGGTAAGATTTATTCCATCGTCTTTTCTTCAGTTCTGAATTCGATTGTATTGGGCTGAAGAGAGAGTGTGCAGTGTGTGCCGACGACTGAGCTTCCCCGAGGGGCGACGTCATAGGTCAGGATATAACTTCCGTCGGCCTGCTCCAGCAGTTGCGGGCCGTCGGTTCCTCGTTCACCGCTGTTCATGTATTTTTCGTTGCCGAAAGCGATAATCGAGGTCATATAGACCATGTATTTGGTCCATTTTTCAATTCTGTCGGGATTATTTTTCGCTTCCCTGAGCATCAGGTCGTACAGCGGTTTGGCATCATTCCATGCGCCTTTTGCGATGATTTTTTTCTGTTCCATGTCGACGAGGAATGCATCTGCAGCGTCAGGATCTTTATCCAAAACGTTTGGATTGGGTTCAGGCGAAGGGTATCGCATGATGAGCCAGGAACCGTAGTGTTCCGAAGACGTATCGAAATCCCGTTGTTTTCCGGTCTTTTGTTGAATGAGCTGGCTGGCTTGATCAAACAATGCCTGGATTTCCGGGTGTTTTTGTTCCTGAGAGTAAAAGCGCCATCGAAGGGCAGGCTGAGTTTCGTTCATTTTTTTTTCTTCCTGTGTGACTTCCGGCGCGGGCTGGGATGCAGATGTATCCGATGCTGCATCGGCACTGGTATTTCTTTCGACGGGGGGCAGATCGGAACGATGCTGACAGGAAACCAGGAGGGCGCCGATGATGAGGCAAAAAACTGTCCAGGTGAATTTCTTCATAATTAACCTCTGAAAGATCCAACTGCAATGTGATGTAACACTAACCCTGGTGATTCTGCAATCTGGATTATGAAGTCTGGTTTTGGGCATAAAAAAAGCTCCGGAAATATCCGGAGCTGGAAGATTGTTTTATGGTTCTGTCGGAGGATCAACAGGTTGTTTGTCGTTTTCGGCGTTATGGAAGCAAACACCGGCATCTTTGGCAAATTTTAAGTTGAGTTTTGTATGACTTGACTTGCCCTTAATCAGGCTTGCATCGTGGTATTTGGCATAAATGTCGATGACGAGATCGCCTCCCCAGCTGCTGATGATGCTCATATCGGGAGTGAATCCGATGCAGGCCCCGCCTCCGGAACCACCGACAGCCATATTCATGTCAATGACGATGGGATCTGTTCCGTCGCATCCGCTGGTTTCTCCATCGACTCTGTCGCATTTAATGACGATGGACTCGATAAAGATGTTACCAGCGTTGGGAATTTGTGGTTCGTATGTCGTACCGTTGCTGCTGCTGTCGGACGTCCAGCCGACCTGTCCGGTAATATGGTTAATGATGTGAAGGGCAGCACCTTCCGTGTTTGACGGATCGCATGTCATGCTTGAGATATATGCCTGGTCTGTACTGCTCTGGTCACAGCTGCCCGAGAATGTCACCCCCATAGCGACTACGTACTGATTGTCATCGACGCATCCCGTGAGTGCAGAAGCCGTGATTCCAGCAATCGCCAGAAATGATAATATTTTTTTCATGATTAAATCCTCCCAATGCTCGTTAAAGCGGGCATTCAGCGTTATTTACTTGGTTTCTTTCTTGCGTTCAACGGGTGGAATGAATGAGCCATGGCCGGAAGCGGAAATGGATTCATCACGGTTTACGATCTTAGGAGTGATGAAGATGAGCAGTTCGCTTCGATTGTCTGTTTCCGTCGTTTTCCTGAACAGATAGCCAAGAATTGGGATGGAGCCCCAGAATGGAACACTGCTCATGGATTGTGATGTATTTCTGGCATAGATGCCGCCAATAACAGTCGTGTCGCCATCGGGAACGAGCAATTCTGTATGAGCTTCTTTCGTGATGATCGACGGGTTGCCCATGGCACCGGTATGTCCGAAGTCAGGTTCATTTTTCTGAATATTGATTTTCAGATAGATGTTGCCGTCACGCGTGACATGGGGTGTGACTTCGAGTTTGAGTTTTGCTTCGACGAAAACGGTATGAACGCCTGCAGCACTGATGACACTGATTGGGATACTCGTACCGGAGTTGATGCTTGCCTGGATATTGTCCAGCGTCATGACGCGCGGCGCCGTAACAATCTTCAGGTAACCTTTTTCTTCGAGCGAGCTCAAGCGGATGTTGAGGTTGATGGTGCCGCCCAGGGAGCCCAGTGTAATGCCGAGGGCACCACCGGCGCCGGTACCGACGGAAGCGGGAAGGTTGACTGCAAAGTTTGGTGTGCTCGAAACGCCATTGTTGTTTTCGCTCGTGGAACCACCGGCGATACCGACGGTCGACGGGAATACGATACCCGTTGCATTGCCTGTGGCAGCACTGGCTACGCCGTCGCCGCCCCACTGGATACCGATTTCCTTGCTGAAGTTGGCCTGGGTTTCGACGATACGGGCTTCGATGAGAATCTGCGGTGTCTGCGTATCCAGATTGTTGACCAGAATTTCGGCTGCATCCAGATTTGCGGCGACATCCTTGAGGATCAAGGTATTTGTGCGTTCGTCGATATTGACGCTGCCTCGGCTCGTCAGCAATGATTTAACGTTATCGCTCAGAGAGTTGGCCAAAGCGTAGTTGACGGGGATCAGACGAACCTCAAGCGGTTCGAGCTTTTCACGCATCTGCGCTGCCTTCAGGAGAGCTTCTTCTTCTTTCTGGAATTTTTCGAGTTTTGCAATCCAAATGACGTTGCCTTCGTATCTCATGCCCAGATCATGCATGCGCATGATGATATCAAGTGCCTGATCGAGGGGAACACTCTTGAGCGAAAGCGTGATTTTACCTGTGACATCCGGACTGACGACGATACTTGTATTGATTTCATCCGAAAGGAGACGGAGCAAATCGTTGATGTCTGCGTCGCGAATATCAAGTGTGATTTTGCGCTTTGCGAGCGGAGTATTTTTGAGGCTTCTTGCTGCGCCGTAGTTGGCGGGTGACGGCAGATTGGGTTCTGCTGCCGTAACCATGGCTTCATTACGTCTGTCGATGGGAGCTGCGAATGGGCTTGCAGCATCGCGCAGAGGTCGAATGTTCCATGTAATGGTATCGCCATTTTGTTCAATGGAATCCACGGTTTTGGATGAAGCCTGTGCAATCAGCTCGATGCCGCCGCTGGCCTGTGTGGAGTCGACGAATCTTACGCCCTGATTGAATGCGGACGTATCGTATTTTTTGTTGAAATTATCCGGAAGGACGGCACCCGCGATGCGCAGAACACTTTTTTGTGAACCGGCGTCGACGTTTTCAACTTTTTCAACAGGAGCCGACATCTTGAGAATGACCTGCATGCCATCGCCATTGGCGTTGTGGCGGAACTGAATATCGCGCACGCTGGCATGTGCGGCAGCCTGATTGTCTATCGGAGCAGAAGCTGAACGTTTTTGTCCGGCACCGGATCCGATGGAGGCATCGATAGGCGGAACGGTCGTCGCAACATAGGCATAGGCGGGATCTGCTGAAGAACCTGCTGTCGTTGCAGCTTTAGCGGAACCAATCTGTGAACGCAGTTCTTCATTTTCAGCTTTAAGTGCATTGAGCTGTTCACGGGCATGTCTGCCCTGACGGGCCTGTTCTTTGAGCTGTGCAATGAGCGCTTCCTGTTCGGCGGTTTTTTCGCTCTGTGCCTCGAGCTGTTTTAGTTTTTGTCTTGCAGCGCCACCGGCTTTGACGGCTTCATTGAGTTCTGCCATCTGGGATTCCTGGCGTGCAATTTTCTGCAGGAGTTCAGCATTTTCCGCGACGAGTGTTGCGTTGTTCTGCTGTGCGCTGCGATTCTCGTTCTCGAGTCTTGCGACTTTGGAATTGGCTTCTGCGAGCTGAGCATTGAGCTGTGCGAGCTGAGCATCGGCTGTTCTGCGTTGTTCCATCGCAGTTTCGAGGGCATTTTGAGCCTTTGATTCCGCAGCTTGTGCACTGCGCATGGCCTCATCCCTTTCTCTTTGTGTGCGAGTCAGGGCTGATTTGGCATCATTGAGTTCCTGTGCGTAAGCAATTTGCTGAGAATTCTGCGAATTCTGAGCGTCCTGTGCTTTTTGGAGGGCTTTGGCAACGCGAGTTTCTGCTGCAGCGACGCGGTTATCTGCTTCAGCAATACGAGTCAGCTCGTTTTGTTTTGTTTCTTCCACCAGTCGCTGGGCTTCTCTCTGAGCGCGTTCTGCGCGTTCTGAAAGCATCTGAGCCTGATTTGTTTTTTCGTTGAGATCGGCGACCAGGGCATCCTTTTCTGATTGTGATTGCTGGAATCTGGCGTTGAGCTGTGCCATCCGGATTGCATTTTCTGCAGCGGCCTTTTGTTCCTGCTGAAGTTGAGCGATGGCATTCTGTTCGCGCTGGAGACTTTCACGAGCCTGTGCCTGTGCCAAATCTCTTTGGTTTTCTGCATTCTGAGCGCGTTCGATGGCTTGATTTCTGGCCATCTCAAGAGCGATCATGTCAGCCTGGGCCTTTGCAAGCTCAGCTTGTGCGCTTTCAAGCGCAGCACTCATGGATTCTGAGTCCTTGGCTTGCATCCTGGCATTGTCGCGTTGTGCTTCGATGGCAGAAACTTTTTCTTTTGCTTCATTGTAAGCGCGTTCCAATTGTGCAAGAGCAGCTTTTTCACGTTCTGCAGATGCACGTGCTTCATTTCTTGCCGCAGCGGCTTCTGCGCGAGCATTTTCAGCGGCCATTTGTGCCTGCGAAATCGCCATTTCAGCTTCCGCGCGTGCACGTCTTGCTTCAGCCTGTTCTTTTTCAACGATGGAGCGTGCAGATGCCTGCGCTTCATTTCTTGCAGCATCAGCTTCAGCTCTTGCATTTTGTGCGTCCAAAATAGCTTTTTCAGCTTCCGCGCGTGCGCGCCTTGCTTCTTCCTGTTCTTTTTCGACGATGGAACGTGCGGAAGCCTGCGCTTCATTTCTTGCGGCAAGCGCTTCGGCTTTTGCATTTTGTGCGTCCAGAATAGCTTTTTCAGCCTCTGCACGCGCGCGTCTTGCTTCAGCCTGTTCTCTTTCGACGATGGAACGTGCGGAAGCCTGTGCTTCATTTCTTGCGGCAAGCGCTTCGGCTTTTGCATTTTGTGCGTCCAGGATAGCTTTTTCAGCTTCTGCACGTGCGCGCTTTGCTTCAGCTTGCTCTTTTTCGACGATAGAACGTGCTGAAGCCTGTGCTTCATTTCTTGCGGCAAGTGCTTCAGCTTTTGCGTTTTGTGCGTCCAGGATAGCTTTTTCAGCTTCTGCGCGTACGCGCTTTGCTTCAGCTTGCTCTTTTTCGACGATGGAACGTGCGGAAGCCTGTGCTTCATTTCTTGCGGCAAGCGCTTCAGCTTTTGCATTTTGGGCGTCTGAAAGCGCTTTTTCAGCTTCCGCACGTGCGCGCCTTGCTTCGGCCTGCTCTTTTTCGACCATAGAGCGAGCCGAGGCCAGAGCTTCTTCCTGGGATTGCTTCATGGATTCATAGGCGTTTGCCATTTCGGAAGCATTCATCTCGGGTTTTCCATCGACAGCCAGGATGATGCGATCTTTGGTAGAATCCACGGCATAGGTCGTTTCTTTTTCGAGGCCGAGAATAACACGGCATGTGCTGTAGTTATTGGCCTGGGAGACGCTGATGGCAGCTGTATCTATGATGCCGTTTCTGACCTGGATGGGAGAAAGTCTTGTGCTTGAATCGCAGTCCAGGATTTCTACGACGACACGTTCAGGATTTTTCAGTGTATAGACAGAAAATGTTGGGTCAGACTGAACACCAATTTCTATCAGAGTCCGAGCGCTCTCCTGCGAATAGTTGAGACTCGTTACGCTGTTGTCATTGCGTGTCTGGGGGGAATCCCAGCCTATGGAGCTGCATATACAAAACGCCATGCTCAACATTGCCATGCGTTTTGCCGTTTTAGATACTCGTTTCATGATAACTCCTTGAACTCAATTATTATTGCAGGCGAAGCTGAATGTTATTCTGGTCGTTATTTTTTTCTTCGAACAGAGGCAGTTCAATATACTGGCCTTTGTCGGCAACACGTTCATATACTTCGATGCCTTCGCGGCGAATGCTCGAAATGCTGCCATTATTGTTGCCAAGCAATGAACCTCTGCGAAGAATAAATCTGTTTCCTGCCGGGTCTATGACGTAAACCTTGGGATCTGCCGTTCCGGTGATGACGCCGACGACCCGATAATCTCTCGTACTGTATAGTTGTTCAGGCAACTGAAGATCTGAGGACTGTTCCTCGAGCGCCTGCATGCGCATCAAGGCTTCTGCCATTGCAATGTCGCTGAATCCCCGGAAAGGATTACGCGGCAATATATTCTGATCTGACTCCTGAACCGGTTTCCATCCATCTGCAGAAGTGTCGAAAGAACTTCTGTCGATGGTCGTTTGTCTGGACTTCAAATCACTCGTTTTTTTAACTTTTGATACTTTGACTTCTGTTCTCGGTGTGCACCCCGTCATGGCGCTGCATAAAAATGTCAGTCCCAACGACAGTAATGCTATTTTTATGAGATGAGTTTTCATAATACTGCTCCTGCCGTTTGTTAATTTGCTGCAGTGTTCTGCTGATTTGCGTTATTGCCAGTGTACAGATAGGTTTCTGCGACGCACTGAACATTGACCAACACACCTTCGACAGCGCTTTTATTCGTTGTTTCACGCTTAATTTCGACTTCGCGAATATTGATGAGCTGTTCCCGGTTATTTTGTTTGCCGGTTTCGCCCATGCTTGCCAATTCCCAGAAGAATTGTATTGCAGCTTCATATTTTGCCAAAAACTCCATTCGGATAGGCACGGCTTCGTACTCACCCTTGGAGACATTTTCTTCCTGTTTGTAGAGGATCCACTTGGTTACGCGGGC
>JAFRYG010000166.1 GCA_017441205.1 Pseudomonadota bacterium
ACTCCCAACTCCCAACTCTACTCACGTTATTCTTTTATTTTCTGTCGTTCTATAATAAATTGCGATCATTACGCGCTTGAGTGTTTTCAAACGAACCTCAGAGTTTTTGTATTCGGGTATTTTTGCCCCCTTTCCAAGGAGAAGCCATGACAGACATTGCCGCACAGTCCCTCGTAATTGCCAAACAATGGGCATCCGAACCATTTGATGCAGATACGCGCAAAGAAGTTCAGGCCCTGATTGACGCCAACGACATCGAATCGATCAAGAACCGTTTTGGTGCCAGCATGCAGTTCGGGACAGCCGGTCTGCGCGGCGTAATGGGGGCAGGCCGAACGATGATGAATGTGTACATGATTGCCAAAGCCACGAAGGCCCTGGCGCAGTGTCTCATCGAAGAATATGGTGATGAAGCGGTCAAACGCGGCGTCGTCGTTGGCTACGACTGCCGACACAATTCGGAAAAATTCGCGCGCATGACCGCCGGCGTTCTCGCCGCCAACGGCATCAAAGTTTATCTTTATGACCGTCTGACCCCGACGAATCTCGTTCCGTTTGCCATCCGTGTAAAAAAGGCATTCGCCGGCGTCATGATCACGAGCTCCCACAACCCCAAAGTCTATAACGGCTACAAGGTTTTCTGGTCCAATGGTGCCCAGATCATCAGCCCCGTCGATGCACAGGTGGCTTCCCGCATGGACAAGCTCGGTGACATCGGCAATGACAGCATTTCCATCGAAGACGGTGTGGCCAAAGGCCTCATCGAAATGATGAGCACCGAAACGATCGACGCCTATACGGATTGGGTCGTCAAAAGCGCAGTCCATACGGGCGCCAATGATGTCGATATTATTTATACCCCCCTTGGGGGAACCGGCTGGGCCTGCGCAAAAGCATCGTTCGACAAGGCCGGATTCAAAAAAGTCCGCGTCGTCGAAGAAGAAAAGACGCCCTCCGGTGATTTTGCCGGCCTGGATGCTCCCAATCCAGAACGCCCGGATACCTGGCCGCGCGCGCTCAAAATGGCCAAAGAAGTCAATGCCGAAATCGTACTCGCCAACGACGGCGATGCCGATCGTCTCGGCGTTGCCATCCCCGTGGGCGGCGAATACAAAGTCCTCGGCGGAAACCAGATCGGCGCGCTCATGCTCAATTACATCATCGAGCATCTTCCTGCCGAAAAGCGCAACAAAGACAGCTTCGCCATCTGTTCGGTCGTTTCGAGTCCGCTGACGCGCGCGATTTGTGAAAATGCCGGCGTCGACTTCCAGGAAACCCTGACCGGATTCAAATGGATGGGCAACGTCGCCGATGAACGCGTCAAACGCGGGCAGAACTTCCTCTTTGCCTACGAAGAAGCCTTCGGCTTTACCTACAGCGATGCCCGCGACAAAGACGGCATTATCTCCGTTCTGCTCCTCGCGGAACTTGCTGCAGACTGCAAGGCCAGAGGCAAACGCGTCATCGATGTCCTCGACGAAATCTATATTAAAAACGGCATTCACTGCGAAGATGCCGCCGAACGCTTCTATGAAGGGCTTTCGGGCAAGGAAACCATGGCCAACGTACTTGCGAATCTGCGCAACAATCCGCCGCATGCCATCGCCGGCATCGACGTTGCCCGCGTCCGCGATCTGCTTGGTTCCAAGACCACCGATCTGAAATCCGGCGAAGTCACACCGGTCATTCATCTCCCCAAACAGGACATGCTGACCTTCTATCTGGCCGACAACAGCTGGATTTCGCTGCGTCCGTCGGGAACAGAACCCAAGCTCAAGGCATATCTCGGCGTCATCGGCCATGCCTCCAAAGAGGAATATCCAGCCATCCGTGCAGCCCTCGAAACCAAACTCGCCAGAATCAAAGCTGCCGTCAAGGAAATGCTCTAATCACACATCGTTCAACCGTGCGTTCGGGACGATTGCCGTTTTTTGAATTCGCGTCCCGACACACCGGGCTGCATTGCGTATTGGCGCACAGCCAATAGCAATGCAGGGGAGCCGCATTCGGAAAGCCGCCCTGCGGCGCACCGAAAAGGCGACCCCAAATCCCGTTGGGCCGACGTCATGCACCGCAGGGCGGCGGCCGACAATGCGCATTGGCCGCACCAAAAGCATTGTCCAATATTATCAATTCAATACGACAAACCGGGACACCCTTTTATGTAGAAAAGTAACCGTTTTTTTTATATAATATTAGCTAGGTATGTGATGATGAAATTTAACCAAAGGATCCGTTATGACTACCAAATCAGCAAGAAAAGCTATAGCGAGCAAAGCGGCCAAAAAAGCGACCAAAACCAAAAAGCGAACGCCGCAAACACAGGCACAGCAGCCTAAGGTTCCAACCAATGTTTCGACCAAAAGCGGTGTCGTATTTACCGAAAAAGGCAAACTCAATGTCCGCAAGGGACCGGGAACCAATTACGGCATCATCGGGCGTCTGAACCGCGGCGACAGCGTCTCGATCGCAGAAACCAAGGATGGATGGCATAAAATCCTGTACGGAACGTCGTTTGCGTATGTCATGGCCAAATTCGTCAGAACGAACGGCGAAGCCCAACCCATCGCGCCGACGCAGACGAGCACCGAAACCACCGATTCCGGCAGCTCGACGACCGAAAGCACGACGCCAGCCACGGGGTCGAGCAACATTTCGACGCAGGCAGATCCCATCGGAACTGCAACCATCAAGGCCAATGCAGTCAACGTCCGGCAGGGACCCGGAACCAATTACGAACGCATCGGCGGGCTCACTCAGGGCAAATCCGTCGAAGTGTACGAAGGCACCAAAGGCGGCTGGATTAAGATTAAGTACGGCGCCAATGAAGGCTGGATCCTGCAGTCGCAGACCGACTTTGTCATGCCGCCTAACCCCGATGAAGGGACGCTGGCCGGCTTCATCCGAGACAATTATCCAAACGGCGTCAACATCTGCTTCGCATACAACGGCGAGAGCCCGGGCGAATTCCGAAGCCAGGCCAATAGTTTTTCAAAGACTTACAATTGCTTCAAGATGGATGGCACGCTTACCAAGCAGGCCTACTTCAGAATCACCAAATATTCTGAACTCAAATCCAATCTTCTCGAAACCTCCAAAGGCGTCGAACAATGCCTCAAGGATACCCCGCGTCCTGGCCATGATGACAGCAAATGCAAGCTGTTCAAGAACCTGAGCATCATGTGTCACGGTTACGAAACCGGACTGAATCTGGGCGCGAAGGGCTACCACTTCAACATGAGCAAAATCGATGACTTTGCATCTTCCTGCCGAAGCAAACTGGCCAGCGACGTCCACGTCCAGCTCTATGCATGCAGTACGGCACTGAACAAGGATTCCAAGGCCAACTGGTACGAACGACGAGGTACAAACGGCAAGAGCGGCGCAGATATTCTGGAACAGGATCCCTTCTGCACCATGAACAGAGGCGTTGGATCCTTTGCCCAAAAACTCTGTGCCGGACTCGGCGGCGAAGCCACAGTCTATGGTCATACCACGGCTGGCCACATCTGCGGAAACTACGCAGCACGCTGCTATGGCAAGGAAGCCGGAAATGATCCGAACGGCAAACACATGTTCGATGTCTATTTCCCGAAAGAATTCGTCTCCCAGCAAGCACAGCGCCTGGGAATTTCGGAGGACAAGGCCAGAACATCCATGTACGGTCACTACACGAAGAATTATCGCGGTGATGTTGATGGCCGCGATACCTTTATCGATCCGGAAGGCGCCGGACAAAGACTGCGCAACGGATGGCTCGCCGAAAATCCATAAGCTTCTTTCCGGGGGCCAGCTATCGGCCTCCGGCTCGATACGCCAGCCTTTAAAGCCGCTATTGCCTTGCAATACGCGGCTTTTTTTATGTTCTGTGCTGCAAAAGCAACATCCGTAATGATGCGATCAAATAAAAAAAGCCCTGCCGCAAAGTGGCAGGGCTCAGCATCATCCAGGTCAGGCCGGAATCAGAAAGTCATCTGGAATGTTGCACCACCGAGCGTCGGCGCAACATAATAGGAAATTTCACTCTCGGCCTGATTCAGTTTGTGGAGCTTGTGACCAGCAATACCTATGGTGACGATGCCGATGACGGCAGATGCGGCACCCATGGCTCCAAAGACAATACGGGCTTCCTTCTTAAATGTATGATTGCCCTTGCCCCATCTGTCTCCTTTTTCCTCTACGACAAGCGCGGGAACCCCCATCGCAGCACCGACGCCCACCATGAGTGCGCCGCCGATAATGCCGCCAATATAGGTATCGCGATCGCGTTCCGGACAATCCGAGACAATTTTGGAACTATAGGCTTTCGCAGTCAATGGCCCGGGAATCAGCGGAGCCGGTGCAGGTCTGCCATGATAATCCTCCGTAAAGGTAAGATCTTCTGCAAGTTCCGGTTCGCCCGGTTCTTCCAAATCGATGTCGCCATCATCCTTCAGCTCCGGAGCAGGAAGAGCTGCCTGTTCTTCCTGAACAGCTGCAGGTGCGGCGGCTGGTGCTGCAGCAGCTTCAGCGGGTGCTGCGGCAGGTGCGGCAACTTCAGCGGGTGCTGCGGCAGGTGCTGCAGCGGCTTCTGCAGGTGCTGCGGCAGGTGCGGCAGCTTCAGCGGGTGCTGCGGCAGGTGCTGCAGCGGCTTCTGCAGGTGCTGCGGCTTCTGCAGGTGCTGCGGCTTCTGCAGGTGCGGCGGCAGGTGCTGCGGCTTCAGCAGGAGCAGTTTCCGTCGTTTTTGCAGATTCAATCGCATTCACATTTATGTCATCCAGAAACTCTGCATGTGCAATTCCCGGTTGAATGGCAAAATTCATCAATGAAAACAACGCAGCAAAAATTATCAGAATAAAGGGCTTCATCTTTGAAGTCTGTGACGTAACCATGCGCAATTCCTTCTGGATAAATCCATAAAAGAGCCACCCAAAGGTCGCTCAAAATCTCCTGTAACACGGAAATCAATCTCCATGCAATCACACAAACACATTCCTTCTACCACAGACCACAAACAAGTTAAAGCAGAGACACCAGAACTGCTGCATTTACTTTCGATCTGAACCTGACGGTTCGCATCGCCAGGGCGAGTCTGGGGGTTTTCTGCGCTTACCAAATAATGTTCTTTACAGACGTTCCGTGGAACGTCTCTATTCACTATTCACTATTCACTAACCACTTTTCACAATCAACAAATCATTCGAAACTCATCCGAATAAACCGCGATCATCTCTTCGAGATCATATTCAGCCAGAACACTCCGAATTGCTTCTGTCTGAGAATGCGAAAGAATCATCACAAATGTGTACCAATGCTTTCCCTGCCAATCACAAAGCGGCTTCAGACGGTTATAGTACAGGGAATCCTCTTCCAGTTTTTCTGCACATCTCATAGGACTCAAACAAACCAAAAAAGCATTCCCCGAACATTGCCGATATATTTCCTGACCCCAATACCGAAACCATTCCTCCCGTGAATCATGCGTCAGATCTCTGTCCACATAAATATTTATATTCAGAATATCATTCACCAACGACATCATGGAATGCATAAAATAATAGTATTCATCAAACTCATCCTCATCCTGAACGACGCAGATACCATCATACACAGGTATGAGATTTCTGAATGTATATGGGTCGTACCGAAATGGTATGTTCTCGCCGATTTCCAGTTCCTTGCTCATAACCTGATGAAATGCTTCCCGAAACAAGCGGTACGAACTGCTGTCCTCATCAACTTTTTTACCCTTTCCAAACGGATATGGCATATACGGATCGCACATTTCCAGAACGCGTTCATCCATCTTCCGGCGCATAAAACCATTTCCCCCAATCGCAAACAGCGTCTTGGATATCGCAATCGGCAGCGCCAGCTTTGCAAAAGAAACCGTCAGATCTGATGTCTTCATCAAAAAATCGAACATAAATGCAAGAACATTGAGCCTTTCTACAATGCTCTCCTCATGCGACTTTGCCAAAACAATCATCGCAATCTGCATGCAGCACTTAAAAACCCTCATCTGGAATTCGTAGCGCATATCATTCAATGCCGTCCGTTCCCAGACTTCATTGAGAACAGAATTCGCAATCAGCTGCCCAATGCGCCTGATATGCGACAAATTCCCCTGCTTCAGAAATGTAAACAGCAGATCCGGATCTTCCTCCATCACAGGAACAAGAACCCGCTTCAATACATCCCCACGAAATTCAAAACGCTCCCAGTTGTCATCCAGCAAAGCATGCCTGAACGCATTGCTTTCCACAACCGGATAATCATGTCCATCTATCCTCACGGATTCCGGCCATTCGATCTCACTGAGCGCAAAACAGGCTTCGAACGTCCCTCTGGGAACTTTTCGAAGCTGCCGGGGCAAATGTATTCTTTCAAGCAGATGGCAATCCTTAAAACAATTTATTCCGATATTTGTACAATTATCGGGAAGCACTATCTCCTTTAATACAGAACACCCCGCAAATACATTGTCGCCAATGTCTCTCAGGCCTTCCTCAAAAATGACTTTCTGCAGTCCTGAACAACCCTCAAATGCCCCTTTTTCAATACATTCAACCTTTTTTTTAAATCGTATTTCCCTCAGATTCTCCAATCCCGAAAATACATACGCACAGATCCTGCGCATCTCACCTTCCACAACGATCTGCTCAACATCCGTCCCCTGATTAAATGCATTCTCCGCAATCTTATGAATACTCTCCCCCAAAACGACAGATTTATGCCCCGGATCGAGTCCGACCAGTTCATCCCCTTCGATATATAATCCTTCACGCACGACCTGATTATGTCGAACCTGCTTTTCATGCTCCTGTTCGTACTGATACGCACGCGCCGGAGACAAATTCCCCCACTGACGATTATCCCGCTCTTTTATCAAATCGTTCTGCAAAACACCCGGCAGCACATATCCACGCCGTTTTTCACTATAAACCAGGATCTGACAGAGATCGCTGATCGTTCGGCGCGACAGCGGACAGTCCTCGATCGCAAAGTCCGGCACAGACTGAATTCCCCTGGGCCACTGAATCGTCTTCAATGCTTTGCACCCCGCAAATACCCCTCGCCTCAACGCAATCAATGGTGCTTCCGGTGCAAAAAATACCGCCTTGAGCGATGTACATCCCTTAAATACAAAGGACTCTATGATTCGCACTCCCGAATCGACACAAAATCCCTCCAAAGACACACAATCCCGGAATGCCTCAAAATCGATCTCACATATCGAATCATGCGTCTTCACCTGCCTGAGCGCAGAACACCCGGCAAATGCGCACGCCCCAATCTTCCGGACGCTGTCCGGTATCACGACAGACTGCAAATTCCTGTTGTTTTCAAACACATGCGGCGCAATCCGAACCACTCCGCTCACGATGACAACGTGCGTTTTCTTCCCGCTATAAGCAACCAGCTCGTTTCTGACGATACGCTGATCAGGATCTGATAGAATCTCTTCATCCCCCCCGAATTCCGACCGCTCATCACGGGTCGACTGCTCAATTTTTCTGGCAAGCCTCACCATCTGGCTGATGGCCCGATTCGCCGCATTCTCTCCCTCACCCGAAACTTCCGAAGACTTTTTCCCCGTCTTGTCCATGGCTTTGTTCGCCATTTCCACTGCCTTCGACGCCGAATCCAACGCTTTTACGGCGACATCACTCAGATTCTTTATCAGTGATTTGCCCCAAAAAGGCGTGCGAATTCCCATCTCAGCTCCCCAATTAACCAGCTTCTTTCGGATGCGCCGGCTATTGCCATACGCCCGGCGCAGGCCGGCTTTTTCGCTCCGCGAAATGCGCCGTCCCCGACAGCCGCTTTTGCCTTGCAATACGCGGCTGTCCTTGTTGATTACATGATTTCCGCATGAATATCAATGATGCACGGCGTTCCGCTTGAAGTCACCCTCACTCGTATCACAACCTTATCTTTTGGTATCTATCTTCCTCCCCCCGACTCAATTCCTGTTCTCGCAATAACTCTGTGCTTTCGCTCTCCCATCATTCCCTTCAAAAGGTCATATCTCCTGCCGGTCACGCCGGACACATGCCTACAAGCTCATCCCCTGTAAATAACACATGCCCGATAGGCGCACATGTAATACAATGTAGTTACATACATAGTACCAGGTAACCAAGGGTTACCTCAAGGTCCCATTCCCACCCGCCGACTCGCCGTCCAACCCCAAATACGCACGGTCCTGGCACACTGCCCCCTTTCCGACAAAGCCTGTCGTAAAAAATAAGCATCCCGATGTGCCTGGCATGTACAGAACAACAACATCATGCTTCGCGTCCGAATACAATGATGCAGTAAACCGCCCCTCGGTTGTCCGTACATTATGTTGGGGACTCGTCATTATATGAATCCGGATAAATACATATCGTACCTCATTCCTGCGGGAAGGATCATTCCTTCACACTCATGATGCCATTCAAAAGGAATTGTTTCAGTTTGATGTACGATTTTTTTCTGGACGCATGATTGCCCCAATGAGCTTAATGATTCATCACCCCAATAATAAGTACACACATGTCATGAAACAACACTGCATCATCTCTGTATCCCCCAAATTACCACTTCCCCCCAAAATGGATTTATGATCCCCATGCGGAATCCAAAGCATTCCGCATTCACAGAATTCCCGGGTTTAACCATGAATTTAAATAGTGCCCTGAACAGTTTTAAATCCCATCTGGCCGTCGAACGTTCGCTTGCCAAAAATACGATCATTTCTTACGAACGCGATCTCCAGGAATTTATCGCATTCCTCAATGAAGAGAATTGCGCGCAAATTGAGAACATATCTGAAGATCTGATCCGCAGCTACCTCGAAAACAGACTCGATTCACAACATCTCAGCGAACGATCACTCGCCCGAAATCTCGTCAGCATCCGACAGTGGATGGCATTTCTGGTTGGAGATGGATTGATTGAAAACGATCCGGCCAAACACATTGAACTGCCCAGATATGGTCAGCGAGATCCTGTTTATTTAAATGAAACCGAAGTCAATCTGCTGTTGAATGCACCGGATATTTCAACCCCCGAAGGCCTTCGGGATCGCGCAATGATTGAACTTTTGTATGCTACAGGCATGCGCGTTTCGGAACTCATCAACATTGCCCAGCGCGATCTCGATCTCGACAGCGGATGCGTCATTGCCCACGGCAAGGGATCCAAGGACAGAATGATTCCCATCGGTGAATTTGCCCACGAATGGATATGCAAATATCTCGAACAGGCGCGCGCTGAGATATTATCACATGCAAAAAACCTTTCTGACGACAAGCTCAAATATCTCTTCATCACTCAGCGCGGCGGCCCCATGACGCGCCAGGGATTCTGGAAACTCCTAAAAACTTACGCGCTCAAGGCAGGGATCCAAAAGGAACTCTCTCCGCACAAGCTCCGCCACACTTTTGCCACACATTTGATTGCGCACGGAGCAGACCTGCTCGCCGTCAAGGAAATGCTCGGTCACGCCGATATCTCATCGACGCAGATCTATACTCACGTTTCGCGCGAACGCATGAAACAGATCTTTATTGAACACCATCCAAGAATGCAGCATTAAACTGCATTATTTCACACACCGAAACGTCGCATAAGAACGAATCCAAACGCCTATTTTCCGGTACAGCGGCAAGGGTGCTGCACCGAGACATACTCGCGTGCGGGAATCAATACATGCAATATCTCCGTCACTACCGCCAGTTTCATACTTTCCAAGAGGTTTGGCATCGATCCACTCATATCCATTTCCGGACATATCGTACAGGCCATTCACAAAATCCTTTGGCATACTCATTACATCCGAAAGCGCCGAAAAATCATCTATTCCTGGCTGACGGATGGCTGCCGTTGCTTCGTCATCATTTCCCCAGGCATACGCCTTGACTTCATTGCCCATGGCCGCAGCAAGCCATTGTTTTTCTGTCGGCAGTGATTTTCCAACATATCGACAGTATGCTTCGGCCATATCATAACTCACCACAGCAGGATAATTTGGTTTATCAGCTGAATTAATGCTGTGGCTTTCGGTTGTCCCAGTCAGCTCACTCATGGAATGAGTCGGAAGCTTTTCGCATTTACCGACATTTACACACAATGCATATTCACCAACCGTCACCGGATGAATATCGATCTCAAATGCCGGGATATCTGATTTTTTAACGGACGATGCAGTACACTCCGTCGCATCGACGTCGCAGCCGACGTATCCCACAACCGTATTTCCGGCAGCCGGTATCCGCACCATATCTTCAGCAAATGCGAAACACGATATCATCATCGACAAGAATACAAATGGTATTGTTCGTTTCATATTCTATATCTCCATTATATTTTGCTCTGTAAACGAGTATGGATATTTCGTTTGCCAATCATTGCAATTCAGGTTTGTGACTTGGGGCTTAGAGTGAGCTTATAGCTTTTAGAAGTGGTCAGCAATTTCCTGATGATTTAACAAGGAATTTGGTGATTGCATAACTTCCAACTCACAACTCACACATATCCACCTCGCTAAACTTAACCTTACTTTTTAGGCGTCAATTCTGTATCATTCTCCATGCGTTCCTTTTTGCGCTGCACTTCCAGTTCATAATCCTTCTGAACCAATTCGGCATATTTACCTTTAACCGCTGTGACAATACGATAAACGACCGTATCGACATCACTGTCTGTTGGCGAAAAGAAAAAGACATAGTACGGGGCAATGACATTTTGAATACTATTTTTACCCCATGCAAAATACCCGAATTCTCGTCTCGTAACGATATAGCCAGTCAAATCATCGTCTTTGACGGATTTCAGTTCTTCCAGTGCCTCTTCTGGCGTTTTAATATCATTCTGCGTTAAACGGGCAAGTGATTTCGAGGGCGATTTTCGATAAATACTTTTGGATACGAGAGAACCATCGGGATTCATATAAACATAGGCTTTGCCGCCGGGACCGATGACTGGCCATCCATCCAGAGTCGCAGCAAAACTGACGCCGACCTCATACACGGATTCCTTTACGCGCCCGGAACCATCTGTCGGTGCAGTTGCATTGATACCGTATTTGCGTTTGTATGGCTGGAACTGATATTTTTGTGAAGATACACTTTTAAAGGATGCATCCATATATTTCATGGCATTATAAATATAAAACGAATTTGAACGCACGTCCTTTTCATCCACTTCCTGAACATTTTTTTGTTCACGCACTGCACACATTTCAAAATAGCTGTTCTGGTTCCATGCACATTCCCACTGTTCGTCCGCAGCTGTTCGCCAGTCTTCATCGATATGATATTCAGCATGGGCACTCAGGGTTTCTTTTTTAAATTCATCAACTGTGCCCGGCAATTCATATTGATAAATATCCATTCGAAATTCCTCGCCGCGTGCGAGTTTATTCTGAATATCATCAAATGCCCTGGCTGCCGGTGCATCCCCTGCGAGTTCAAATGATTCCAATGCCTGCGTACTTCTTGACAACGATTGCGTCGAGGGACCAGACACACACTCGCCAGAATCGCATCCCGCCAGAAGCAGTAATGATGATATACCCAACCACAATACTCTCTTGTTCGACAACATATCATTCTTCCTTTATTATGAAAAAGTGTGTTTTTATGCTCATTCACATCATATACCAATATTATTTTACGCACCGAAAGGTTGCATATGCATCCACTTTTACTCCGATCTTTTGATATAATGGCAAAGGAACTGCACCAAGACAAATCCGCGTGCGTGGATCATCACAAGCAATATCATACCCGGTTCCGCCAGTTTCATACTTTCCAAGAGGTTTGGCATCGATCCACTCATATCCGTTTCCGGACATATCGTACAGGCCATTCACAAAATCCTTTGGCATACTCATTACATCCGAAAGCGCCGAAAAATCATCTATTCCTCGCTGCCGAACAGCAGCCGTCGCTTCGTCATCGTTTCCCCAGGCATATGCTTTGACTTCATTGCCCATAGCGGCCGCAAGCCATTGTTTTTCAGTCGGCAGTGATTTTCCAACATATCGACAGTAAGCTTCGGCCATATCATAACTCACAACAGCAGGATAATCAGGTTTCCCGACCAGATTAATATCATGATTTCCAACCATCCCAATTGGGGGAGCGGAGAGCCGTTCTGGAAAGCTTTCACATTTGCCAGTCTTCACACATTGCCCATATTCACCAACCGTGACCGGATGAATATCGATCTCGAAAGCAGAAATATTGACCTTTTTGACGGATGCAGACGTACAATCCGTTGCGTCCACATCACAACCGACATATCCAACGACAGTATCGCCTGCAGCCGGAACACGCACCATATTCTCTGCAAAAGCCGGGCAAGACGACATTGTCAACAGCAGAACAAAAAAGTATATTTTTCGTTTTATCATATATTCTCCAGTTAACCCTTATGATACGACCATGAACAATAAAATGTACCAGATGTATATATCTTTCGCGGAGTCCATGTTCGACGGTAATTGTCTCTTCTGTTATCTGAATACGAGGACGATGGATTTAATGGATCGCCACAGGTAAAAACACCCGCCGTATTATCTATCCACCAGTCATCGTTCGCACTAAACCACACCTTCTTGAATTTTGATTCACCACCAAAAGCATTTCTCGCAAAATCTGCCAAACACTCATCTGTCGTTTCACCAAGCCTCATTGTCCCTTTATACCCCAATAAATAATCAAGACCGTAATTAAATGTATTACTCCACAAGCTCATGGGTGACTCATCCATGGAATGACACGTTGAAAGAATGAGCCATCTTAATTTTCCAACATGAGAAGAATATATATTATTAAAATTATTAATCGATTCACCTAGAACAATTTGATAGGAATAAGCTCTGCAATATCTATAATCAGGGCTTGCACTTGAGCAATAAACCGCTCTATATGCCCCATCATCTGCGCCACCATGCGTTGTTATAGCATACAGATTAACATTGTCTGCAAAATAATAATCATATCCATCATGAAAGTCTTCGACGATATCCGTTGATTGAACAAATGTATTTGCATATTTAAACTGCTTAGTCATGCCAGCCTTACGAAGCTGCGTATCAAGCTGATTAATCTGATCATCCGCATATTTTAATTGTGATTTTCTACAATCAGCATCACATGACGAAAAATTGTTAATGTACGATAGTCCGTACGTGAGAGAGCTGTCGGCCACACCCTCATGCACGAATCCAAACCCGGCAAACAGCAAACCTGCTCCTGACAATGTTATGATTTTACTCAATCTCATAATACCTCCCAAATGATTTCACAGTCTAATAACACAAATATTTTACCACCAGCTGGTTCTTTGAGTGTATCGGTTATTTTCTAAAACTCAAGTCATTTTTTTTACAAAACGATACATTTGGCGTAAATTCAAATACTTACATTTACGACTTTCAAAAGAATCACTTCCCCTCACAAATTGATAAATTTCAAACTTTTCCGTTCGCTCAGAGAATTAATATATTATTTCTTTGATTTTGTTGTTCTTTTTGTAGTTTTCGTCTGTGAGCTTGATTCAGAAGTATTTTTCGATTCAGAGGCAACAGTTTTTGTTGTTGTTTTCGATGTGCTCTTTCGGGATTTTTTACTTTCGGGGACGGATTCATCTGCAGCAGTACTGCGTGTTCTTTTGGCGGCCTTCTGCTTCTTTTCTTTCAAATCATCTGCGCGCCCGCGCTCAGCCCCCTGCGTCAGCGTCATCGCCTGATGATCGAGTTCTGACTGATATTCTGCGACCCATTCAGCATGCGCTTCGGCTTCTGCCTGTGCCTCGGCTTCTGCCTGTGCCTCGGCTTCTGCCTGTGCCTCGGCTTCTGCCTGTGCCTCGGCTTCTGCCTGTGCCTCAAGTTCTGCCTGAGCTTCAGCTTCCGCCTGAGCCTCGGCTTCTGCCTGAGCCTCGGCTTCTGCCTGTGCCTCGGCTTCTGCCTGAGCCTCAAGTTCTGCCTGAGCTTCAGCTTCCGCCTGAGCCTCGGCTTCTGCCTGAGCCTCGGCTTCTGCCTGGGCCTCAGCCTCTGCTTGTGCCTCAAGTTCCGCCTGGGCCTCAGCCTCTGCTTGTGCCTCGGCTTCTGCCTGTGCCTCGGCTTCTGCCTGTGCCTCGGCTTCTGCCTGAGCTTCAGCTTCCGCCTGAGCCTCGGCTTCTGCCTGAGCTTCAGCTTCCGCCTGAGCCTCGGCTTCTGCCTGAGCCTCG
>JAFRYG010000167.1 GCA_017441205.1 Pseudomonadota bacterium
AAGGAAATCAAAGTTGCCCAGCAAGGTACCGATACCGATGGCGATACGATCATCGATGCGCTCGAATGCCATCCGGAAGATACGGAGCTTGGTTTTACAGAACCAAATGAGCCTTGTGTCGACAGCGACGGCGACACGATTCCGGACTATAAGGACACGGACAGCGACAACGACACGATCCCCGACAGCATCGAAGCCAACAACGACGGCGGCAAGTACGAACCCGAAGATGCCGATTATGATGGCCTTCCGAACTATATCGATACCGACAGCGATGACAATGGTATTCTGGATAAAGATGAATGCGGCGGTGCCAAAGAGAATGGTTTGTTTAAAGACTGCAAGGATACCGACGGCGACAAGGTTCCCGATTATCTGGATTACGACAACGATGGTGATGGGTTCAGCGATGTCGACGAGATCAAGGGCCTGATTACCAACAATCAGCACGAGAAGGATGGTCATTTCTCGGGGTATTGCGGCGGCAAGAATGCGCTTGGTTCTGCTTCAAAGCCGGTGGACTGCGACGGTGATACGGTTCCCGACTACATGGATACGGACTCCGATAACGATGGTTTGACGGATGCCCAGGAAGGCATGCTGCGTCTCGCTTCGAACGGCTTCCTCGCTCGCTATAACAGCGATACCGACGGTGATGGGATTTCGGACAAGATCGAAGGTCTGACCGACGATTCCGATGGCGATGGTATTCCGAACTTCCTCGAAGTCGACTCTGACAACGATGGCCTTTCGGATAAGGATGAATATGCCCTCGAATCTCAGGAACCCTGTAAATCAGCTGGTATCAAACCGCGCCTTTCGGCCGATGCTGATAAAGACGGGTTTAAGGATGCTGCTGAATATGCAGTTGCCCTGGAAACCCAGAAGTCTGGTTATACAGGGACGAAGTACACTCCGGCACAGATGATCTGCAACAAGGCTATCGGCGTCAAGAATGTATACGAGTTTTACTTCGAACTCCCCGATAACAAGACGGATAATGACGTGCTGCTGTTCACACCGAAAGTCTCGAAACTCGACGTCGTGTTTAATATGGATACGACGGGATCAATGGGTGGGGAGGTGACTAACCTGAAGAATAAGATCCGCAACTATCTTATCCCTGAAATTCGTAAACGCGTTGATGACTCTGGATTTGGCGTTACGAGATTCGATGATTTCCCGGTTAATGGCTATGGTAGTGGCGCAGACGTTCCTTTTATCGTTTATGGCGAAATATCGAAAGATGCTACTACAGTAACAAACGCTGCCAATCAATTGGCTACACATAATGGTAATGATGGTCCGGAATCGGGATATGAGTCTTTGTGGCAAATTGTGAGAGGAGATGATCATAATTATCCACAGAGTGGTTGGAGATCATCGGCAAGTGGGTCGTGGACTTACCAGTCCTACTGTAATCCCAAATCGGGATGGGGATGTGTCGGATTCCGTGCAAGCACATTGCCGGTTGTCGTTCATATTACCGATGCAACTTCACATGATCAGAACACTAAACCATACGACACTACTTATGTAACCAATCCTCACTACAGTCCGGCCGTTCACAGTGCATATCAGTCGAAAGGTGCGCGCGTGTTGTCGATCTATCGTTCAAGTTCGCAGCAATCGCAGCTTGTTAATACATCTCAGGTGACTAATGCCATTGTACCTGCATGCGCATTCAAAAAAGCTGATGGTTCCTGGAAGTGCGGTGAGAATAAGTGCTGTGTGATTGGTACAGGAACGTCGGGTGTTGCTACTATCAGTGGAACACACAACTGCGTGTTGAGCTATGCAATTCCCAATGCAACACAAATGAGTGATACCGTGGTTGATGGTCTTGATGCCCTCGTCAAATACGGAACGTATTCTGTCAAGACCAAGCTTCGCGGCAATGCGATTGGCAACGGCAAGAATACGACCTGCTTTATCGAAAAAATCGAAGCAAAAGGCTATATCGCACCTCCTGCAGAACCCGAAAAGTCCTGCAATCCGACGGCAACACCGGCCAAATTGGGTGAATCCTACAACAGCGGATTTACGAACTTTGCCACTGGTACTTCGAGTGTAAACAAGAAGGGTGCTCAGCTGACGTTTACGGTCTATGCCAAGAATGACGGCTGTTACAAACAGGACAAACAGACGCATGTCTTCGAAGCCTATATCGATGTTTACGATCCGACGACGAACCTGCTGTTCGATACGCAGAAAGTTTCGATCATCGTTCCCGCTCTGATCGATTCGAACATCGGTGAATCCGGCGACTAATTCCATCTACCATCCTGGCCGGCGATGCCGGCCCGAAATACAGAGGCCTTGGTTTTGTTCAAAGCAGAACCGGGGCCTTTTTTTATGGTTGTGAGCTGGGGAAATTAGCAATTAGCAATTGTCAATTTGGGGGTGAAGGAGAGGCATGCGATTCGCACGTCTGTACTTGAATCGAGTCCGAAGACCCAGGCACAGTCTGTTACCCCACAAATTTGGTAGTTTTGAACCGATTTATGCTGTAAAAATCAATTTATTACGCTAAAATAATAGGGTTGGTATATCTGTAACCCTTTGAGGAGGAAAGATGTTTAAACGAACAATAGTTTTTATGTTGGCCTGTTGCCTTTCAGCACCGCTTCTGACATCGTGCGGTGATGATTCATCCGGAAGCAAGGATGAAAGCAAGGTTTGTCCCGATAGCTGTGATACCGGCTTCCATTGTGATGAATCGACCGGGTATGTGTGCGTGGCAGATACGCCTGTCAATCCGGAAAAACAATGTCCTGCCGAGGGCTGCGGTGAAGGCAAACATTGCGACGAAGCCACGAAGACCTGCGTCGCTGACAATACTCCTGAAAAACAATGTCCGGCGGACTGCGGCGAAGGCAAGCATTGTGATGAAGCCACTAAGGAATGCGTTGCCGATGGTACCACTGATAAAACATGCCCCGAAAGCTGCGATGAAGGCTTCCATTGTGATGAATCGACCGGATTTGAATGTGTCGCCGATGAAGCCGAAAAGAAATGTCCCGAAGAGGGGTGTGGTGCTGGCAAACGTTGTGATGAAGCAACACAGGAATGCGTCGTCATACCTGAATTCAGCTGTCCAACATCCTGTACGGAAGGATTCCATTGTGACGAAAGTACAGTCGGCTACTGTGTCGCAGATGATGATCCTCTGAAGCCGGGTTGTCCTGCCTGTGCTGAAGGCTATAAGTGTTTTGCAGATGTCGTCAATGAAGATGGTGAAATCATTGAGGCTGGTACAGGCAACAGATGCGTCCTGGTGGATGAAGAAGGCAACATCGTCAAGGATGATGATGGTAATGAAACCCAGGGATGTCCGGAATGCCCGGCAGATTCACACTGCGACGCAAACTTCCAGTGTGCAAATGATGGTTATGTCGAACCGGATCCCAATGCATGTACCGCGGAGCAAAAGCGCTGCGATGGCAATATTCTGCAGACATGCGGCGAAGAGGGCGTTTTTGTCGAAAGCCAAAATTGCGAATCCGAAGAGAATCCCAACCAGATGTGCTTTACAAATGAAGAGGGCGAAACAGGCTGTTTCGAATCGGAATGTACTCCGGGCGAGTCCAGATGCGCTGATTCTGTTGTGATGGTATGCAACGAAGCGCATAAACTGGTCGCCGATGATGACTGCGCCAGCAAGGAGGAAACACCGATTTGCGAGCAGGGCGATGGTCATGCGGAATGTATCGCGAGCTGTTCCGAAGGCGAAAGCAAATGCCTGGACAACAAGGTGATGGTTTGCGGCGCGGATGGGCTCTTTACGATGAGCAGCGAATGTGATGCGGCAACTTCCGATTGTATTTTGAATGATAACGGAACACCGGAATGCAAGGAATTTGAATGTTCCGGTGAAGTCAAACAATGTCAGGACAACAAGCTGATGCAGTGTGCGAAGGGCTGGTGGACTGAATTGTCGGATTGTGAGGCATCGGGCTACGTTTGCAAGCCTGTAAATGAAAGTGATGCCAGCTGTGTCACCAAGACTTGTGATGATGGCCAGAAAAAATGTTCAAATGATTACCTGATGGAATGTGTAAGTGGTGATTTCTCCAAAGTCATCGAATCCTGCCCCAACACCGGTAAAAAATGTGTCGATGAAAACGGCAGCTCGTTCTGTAAGGAAATCAAAGTTGCCCAGCAAGGTACCGATACCGATGGCGATACGATCATCGATGCGCTCGAATGCCATCCGGAAGATACGGAGCTTGGTTTTACAGAACCAAATGAGCCTTGTGTCGACAGCGACGGCGACACGATT
>JAFRYG010000168.1 GCA_017441205.1 Pseudomonadota bacterium
ACTCCAGTCGACGTATTGCAGGTACAGCCCGTCGCACCGGCGGGTTTGGCGGATTCCGGGCATTCCTTTGAATCGCCGGTCGTTGTGCAGTTTTCCCACACTCCAGTCGACGTATTGCAGGTACAGCCCGTCGCACCGGCGGGTTTGGCGGATTCCGGGCATTCCTTTGAATCGCCGGTCGTTGTGCAGTTTTCCCACGCTCCAGTCGACGTATTGCAGGTACAGCCCGTCGCACCGGCGGGTTTGGCGGATTCCGGGCATTCGAGCGTTCCCCCGGTACAATTCGTCCAGACATCGTTGATGCATTCACATCCGGTTGAATTGTCCGGTTTTTCTACACCACCACACCTGTTATCAGAACTGTTCGACGAGTCATCCTCGCAAGCCCATAATCCCGATATTGCAAGCACACAAAAAACAACGAGCAAATGATTGCGTTTCATAGATTTCCTCAAAATATATGATGTCTCCCTAGAAAGAATTACTGAAAAATCAATAACCACGATTGGGATACTTAGCAAAAAAAGCACTGTTATACGAGTGCGGACATTTTGTTCGCCAATAATTGAAATTCCGGGCTTGGAGCTTTTGGGGGCTTAAAGTTTTTAGAGGTGAACGCATTTACCGATATTTTGGCAAGGGCCTTTGTGAGCGTTTGGAAAGCCTGGAACTTATAGCTTGGCGCAAAGAAAAACACACGCTTTGAAACATTACATAACCGCGGTGGTTAAGCATAGCCTTATTTTATCTACCCCAGAGTTACTGCATTTCCTGAACACCCCCCAAACCGGAGGGCTTTTCGGCGAGCATTCCCCCATTCACAGCAAAAAAAAGGGCAGCCTCCAATGTGCTGCCCGGAAAAACCCGCTGCTGCGAGCGTTATTTAGGAAGGCTAACGCCTTTTTTTGTCAAATCCGCGCTCATAAATGTTAAGAGCGACTGCGGAGAGCCCAATCAATCCAAAAAAGACGATAGCGGCTGACACGAAATTGGCAATTGCCATAGTAGTTGTTCCCATATCACTCCTTGTGCAAAAGAATGGGACGACTTACATTCGCGGATCGCACCCACATGTAAGCCACTGTCAGTAAGTGTAGTTCTTTAAAACCGATTGTCAAATATTTTTTGCCAACCCCTCGCCCCCACTGATTACACAAAGGGATGAACGCCGAGACGCAGGCGCGGCCCATGTGCTCGCCTGAAGCAAGCTGCATTTGCCGTTTGAAACAAAATTCATTATACGGGCAGCGGCATATGCCGCATCGTGCGGCATGAATGACCTGCAGCGAACAGAGGTTAAGAATGAGTCATGAGAAAATGTCGAGGCGAACTGCCCTCAAACTGATGGGGGCTGCCGTGGGATTTGCAGCTCTCGGTGGCGTATCCGCGCTTGCGGGATGTAAAAAGTATTCGCAGAAGCGGATCGTATTGTATTTTACCGGCACCGGAAACTGTCTGTACGTAGCCAAAACACTTTCGGAGGTTAACGTCAGTATCCCGCAGGCCATGAAAAAAGGCGAATTTGACTACGAAGCTGAAGAAATCGGCATCGTTTATCCGATTTATGGTCAGATGCCCCCCAATATGGTCCGCGAGTTTCTAAAGAAAGCCCATCTGAAATGCGACTATCTGTTTGCCGTCGCGACCTACGGCAACATCAAGGGCGGTTCCGTGGAAGTTTTTGAACGAATCGCCAAAGATATCGGGCTCCGCTTCGATTATATTGCGACGCTTCTGATGGTCGACAACTGGCTTCCCCGATTCGACATGGCAGAGCAAATCAAGATGGATAAAAAGATCGATGAAAATCTGTCCGGAATTCAGGCCGATCTTGCTGCGCACAAGAAATCCATCGAAGCCGTTACCCCCGAGGAGCATCAAAAAGCAGAAGAACTCTACAAGAGGGACTCAGGTCCATTCAGAGCGGATGGCATTCATGCCAAAGCCGAAGAATGGTTTACAGTCACCGACAAGTGCATCACCTGCGGCATCTGTATGAAAGTCTGCCCGAGAGCGAACTACAAAATCGAGACCGAAATCGCCGTTCCCAAAGGCGACTGCGAACTTTGTCTGGCCTGTGTCCACGCATGTCCTCACAAAGCGATCGTCATTGCTTCGGGTGAAAAGAACCCCAACGAGAGGTTCCGCAATCCGAATATCAAACTCAGCGAAATACAGCGTGCCAATATTCAGATAAACTGACAGTTTCTTCAGCTGCATCTTTATATTTCCGATGGATGCTCGCCTTGTGGCTGTGCCACTACGTCTCGCCGGCCGCTGCTATTGCCTTTGGCAATACGCTGCGGCTTTTTTTTGGCTATATTTAACCAGCGTAGATATGGTTTTCATTGTTTTAAAACAACAATCTCAAAAATGGAAAAGAAGTCCGCAGGACTTCACGGTTTGTAGCCCCCGGTTTGAGCGAAGCGAATACCGGGGGTTCAAAAGTGTGGATAACCATATTATCCCCAGAGGGGATTCCCCAAAGTTCTTTGTTGGGCAATCCCTACGGGATTATGGTAAAATACGATGTATTTGAGTGTGCATGAGTACTTCGCATTCATGAGTTATCCCTTGGGCAATGTATGACGGACCTGCAATTACAGGGCATTTCACCCGAACATAGCACCGATTTACCGAATGGCGATCCCTGCGGAGCCGGTGCCCCCGAACCTGCCAAAACGCCCGAAGATGAGCATTCATCGGCACTGCAAGCACACTACCACAGCCTGAAAAAAATCGGTCACGGCGCGCAGGCGACGATGTTCAAGGCTCTCGATGCCCACAACCATCCGGTGGCCATCAAGATATTCGATATCAAAAAAGCGAATGACTGGAAGGATATCGAGCTTTTCGAGCGAGAAATCAGTGTATTAAAGGATTTAAACATTAAAGGTGTACCCAGATATATCGAGACGATCAAAACCGACAGTGCCATCTATCTGGTCGAAGAATATATCGATGCCTTGTCGCTGGAAAAACAGATCAAAAAAGGGCGCACATACGACGTCGAAGAATGCCTGACGATACTCGAACGCACGGCTGCAATTTTACAAAAACTGGGAGATCGGGTTCCGCCGGTTGTCCACCGCGATATCAAGCCTGCCAATATCCTCGTCGATGAACAGCTCAACGTCTGGCTGGTCGATTTTGGCGTCGTAGCGAATACAAACAAGACATTTTCGATGACATTTGCCGGAACGGCCGGCTACGTCGCTCCCGAACAGCTGTATGGCAAAGCGACGCCGGCATCGGATATCTTCAGCCTCGGTGCGACCATGCTGCACCTGATTTCGCACATTGCCCCGTGCGATATGCAGCTGGATGGCATCCTACCGGAGTTCGATAAATACATTCCGGAAAATGTACCCGTCTGGATGTCTGACATCATCAAAAAAATGATGTCGGTAGATCCGAAGGAAAGACCGAAGAATGGCAAAGAACTGCTCGAACAGATAAAAGCATGCAAAAAAAATCATCCGATTGCTTTAAAAACGGACCATGCCAACGACAGCGAGCCATCATCGATACAACCCAAAAAGGAATATCGCCGGGCATCCCGAATATATATCGTCTCGTTATTATGTCTATTAATCACTTTTATTGTTATACCTGCAATAACCTTTCTTGACAGGACCATCAATCCAGATCTGGCGATATCATTGCTTGCTGCCTCTGGTGTTCTTTTGCCCTGCTCAATTTATAGTTCCACCAGAGCTCACCGTAAGAAAAAGATTGCCAAAGCGCTCATCCAGGCCGGTGTCGAAGAATGCGACAAAGAGGTTTGGAAACGAATAAAGAAAGCCAATGAGGGAGATCCCGACGCACAGTTCCGGCTTGGAAATTACTATTTTACGGAAAAGGACTTTCCCCGCAATAAGGAAAAAGCGATTGAATGGTACACAAAGGCGGCTGAACAGGGATATGCTGACGCGCAATTTGCTCTCGGTCTCATATATTATGACGGAAAATATATTTCCCAGGATATCCCCAAAGCTTTTGTCTGGTTTACCAAAGCAGCAGTTCAAGGCAATACCGGAGCTCAGAATTATCTTGGAATGATGTATGAAATGGGCAAAGGTGTTGAACAAGATAAGCAAAAGGCTTTTGAATGGTACACAAAGGCGGCTGAACAGGGGAATGATTGGGCACAATATAATCTCGGTCTCATGTACGAGTACGGCAATGGAATTCCCAAAGACAAACAAGCGGCGATAAAGTGGTACACCAAAGCAGCTGAACAGGGATATACCAGTGGTAAAATTAAACTTGGAACGCTTTGCCCCGAATATGACACCGGCAAAGAATCCCGGATAGAAATAAACATTGTCCCCGAACCTGCACCACACGATGGGAATCCAGACGATGGCAGTAAGCTGCCATCGGATGCTGTCGTTCAGTATCAAAAAGCTGCCGAACAAGGCGATATAGATGCTCAGATCCACCTCGCCATGATGTATGAAAGTGGTTATGAAGTCGTCCGTAATAAGCAGGAAGCTGTCAAGTGGTACACGAAAGCCGCCGAACAGGGCAACGCCGATGCGCAGTTCAACCTCGGATGTATGTATCGCAATGGCGATGGCATCAAACAAAGCAAAAGCGACGCAATCTATTGGTATGAACAGGCTGCGAATCAGGGAAATGTAAAAGCACAATACAATCTGGGCTACATGAAGGATGTGGGCGAAGGCATCCCCAAAAACGCAGATGAAGCCGTTAACTGGTATGAACTGGCCGCTGAACAGGGAAGTGCCGATGCTCAGCATAGACTTGGGGTGATGTACAGCAAAGGTGAAGACGTTGCCCGGAACAAGCTCAAAACGACAGAATGGTTCCAGAAAGCCGCCGAACAGGGAGAGGCCGATACGCAGTGGGAACTGGGGTATATGTATTATGCCGGCGATGGTGTTGAGCAGGATTACCGGAAAGCCTTAAACTGGTTCTCGAGAGCTGCCGAACAAGGCCATGAAAAAGCACAATGCTATCTGGGATATATGTATTATACCGGTGATGGCGTAGAGCAGAATTATCAGGAAGCAGTTAAGTGGTACACAAAGGCAGCTGAACAGGGAAATACCGATGCCATGCATAGCCTGGGGGTGATGTATAGAAAAGGTGAAGGCGTTGACCGGGACATAAAAAAAACCGTTGAATGGTTCTCGAAAGCCGCCGAACACGACCATGCCGAAGCACAAAGCCATCTGGGATATATGTATCATGCCGGCGATGGTGTTGAGCAGGATTATAAGAAAGCTGTTAAGTGGTACACAAAAGCTGCCGAACAAGGCAATGCAAAGGCACAATACAACCTCGCAATCATTTACGATAAGGGGAAAGGTGTACCCGAGGATAAAAAAGAAGCTCTAAGATGGTACACAAAAGCTGCCGTGCAGGGAAATGCAGATGCACAATACAATCTTGGATATATGTATTATACCGGTGATGGTATAGAACAAAATTATCAGGATGCTGTTAAGTGGTACACAAAAGCTGCCGAACAGGGAAGTGCCGATGCCATGTATAACCTGGGGGTGATGTACGGCAAGGGTGAAGGCGTTGACCGGGATATAAAGAAATCCGTTGAATGGTACACAAAAGCTGCTGTTCAAGGAGATACTGATGCGCAATTTGCGCTCGGTACTATATACGATTTAGGCGATGGTGTTGAGCAGGATTATAAGGAAGCTGTTAAGTGGTACACGAAAGCTGCTGAACAAGGCAATGCAAAGGCACAATACAACCTCGCACTCATGTATGATAAGGGAAAGGGAGTACCTGAAGATAAGAAACAAGCTGCAAACTGGTACAAAAAAGCCGCTGAGCAAGGCCATGAAAAAGCACAATACAACCTCGCAATCATGTATGACATAGCCGACGGCATTCAAAGGGATTATCAGGAAGCCATTAAGTGGTACACGAAAGCCGCCGAACAAGGCAATGTCAATGCACAGTACAAGCTCGGGGTAATAAATGAAAAGGGCAAGGATAACGCCCTCCGTCAAGACAAAGCCGCCGACGATGTTCTGTTGTCTTCGAATACGTCAGAAGCATCTCCAATTGCAGATGCACCGATTGAAACAGAAAAACCTGCCCCAATGCATCCGGAAAATTTTGAGCAATGCATGAAAACAGCCGAACGGGGAGATGCCAACGCACAATTCGCAATCGGAGTCATGTATGATAATGGCACAGGCGTGATCATGAACAAGCAGAAAGCCTTCGAATGGTACAAAAAGGCCGCTGCCCAGGGACATGCAAAAGCACAATTTGCGCTCGGCTATATGTATTCAACCGGCGAGTGTATTCAGCAGGACAAACTCGAAGCGTTGAGATGGTTTAAGAAAGCTGCTGAACAGGGCAACGCAATCGCGCAGTATAACCTTGGCCTGATATTTGAGACAGGCGATGGGATAACCCGCAATAAAAAGAAAGCTGCGAGATGGTACCAAAAAGCCGCAGAACAGAATGATGCGGATGCCCAATTTGCCCTTGCGAACCTGTATGAACATGGCGACGGCATTCCTCAGGACAGACAGGAAGCCATTCGCTGGTACACCAAAGCAGCCAGACAGGGACATCTCAATGCGCGGAAATATTTGGAAACGATAAAGGCGAAAGACCAAATCAAGTCTTCGTTCGATAAGTTTAAAAACATGCTGAGTCTGGATATATATTTTTAGTCTGTGAACAGCAATTGTGTTGACGCCGGCTTTGCGCTTTGAGAATGGCGGTACAAACTCCAGGTTTATCAACAATCTGGTAGTACAGAGCCATTTATATATAAAAAAGCGCGGCGTATCCCTTTGGGATAGCCGCGCTGGCGAGCTGTAGTGGCGACCGCATTGGGGGCGCCACAAAGCGAGCCCAAATATCACCCCTTGACACTGCCTGCGGTAAGGCCGCCGACGAGGTGTTTCTGGAGGGCAAAGAAAAGCGCCATAATGGGAATGCTGACGAGGATTGCGCCTGCAGCAAAATACCCATACTGGACGGACTGATCACCGATGTACTGCTTGAGGGCCACCGGCAGTGTGTAGTTGATCTCATTGTTCATGAAGGTTGCGGCGAGAATGAATTCGTTCCATGCGGTCATGAACGAGAACAGGGCGGTGATGGCGATGGCCGGACGTGCAAGCGGCAAAACGATGGTCACGAAGATTCTGGCGCGCGAAGCGCCGTCGACAATGGCGGCTTCTTCGAGCTCTTTGGGGATCGTATCGAAATAACCTTTGAGGTTCCAGACGCAGAAGGGAAGCGCCGAAACGCTGTAGACGAGCACGAGGCCATAGACGTTGTCGGTGAGACCGATTTTACCCAGGATGATGTAGAGGGGGATCATCATGACGACGCCGGGGAACATCTGCGTGACGAGAAATGCCTGCAGTCCCATCTGACGACCGGCGAAATTGAGACGTGCAAAGCCGTAGGCGGCAGTGCAAGCCAGGAGGACGCCGATGAGGGTCGTGATGGCCGAAACGATGATCGAATTCTTCAGCTGATAGAAGAAGAGGAAACGGCATTCGTTGTTATTGTTGGCGTCGGGATTGCAGAGAACATACTCAAAGTTGCTGAAATCGAGTTTATCGGTCGAAAAGCCGCCGCCGAGACCGGCCATTTCATTCGGCGTAAGTGCCATCTGAACGACCCAGATAACCGGATAGAGAACGGCGATGCAGACGATGATGAGGATGAGATTGTAGGCGATTTGTTTGATCCAGCGGTCGCGTTTATTGAGGCCGACAGAATCTTCAACCCATTCCTGTTTAGCCATTATTTTGCCTCCACTGTGTTGTCATTGAGTACGAACTGGGTGAGTTTGGAATAGAGCACAAGAATGACGAAGACGACCATCGCATAAGCGGCCGCGTATCCGTACTGGTACTGGCGCTCGAAAGCCCATTTGTATGCTTCGGAAACGAGGATTTCTGTGGAGCCGTCAGGCGAACCCTTGCTGACGAGGTAAATGATATTGAATGCATTGAATGTCCAGATGGATCCGAGGACGACCGAAGGCATCAATGCGGGTTTGAGCAATGGGAACGTGACGTGGCGGAAACGCTGCCATGCACTGGCACCATCGACGGCGGCGGCATCTTCGAGATCGCGGGGAATAGCCTGCAATGCACCGAGGGTAACGACCATCATGAACGGGAAACCAAGCCAGGTATTGGTCGTGAGGTTGGCGGCGAACGACGTGAGGAATTCGTTGTACCATTCGACGGGTTCGAGACCGATGGAGGTGAGAATGCCGTTGATGGCACCGAAGCTGTGATCGAACATACCGCGCCAGATCAATGCCGTAATGTAGTTGGGCATGGCCCAGGGCACGATGAGGAGCACGCGGTAAATGCCCTTGAGTTTGAGCCAGGGTTCGCGCAGAAGAAGTGCCAGACACATACCGATACCGACATGCAGAGCGACGTTGGTGATCGTCCAGAGCACAGTCACGATAAAGGTAAAGTAGAAGGACATCGAATCGAGGAAAGATGCCTGCTCGGACGAAAACAGACGCGCAAAATTCTGCAGACCGACGTAGACAAACTCGCCATTTTCGTAGGCAAAGAAAGAGAGGAATGCACCGATGATGAAGGGCAGGAAAACGAGCACGATCATCCCGATGATGGCCGGCGACACGAATACTGCAGCCGTTTTATTGTCGGTGTATTCGATATTTTCTGCTTTGTGCTTTTTGTAGGCACGAATACCGAGGATGCACAAAGCGGCCAGAATACCGCAGATAACGGTGACGAGTACTGCCGGGTTGCCCTCCTGTGCAGGAGGCGGTTTGAGCATGGACACGCGGCTCTGCGCCTCGGCCAATGCGACCATCACATCGATATTCTTGTTGTTGCCCTGAACGCTCTGCAGCCAGATAAACACCGGAATTGCCGCAACGAACGAAGCGATGGTGGCCCCGATATGCATCCTGTGTTTTTCGGGCGTGGTCACGCTCGGATTGGTGGCTTTGGCCAAAAACACAAAACCGGCAATGATCAGCGACAGCAGCAGGAAGAGCAGATAAGGCGTCTGTCCCGAAGGGCCGCCGAACATGGATTTCTGCAATGCCTTCTGCATCGAATCCCAGATGGAACCCATTTCGGGACGGTTGCTCGAAGGCTGTGCATGGTCGAGCTGAGCCAGGAAAACCGGCGCAACTTCCTTGATGAATGTCGTTTTGGGAGAATTGTCAGCCTTGAGCTGTTCGTATGCGGCTTTGTAGGCAACCATCTGCTTGCCATCGATCATGCGCTTGTATGCGCCGTCGGCAGCGATAAACTTCATGAGTTTAATGGTGGCAGCACGGCGTGCATCAACTGCGGCCTTTTTTGCAGCATAATTCTCATCAGATTCACTCATTCTGGAGAGCTCGATGCTGTATTTGGTGTCGCGGGCCATAAAGATACCTTCGGCGGTCACGAAAGGTGAACCGTAGGCATCAGCAGGCGCTCCGGGCTCGGTAATCTTCGGGAGCGTTGCTACGCTGTAATGCAGACCGGGACCGCCATTCTGCTCGGGAAGATCGCCCATGAACCAGGGACCGTTGATGAGCATATCGGCATCGCCGTCGACGAACAGCGTTTTAATGCGGGCGCCATCGATGCCGCTTGGAATGTATTGATTGAGTTTTTTGGCAAACTCTATGGACTTGGCATTGCCTTCATTTTTGAGCTGAATTGCGCCATTCTCATCGAACAGCGATCCGCCGAAGCCATTGAGCCAGACACTGTGAAAAAAGAGATTGGTATTCTCATAGACGAGACCGAAATGCGGTTTGCAGCCGGATTCACCTTTGGGGCAGCTCATGACTGTATGTTCTTCCAGATATTTGAGCAGCTCATCGGTCGTCCTTGGAGGATTCGGGACGCGGTCTTTGTTGTAGAAGAGCACGACACTCTTATAAGCCAGCGGAATGGCATATACGCCATCCTTAGCTTCTTCTGGATTTCGGGTGCGTGGCTTGTAGCGCAGAGCTTTGACCGTGGTTTCGTGATAGACACTCAGCTCACTTTCGGAGATATAGGGCGTCAGATCTGCAATAATCTTATTGTCGGCCCAATTGCCGATGACATCGTGCGCGGAAATGAATGCATCCGGGCCGCTGCCCTGCGGCACGCCGGTGAACACCTTATTGCTGAATGTCTCGCTGGGAACCGGCAGAACCTTGACCTTGATATTGGTGTTGGCCCTTTCGAAGTCATTGACAACACTCTGGATTGCGGCAGCTTCGTCACCTCGGTAGGCATGCCACAGATCGAGCGTAATCTCCTGTGCACTCGCCGAGAGCGGGAACATACACAGGATTGCAAACACACAGGCGATCATCGCATTCAGGACGCGTCCCTTCTGCCCTCGCCAGTGCTGAAGAATATCGGTATGCATCGACGAACTCCTTATTCTTCTGAGTTTTTCGCACTATCGATGATGGCTTTGGCTTCTTTTTCGTCCTGCTTGCCGTGGGCGATAGCAGTGCCGTGTTCATCGTTATTGAACAAATGGACGACCGACGGCGAAATATAAAGTCCGACCTTCTGATCTTCGACGAAATGCGCGACCTTCTGGGCTTCGAGAACAGCCAGGAACGGGGCCTCTCCCAATCTAAAGTGGACGTGACTTTCCCAGCCGAGCGTTTCGATAACATCGACATTCACCGTGAAATTCGCGGGATGCGCACTATCGGCGAGCTGAACATTCTGCGGACGAATGCCGAGACAAACATTCTGGCCGCTGGTCACAGCTGATGCGCAGTTTTCGTCCAGCTCAATGGTATTATCACCGTCCACGCGGACGACCTTTTTGCCATTCACCTCACGAATCTCGGCATCGAGGAAATTCATCGACGGAGAACCAATAAACCCGGCTACGAACTTATTGACGGGACGCTGGAAGAGTTCGAGCGGCGTGCCGACCTGCTGCAGATAACCGGCATTCTTCGTACCATTTTCCTTGTCGCGGCCGCTCAGGACGGCGATGCGATCGGCGAGCGTCATGGCTTCGACCTGATCGTGTGTCACGTAGATGATGGTCGTCTGAAGTTTTCGGTGAAGCCGGCGGATTTCGACGCGCATCTGAGTGCGCAGTGCAGCGTCGAGATTCGAGAGCGGTTCGTCAAACAGGAAGACCTGCGGACGACGAACGATGGCTCGTCCCATCGCAACGCGCTGACGCTGTCCACCCGAAAGCTGCTTGGGCAATTTGTCCAGAAAATCATCCAGGCCAAGCATACTGCTGGCTTCAGCCACCAGAGCGTCGATTTCATCTTTCGGCATTTTGCGGACCTCAAGTCCAAAAGCCATATTTCTGCGAATCGTCATGTGCGGATAAAGCGCGTAGCTCTGAAAAACCATTGCAATATCGCGATCTTTGGGATGCACGTCATTCACAAGTTTGTCGCCGATGTACAATTCACCCGACGTGATGGACTCAAGTCCGGCGATTGTGCGGAGCAGCGTCGATTTTCCACAGCCACTGGGGCCAACCAGAACGAGAAATTCGCCATCGCGAATATCCAGATCAATTCCTTTGAGCGTCGGTTCTGCGTTGCCATAACGCTTGACGATGCTCTTCAGCGTAAGTCCTGCCATACTTTCTCCTTATGAATTCCAGAAATGATCGGTATGTCTGAATTTTGCGATAAGACACAAAAAGCCATCTGGAATTTACGCCAACGCCGGGTATTTTCGCAACTATTCCGGACACTGCAATGACAGGTATTTTTCGCACGGACTCAATATATTACACATACCGACATGTACTCATGCTCTACCCCCAGTGGTTGGTGGTTATCGATCCGCACATTTTTTTATAAAAAAATGTCCCAAATCCGCCAATCATCCCAATATATCATTTGGGTTCCGAAAGGTTCTGTCACCGGGAATTCGCTCCGCAAGGAAGATACATCCCCGATGAACATAGCAGGCTATTTCAATCATTTTATGATCTGACGAGGTCAAAAATGATGGCATAGTTCTGACACCACGCAAGGTCATACTTCGCGGCGGAGGCTGCGTGCAAAAACGATTGCACAGCGGCCCCGGGCGAGTGTGCCCAGGCCAGGAGCCTGGTGGTGGGGGCGGGCAGGGTGGGGCGCCCAATGATAATCCTCGGATAGGAATACTATCCTTGCCAAATACTACATATAACCACCCTCACCCACGCTCAACCACATCACTTTCCTCCCCCCCAACCAATATTGTTCACCATTGGCCAGGCTATTGGGCTGCGCCCAATACGCCTTTGCCGTCGGGCTTTTCACTGCGTTCAATACGCCCAACATATCTATTTGCCCCCCACATAGTCCCCCCTCCCGAGTGGGACAAAGGAAGAGACATTTTATATTAATCGAACCATTCCTTTGGTTTTAGTGTTGATCCCCTACGGGGATCTGTTGGCGTTTAATACCCATGTTCCCCCGGTAGGCGCTGCTCGCCAACCGGGGGCTACTAATATGGAAGCCCTGTGGGCTTCTTTTGAATTACTGCATTTTATAACTTTAGTTCCTTCCTCAGCCTTACGGAGAAGGGGAATACAGGGAGATGGGGCCACATCAGAATAATCTATTGCGCCGACGCGCATGGAAAACCACTCCGCCAAATATTATCACACCGATGATAAGCCACAGCCCCAGAATCGCTCTCATTTTTAATTGATAAAATTCCTTTTGTATTTTGAATTTATACTCATCCTCTCTGCGGGTATCCTTAATCGCCTTCAGTTCCGTATGATGTTTGCTTGCCAGGTGCTGATACAGGTAAGTTCTGAACTTGCTGAGCTTATCATTCATGGTCTTATCGTGGTCGATCAGGACGTGAGCTACCTGACGTGCAAGGGCAGCGGCATCTTTATCGGCAGAAGCCAGTTTTTTCCGGAAATCATCGGTTTTACCAAAATCCGGATTGAACTCATGGAAAATCAGGCCGAATTCACTTTCTGGTTCAGGATAAAATGGTAAGTATGAGGCATGGCTCGCCGCCACAAATGCAAACATCTGTGAATACTCATCTGCGGGGATTTCCGAATTACTCAGGCGAGCATAGACAATGAACGGATTATTGTTCCCATAAAGAGACGGCTGCAGTTTAAAATCATCAATTTCTTCAGCCGGAACGATTTGGCGGTCGATCCATACATTGCCGACAAAGTAATCGACGATGATCGGATACCGGCCCCCCGACGGCGTGACATGCACTCGGGGGAAGTGGCCGAATGAATCGATACAAAAATCAGTAATTTCGGCATGAAATGGTCTCTCCATCGGTACAAACGTGGCGTAAACCACTTCATCACCGGCCGTAATCTTAAAATCGGCCCGGGCATAAATCGAAAGCGGAAACGAAGTGATTCCGGAATCATCGGCATGAACAATTTGAGGTTCCGGTGCCGGGACAATATTGATTTGTTCAATGACGAAGTCACCTGCGTAGGGCTCACCATCGCGGATATTGAGCAGCAGAACTTCGTTGGGCTCCCCAATCATGAACGCAGACGGCGCCAGGACAGAAAACTGGTTCAGCCGCTCATAGCTCGCGAATTTCTGAAATTCAGGGGCTTCGGTTTGCAACTGCCACGCTAAACGTGCATCCGGAGGCCAGATCCAGATTTCCTTGTACAATTCTTCATTTTCGCCATCATCCCCATAGAGCTTAATCTCTACCCCCACTTTATTCGTTGGATCGAAATTTTTTCCGGGATAGGGGATTTTAAACAGAGCTCCGTCCAATACATTATCATAGGATTCTCTGGAAATGACCCTTGGTGTATTGAGATCTCTGGTTATTTCATTTTCATCGACATAGCGGTATTGGAGCAAGCGGACCTCAATACGCTTTTTCATGCCTTTGAGCACATTCTGTTCATCATCAATCTGAATGAGCATCGCCCCCGGATAACCATCCGACAGAGCAGGTGATCCTATTACGCGCACGTGCAGCGACAATTCCGGAGCTGAAAAGCTAAAGTACGACCCCAGAATGAAGAAAAGCACGACGAAATAGGCTGCAATGAGGACTTTTTTGATCATTATAATGGATTACCGCTCCGTTTATAGTATTCCGTTCGCTGATTGTTATCGATTTCTCCCATCGAAAAATAATGCGCTTTGGGATGAACGATCGTGTATCCGCAGACGCTGGCGAGTGGCTGCATCATCATGCTGTCCGTAAGGGAAATGCCGATTTCGGCAGCTTTTGTCAAATTCAGGATATCGCGTTTTAAGGCATGATCCGGAGCTATCGGATATCCCGGAGCCGGACAGATGTAATGATTTATAGGCGCAGCAACTCGCCGATGCATCACATCATTGGCAATATCGACGAGAGATGTTGCAATGACCTGAGTGTACAACAGAATCTCGTCGGAGGTAATTTCCGGAATCTCCAGTTTTTCCGCATTATTTGCGGATGTCGTCAGGGCAAAAAGCCCGACTGCGCCGTTCTCAGGTGCGACGAAATCCGCCAGCGCCAGCGGTTCAAGGTTTTTCTGCTGTGCGCGCACTCCATACAATACAGCAATTGTATGGCCGGAATCATCCAGTAATTCGATATCATCCCCTGCACGGCGCGCATGCATAAAGATGAGGTGCCCTCTGGTCCGGAGGCATTCGGGGATGCCATCTGCTGCCTGAATGATTTTCAGACATTTTTGGATTATCCCATCGTCCATGCCGTCAGCAGCATGACTTTTACCCTTTAATACCCGCATGACATAAGGCCATGAAATGTGTTCCGCCAGTTCAGACGGTTTCCACTCGAATGCCTGCAGCCCTTTGCTCACTTCTGCATCCAGCTTTTTCATCCATTCGGAATGGAACTCAAGTGCTGGTGCCAATTTTCTGGATTCTTCGAGTGAACGCAGTTCGATATGTGCGGATTGACGGCGCCCGGCGATGATTCGATGATGTTCCTCAATGCGTGCAATGGTTTCGGAACACCTGTCGTCCGAAAGCCAGGGACCAAGCACGCCCGGAACGCGCGAAGCATCGGCGACATAACAAACCGTTCCCGGAGCATAGGCCGGCGCAAGACACAATGCGGTATGTTCATCGTTGGCAGCGGCGCCGCCGACGATAAGCGGAACGTGAACCCCCGCGTGATTCAAGGCTTTGGCGACCTCGACCATGACGTTCAGCGACGGCGAAATCAAGCCGCTCAACCCGATGGCATCGACGCGAAGGCGTTTGGCTTCGGCCACGATCCGTTCCGTCTCGACCATCACGCCGAGATCAATGACTTCGTATCCATTGCACGAAAGCACGATACTGACGATATTCTTACCGATATCATGGACATCGCCCCAAACCGTTGCAATCAGCACTTTTTTACGAACGATGGCAGAATCCAGCGCATTCTGTTCCAAATTCAGATAACCGATCGCATGTTTCATGAGTCTGGCAGCTCTGACGATCTGAGGCAAAAACATCTCACCGCGACCGAAACGCTCCCCGACCTCGTTCATGGCACTCATGAGCGGCCCTTCGACGATCGCCAGCGGCGTCATGTTTTTGCTCAGTTCGGTGATATCGGAATGCAGATATTTCGGATTTCCGCCGACAAAAGCATTTGCAATCCGCTCAATCGGCCCCATCGACTGAAGATCATCCTTTTTGGGCGAAACCGCTTTGTTTTCCGGCTGGTGTTCATCCATCCACCGAAGCAGTTTATCGAGTGCGCCGGGATGCACATTTCCGACGAGATCATCAGCCAGTCCGGCAAGTTCCGAATCGACCGGAGCATGCAAAACCGACGGATTCGCAATCACCATCGTCAAATCCTCGCCAGCGCGTTTAAGGAATGCCTGATGAATCGCGGTTCTGACATCATCGCGCCCCCGGAACGAAAAGGACAGATTGCTCAATCCACCGATAGTCCGGATGCCGGGAAAACGACGGCGCATGATGCGGCACGCTTCAATAAAGCTCATGGCCTGGTCATTGTGTTCCTCAATTCCTGTTCCAATGGCAAGGATATTGGGATCTACAGCGATATCGCAGGGATGAAAACCGAGCCTTTCGATGAGCAGATTCACAGCTCTGGTCAGGATGGTGATTCTTCTCTCTGTCGTCGAAGCCTGCCCCTGCTCATCGAAAGCCATCACGACGGCGACGGCCCCAAATTTCCGGATTTCGCGGGCGCGTTCGAGGAATTCCACTTCACCGCCTTTCAGGCTGATGGAATTGACCAGACACCGCCCCTGACATTCGCGCAGCCCCGTCCGAATGACATCAAAGCAGCTGCTGTCCAGACAGACCGGATATTTTGATATTTCGGGTTCAGCCGCCAGACGCCTCAGAAATTCCCGCATCACCGCCGGCGCATCCAGCATGGCATCATCCATGCAGATATCCATGAGATGCGCATCACCATTCATCTGGGTTCCTGCGACCTCAAGCGCTTCGTCCCAGTTTTTCTGTTCGATCAGGCGTTTGAATTTTCGGGAACCGGTAACATTGGCGCGTTCCGCAACGATCAAACGTTCGCCGGATTGTTCAGAAATCGGATTCAAGCCGCAAAATCCGCATGAATACGCATTCTGTACAGTTAATTTCCTTGCTGTAATTCCGGCGAGTGCCTGCGCCATCGCGCGAATATGATCCGGCGTCGTTCCGCAGCATCCGCCGGCGATGTTCAGCCATCCCCTCTTGGCGAATTCGACGAATTTATCCGCCATTTTTTGGGGGCTGTCTGGATAACAGCCCTGTTCATCGGGAAGTCCGGCATTCGGATAACAGCTTATTGCAATATTATGAGGCAGGCGTTCATTCAAAACCGGAAGGAATCGTTCCATTTCGCCCACACCTTCGCCACAGTTCAAACCGACACTCATGGGATTGAATGCGATTACGGTATCGATAAAAGCTTCGATCGCCTGTCCGCTCAGCAGCCGCCCGGCCTGATCGGCCAGCGACGCCGACAGCATCACCGGAATATCCCTGTTCCTTCGTTCCTTGATACAGGATGCAGCATAGAGAGCAGCTTTTGCATTCAGGGCATCAAAAATCGTCTCGATGAGTATAAGATCGACGCCTCCGCTCACGAGCGCATCGATCTGTTCCTCGTATGCGCGAACCATCGTATCAAAATCTACTGCACGAAATTCGGGATGATCGACATCCGACGCCAGCGACAGGCTGACCTTTGTCGGCCCGACAGATCCCGCGACGTAACAGGGTCTTTTGGCGCTGTCGGCGGCTTTTCGGGCGATGCGGGCCGACGCCGAACACATTTCGGCGACATATTCCTGCATGCCGTATTCCGCCTGGGATATGGCGTTCGCATTGAATGAGCATGTTTCGATGATATCGGCACCGGCATCAATATATTCCCGGTGGATTTCGGCGATGATTTCTGGATGCGTCAGTGTCAGGACATCATGATTGCCGCCCAATACGTGCGGATGATTGGCAAAACGCGCTGTGCGGTACTGGTTTTCGGTCAGTCCGTACTGCTGTATCTTGGTCCCAAGACCACCATCGAGGATGAGGATGCGTTCAAAATTCATCTTTTAAATCCTATGAATCAGCTCTGTACCACAAATGGCCATTTGCGAACTGAGACGAATTATTTGGATTGCGGTCATTTATCGCGCTTTGCAGCGCGGAGGCTTTGTTTTTTTGTACGCTTACGCGGCAGGGGGTGTTCGATTGTGAACACCCCCTACTACCCCCGCACGCTTCTTTTGGCAATCGTAGCTGCGGGTCGAATGTCCATCCATGGACATGCCTCCCTCGCCTCTCGCCGCCGTCCATGGCGGCGCAGCAATTATGAGGAGTACCAATCTCTGCTATTCGGAATCATTGCAATAACGGAATG
>JAFRYG010000169.1 GCA_017441205.1 Pseudomonadota bacterium
AGCGGCAGCGCTGGCAGCGGATTCCTGTGGTGCTGCGGGGGCGTCGGTCGCTGCAGTTGCTGCAGCGGGCGCTGCACTTTCTGAAGGGGCGCTCGTATCTGAGGCGGCTTCTGCTGCTGCCGGTTCGCTGCTTGCAGCAACGGCGGCTGCGGGTGCGCTGTCAGCTGCGGGAGCAGCAGGTGCTGGAGCAGCGGCAGCTGCGGGTGCGCTTTCGGCTGCGGGAGCAGCAGGTGCTGGAGCAGCGGCAGCGCTGGCAGCGGATTCCTGTGGTGCTGCGGGGGCGTCGGTCGCTGCAGTTGCTGCAGCGGGCGCTGCACTTTCTGAAGGGGCGCTCGTATCTGAGGCGGCTTCTGCTGCTGGCTGTGCATTGCTGTCACTTGGGGCAGCGGCACTCTCACCTGCGGCTGCACTGTCATTTGCAGCGGCTGCATTGTCATTGGTTACAGCAGCATTGGCGGTATCGGCGTCCACGGCATCCTGCGCCATGGCCGACAACGGCATACTCAAAGCAGCCGCCATTGCCATTATTGTGGTAAGATGCTTTTTCATGATTCGATATCCTTATGTAAAAAATACTTTGAAATGACTATATTATCTGCTTATTCCGCCGAAACGACATGTGCGTTTAAGGCGCAGAAATAACCAGATACATCCTTCTATAGTGTGATATGCGCTTTGTCAAGCATTGTTAGGCAGATAATTCAAAAAGAAGCTCAATAACGGGATGTGTTTTGTTTAAAATATAAACAAGCGGCTTGAATTTTGGATAAAATTCAAGCCGACGTTCATAAACATGGATTCAGACATCCCTGTGATGTCAGAATTATCTTACGGCACAATGACACTATAGACGAAGCTCGTCTTGGGCAGACGCAGCATACGTTCGCGAATGATGTCAAACGGAATGGCATTGCCCTCGACATGCTGTTTCTGAAGTGCAATCAGAGCATTCTTGTCGCCTTTGGCTTTGATCTGGGCAATTGCAGTCATGATGCGTTCAGCGGCTGCCGGCATCTTTTCGAGGTGCAGAACGAATGCGCCTTTGTCTTTGCCGTTGGCAGCCATGGTTTCCGGTTCGAACGTGAGGGCACCGTCTTCGAGCAGCATGCCGATCTGAATTGCGGACAGCTGGGAATAAGGCTGGATGTGGCCTTCGCCGTTGGTCATGCCGCGCGATATATGGCCGAAAGCCCAGTGTACTGAATCGGCGTAGCTCTTGTTGGCCAGTTCCTGCGAAATGACGCCTTTTTCGACCAGATATGGGAGGTACCAGATCGCTGCGGTCTGTGCTTTAAATTCCTCTGCAAGTGTGGCGAGTCCGCCGCCGAAGATAGCATCATCGACTTTGCCGTCGACCTGATATTCGTGGGCCGGACCGAGATTGTGGGCGGCTTCGTGGATGATCGTTCCCAGCAGGCCGGGGCCGGTTGCATCTTCGAGCAATCCGATATCCTGGCTCGTAAACATGGATGATGCCAGCATCTTGCGGTCGCGCAGACTGTCGGGATCCGTATAGAGGTTGTTCATGGCGACCGTGCGTCCGCGCCCTTCGTTGGCGACCGGTCCCCAGTTGGGCAGGGACTGACCGATGGTGGCGCCGAAGGCATCGCGGTCATCGCCGCTGTTGGTGACGATATCGATGAAATCCGGCAGATGGAAACTGACTTTTCGCGAAACGTAGGGAGCACCGGCGATTTTGGCCATGCGTTCTTCCATTTCCTGCTGCAGCGGCGTGAGTTTTTCCTGCCACGCGAGCGCATCGGGATTGATGCGCGCAAAAGTCAGGTGGAATCCGGCTTTGCGGGAACAGGGTTCCCAGTAGGTCTCGTCCGGTGCGCAGCGGACGTACCATGCCGAATTCGTGGAATTCATGGCTGCCCAGGCTTCGTCGGCAGGTTCCCAGTTGTTCGAAAGGAAAGAATCCGCTGCCGCAAGCAGATAGGTATGCAGGGCTTTTTCGGATTCATTGCCGGCGATCGTCGCGGCAGCTTCCTTCAGGGCATCGCTGACGGCCTGCATTTCGGATTTGTAGTATTCATTATAGGGAACAGCTTTAAGATTGTCGCCGTCCGTGACGACGACGGTAAACGGCGTCAGCAATTCTTCGGCATCCGGGCGCGAACTCAGTGCCTGGCAAAAATCGGAGCTGCTCTGGATCGATTCGGGATAAACGCCGCAGGGAATCTGCGATGCATCCGATATGGCGCGGCAGGTTTTGTCGTCCTTCATTTTTGGACTTTGGGCATCGACGCCCCAGTTGTGACGAGCCATGCTCTGCGACATGATGTCGTCGGCAGGTATTTTCGAAAGCGCCACATCCAGGCCGATCTGTTTTGCATAGAGATTGTCGATGGCTTTGCCGGCTTTGAGCATGGCTTTGACGAAGGCCTGTTCGCTGGAACTGGCTTTCGAAAAGTCTGTCATCACGACGGTAACTGCGGCCTGATCGAGTTCCTGGGCGACTTTCTGGCGGCGCGCAGCTTCGTTCGGATCATCTATTTTATTACCCATCAGGGGATCCTTCATGACGTCGACCATTTGCTGATAGGCGTGATAGAAGGCAGGCGTGAATTGTCCCTGATCATCTTTCCAGACAAAGCTTTCGGATGTCGGATAGAAATTGAGCGTCGTCAGGATTTCGGGGCGAACCGTATTATTCGGTGTTTCCTCATAGACCCAGAAAAGCGGCAGATTGAGGCGCAGAGCTGCTTTGTTGAATGCGCTGCGATCGAGCTGATCGAGGGCGACAGTGGCTGCTGGCGCAGCGGACTGAACATCGGCTGCTGTATTCACGGTAGGCTCCTTGCTGCATGATGCTGCGGTGAGGGCAAAAAGAATGGATGCTGTGAGAATAAGTCGTTTGCTGTTCATGTGTTTTAAATTCAGTTTTTGGGGTGAAATGAGTACGGGCACGCGGTGCATCACTTCGTTCTGGGCGGCTTCCAGCGCGGATCGTCGCGTGAAATGCGTTCTCCGATGGCCGGGCGCCGATGCAGATCCATGTACATTTCGACGACGAATCTGCCGGAAGATGGTGCAAAAAATACGCGTTTTTTCTGAAACCCGATTTTGTTAAAGCAGCGCTGCGCCCGTTTGTTGTTTGCGTAGGTTTCGAGAATGACACGGCCTATCCCATTTTGCGCAAGCATAACGGTAAACAGCCGCAGGGCGGCGTAGCCATAGCCGTGTCCCCAGCATGCCGGGTCGGCTATCACAATGCCCAGCGTACACTGACACACGCGTTTGACGAAGTCCCGCGCTGTCACGGTACCGATGGGTTCCCCGTTGAGCAGGATGATGCGTTCCAGTATTTCGCCGCTGCTCTGGGCATAGAGGCGATTGAGCGCATACTCGTCGAGCGAAATATCGTGAGGACCATCGTCGGCCCAGTAGACGACTTCCGGCGTAAAACGGTTTTGATAAAAGTGCTCGTAATCGCTGTAGTCGGGAACTTTGAGTGAAATCTTGTGCGCTTGGGACATCGGGTGGAATGGCGGGCCGGCAATGGATTCATGGACCCGGGCCGGCCGCTTTATAATAGTTAATTGTTTAGAAGTTAATGAGTCTCGGCGCTCTTGGGAACGGAATGACATCGCGGATGTTGTCGATGCCGGTCGCATACATGATGGCGCGCTCGAATCCCAGACCGAATCCGGCATGAGGAACCGTTCCGTACCGGCGCAAATCGCGGTACCAGCTGTAGGATTCCTTGTCGAGTCCGAGTTCATCCAAACGTTTGTCGAACAGATCGAGGCGCTCTTCGCGCTGGCTGCCGCCGATCATTTCGCCGATTCCGGGAACGAGGACGTCCATGGCCGCAACGGTCTTGTTGTCGTCGTTCATGCGCATATAGAATGCTTTGATTTCCTTTGGATAATTGATGACGGCGACCGGTCCGCCGACGATCTTTTCGGTCAGAGCTCGCTCGTGTTCCGTCTGCATGTCCATGCCCCAGAAAACGTCGAAATCAAATTTTTCGCCGGATTTGCTCAGTTTTTCGACGGCTTCGGTATAGGGCATGACCGTGAGCTTCGAGTTGACGAGGGCTTCCAGACGCTTGATGCAGTCCTTGTCGACGAACTGTGCAAAGAAAGCCATGTCGTCCTGGCGTTCATCGAGAAGCGATTTGAAGATGAACTGCAGAAAATCCCAGGCAAGCTGGGCATCATCGTGCAGATCCGCAAAGGCGATTTCGGGTTCGACCATCCAGAATTCCGAAAGATGGCGGCGCGTATTGGAGTTTTCCGCGCGGAACGTCGGACCGAATGTATAGACGCGCGTCAATGCGGTCGCATACGTCTCGACGTTGAGCTGTCCGGAGACCGTCAGATGTGCGGGTTTTCCGAAGAAATCCTGCGTATAGTCGACGCTGCCGTCTTCGTTGCGCGGAATGTTCGCAAAATCGAGCGTCGATACCTTGAACATATCGCCGGCGCCTTCGCAGTCGCTGCCCGTGATGAGCGGCGTATGAATCCAGTAAAACTGGCGCTGATTAAAGAACTGATGGACGGCCATGGCCAGCGAATGACGGACGCGGGCAACGGCGCCAAAAAGCTGCGTTCTGGGACGCAGATGGGCAACTTCGCGCAAAAATTCGCGCGTATGCGGTTTGGGCTGAATGGGATAGGAATTCGGATCCTCAACCCAGCCAACGACTTCAACTGTATCAGCCAGAACTTCGCATGCCTGGTTCTTGCCCTGCGATGCGACGAGTTTGCCGCCGACTCTGACTGCGCAGCCGCTCGTGATGCGCTTGACATCGGATTCGTAGTTCGGAAGCGAGGAATCGATGACGATCTGCATGGTCGCAAAACAGGTGCCGTCCGAAACATTGAGGAATGAAACACCGGCTTTGGAGTCGCGCCGCGTGCGGACCCAGCCTTCGACAACAACATGGCTGTCCAGGGCAACTTTTCCTGCCTGGAGATCTTTAATCATGGTTGCTTGATTGGACATCAGGAATCTCTTCTTTAGAATACAAAGGCAGAATCTGTCTCATATTCGGGGGTTGCAAAAAAGAAACGGGCATCATGTTCATTTAATGATGCAATTCCGGGGGCGGGATCTACACCACACGGCAATCACTTTTCAAGGATTTTACTGCATTTCTCGTTTGCGGCACACTGGCGTGCCGCTGCACTCGCCGGTCGCCGCTATGTGTGCAGCAAGTGCACACATACGCGGCTTTGCTCCGGCCTATGGCTGCGCCATACGGCCGGAGCTGCTTTTGATAAAAAAATGCCGGGCGTATTCGCTGTGCGAATAGCCCGGCACAAGCGGCGCGTATGGCCGCAGGCCATAGCGCAGCCCCATAAAAATACCCCAAATCACCATTTCCAGGCGCGTGCGGCCATATCCTTTGCACGCCTGACGAGCGTCGAACCCTTGCGGCGCTCCGTTTCGTTGATGACCGCAATCGTGAGCAGAATCACGCCGACGACGGCCAGATATACCCACCAGTGCAGGCTAAACCAGAAGGTTTTGGTCTGACTGAAGAAGATGATCACGATGCTGACGATGCCGATGGTCAGATAGCGGTTGAGTCTGATGCGGAAGGCCACGATGATGGATGCAATCGCGAGCGCCGTGACTGTAATCGCATGGAACTGAACGTTTTCTTCGGGAACAAGGTAGAGCAGCGGCAGGATGACGAGCGCGGAAATACTGGAAACCAGGTGAGAAGGTTCGCGGAATTTCCAGACGCGCCACGAGACCAGATAGGCTGCCGCAAGCGGAATCAGGGCGATGAGTTCCGGGCGGATCGTGACCGGGAGCCAGGAATCTTCGGGCAAAACCATTATCTTGAGGGAAAGGGCAATGGCGATGATGCCGCACGAAACCGTGATGAGCGTGCGGTCGTGGTCGCTCTGGCCGCGATCGCGCAGGTATTGCAGCAGATTGAGTGCAACAAAAAGCACGCCCGCAAGGTGGGCAATGTGATAGGGATCGGGGTGGGCGACCATGAGCGGTACGAAGGACAGCGCCCAAACCGCGCGAAGATGTGTGTATCCGACGCGTCTAAATCCGTCGTAAAATGCAATTGCAGCGGTGATAACGGCGGCAGCAATCCATACAAAATAGTCGGGTTCCGTCGTGTCCAGATGGTTCCAGCCCACGTCGAGGACTGCATAGATTCCGCCAAATACTGCAAGGGCTGCGAACAGCCCGTATGGACGGTGTTCTCGGTGGCTCATGCACCAGGAACCGATGAGGCCGGCGGCGAGTATCATCAGGCGTGCCGGCAGATCGGTAGATTGGTCGATCAACATATAAATGAGGGCACAGGCGGCTGCCGCTTCAAGATCAACTGCGGCTACAAGCTGGTACGGCCTGATTTCGCGCTTGCGCATCACGAGATGTTCGGCGAGAACGATGATTGAGAACAGCAGGGCAACGGCCGGGAGTGCAATTTCCTGAACAGCATCTTCTGTCGCATGGTCGACGTTGAAGATGGTTCTCATTTTGAAAACGATCAGGGCGATCAGACACGAAAATAGTACGCTTCCGATGATGGCAGCTATTGTTTGGTCATTCGGAGATTTCAGTCCTGCGCTGCGGCGGTCGTCGAGGAACGTCAGTGCCAGTGCGGGGATGAGCAGAACTGCGGCGATCTGTTCATTGATGCCGACCTGTATGAACGACATCGTGGCAATGAGCGCAATGGCGCCGCGCAGGCGCAGATGCGGAGCATCGGCGAGCGCGATCTTTTTGCGGAACGTATAGAAATGAATGATCGCCAGATAAATGGCTGCCGCAATCCACGGCATCACTTTGATCAGTGTGCTCTCGCCGGGCAGATAGTCATCCAGTTCCATACTCAGGCTGATGTAGGATACGCCAATCAGAACGGCGCCTGCAATGAGTCGGATCGGGCTGAGTTTCGGGCAAAGCGGTGATTTGGGTTCGTAAAGCAGAATACCGGCGAGCAGAAGCGAATCGACAGCAAGAATGTAATCCGACATATCCAGAGCTATGCTCATCACGAAGCAGCGGCTCAGCACATCATCCAGAATCAGCATCAACAGCGGTACGATCCAGAGTACGAGTGCAATGGCGCTGATATGCGATGCGAGAACAATGTTTGGACGATTATTTTTGAGTGCATCTCTTCGTTCGATAAACGTGAGTACCAGTGCGGGAACGAGGAAAAGCAACTGGTTGAATGGATAATTGCTCAGAATTACCGGGGTGCTGAAGATGTGAAAGAGGGTAAAATACTGCCAGAACGCAATCAGAATCATCTGTACGAATGATATCTGACGGCGGCAGCGGCAGTCGCCGAACCAAAATCGTTCCGGGATGAGCGCAATGGCCAGAAGGGCTGCAGACATGCCGTGATTGAGCTGCCAGCAGTGGATTTTCGATATATCGTCCGCGAGGAAAAGATAGCCGATCTGGGTATAGACGCCGCCGATGCACAGGGCTGTCCATGCGGCAGCAACCGGGGCAGATTTCAGTTTGGCAGGCAGTGTGTCCCTGCCGGCTTCGGATGATTCTGCCGCTTTGTCTGCATCAGCACTTTTCTGCATGGAGATGGTGATCATGCGTGCGCGCTGCATCAGATGTGCCCCAAGCAGGATGAATGTCAGCGCCGGGATGAACAGGGAAGCTTTCTGAATGCCGTCGAAGTCGTCGAAGTCCATTGCCATTGCAGTGATGCAGATCGACACAGCATATAGGATGATCGCCATTGGATGCAGCGCTCTGTCATGTTTGCGCGTACTGATAAATGATGCGATGGTCGAGGCGCACATCAGCACACTGCAGATAAAGAACACTGCACCGCGTGATTCGTAGGAAATGCTTTGGTTGAATGCCAGTGCAGCCCAGCACATCGCAACCGGTATCGCACATTCGATAAAACGGTTATAGCCGCTGTGCAGCTGAATATGCATGAGAATCGCAAGCGAGAGCGCGAAGGCAGCCATCAGATTCCTGTGGAGCATGTCGTCGAGCGCATACGTGCTCAGCATCAGAAGGCATACAAAGACCAGAAACAGTACGAATGCGGGTTTGCGAAGATTTGTGGCCGATTCTTTTTTACTCAGAGTGGCATAGGCGAGCGTGCCTGTCGAAGCGATTGCCGGGATGAAAAACATCATGGCATGATGGTCAAAAATGGCCGCCGACAGGGCTGTCAAAAACAGAAATACAAAGGAGATGCCCAAAATCGGGAACAGCCGGCTCTTGAATATGTAGTATCCCCTGAACATGCCGGCAGCAATAACTGCGCAGGGCAGGAGCATCATCGCAGCGGGACTCGCATTGCCCAGAATCAGCCCGAAGAGTTCTGCCGCAGTGACCGTGATGCCGAGGGCGGCAATGCATAAGATGTAAAACGCTTTTGCGGAGTTGTCGATTTGCAGCTTGTTATGGGCGAGCCGGAATGCACCATAGAAGATGAGACTGAAGCTACCGACTGCAATGAGTTTGACGATTTCCGAGGCTGTACCCCAGAATGAGGAAATATAGGCTGCACCGGCGGTGCAGATCAATACGACGCCGAGTCCGAGAATGACCGGGATCGGGATCAGCGGGCTGCCGACGGGGGACTTGTCTTCCAAAGCATTGCGTGCTGCAAGCGATTCCGGTTCTGCTGCAGCTTCCGGCTTTTCAATGGTTTTATCCTCAGATTTTGCTTTGCTTTCGGCAGGTTCGGCAGCCAGAACTTCTTGTTTAACCTCATTATCAGAAGCTTCGGTATTTTCGGCCTCAGATTTTGCTTTACTTTCGGCAGGTTCGACAGCCAGAACTTCTTGTTTTACCTCATTATCAGAAGTTTCGATATCTTCGGCTTCAGATTTTGCTTCACTTTCGGCAGGTTCGGCAGCCAGAACTTCTTGTTTAACCTCATTATCAGAAGTTTCGGTGTCTTCGGCGTCAGATTTTGCTTCACTTTCGGCAGTTCCAGCCGTCTGAACATCTTGTTTAACCTCATTATCAGAATTTTCGGTGTCTTTGGCGTCAGATTTTGCTTCACTTTCGGCAGTTCCAGCCGTCTGAACATCTTGTTTAACCTCATTATCAGAATTTTCGGTGTCTTTGGCGTCAGATTTTGCTTCACTTTCGGCAGACTCAGCAGCCTGAACATCTTGTTTTACTTCATTATCAGAATTTTCGGTGTCTTTGGCGTCAGATTTTGCTTCACTTTCGGCAGACTCAGCAGGTTTAGGCTCTTGTTTTGCATCACTTTCGTGTACTTCAACTGTCTGAGCAATCAGTCTGACTTCGTTTTCATGAACTCCAGCTGCCTCTGCACCAGGTTTGGACGAATCCTTCGTCGTTTCTGTTGGTTTCTCCGGGGAGGGCGTTTCGGAGGCAACCGGTCTCACATATTTCTGCTCGTATGGCGGCTGTTCATTGACACAGTAAATATACTGTTTTTTAGTGATTTCGCCCTTTTTATACAATTCGAGCACTGCCTGTTTGATGCGTTTGTATTTGTTTGCAAATACGATAGGCAGAACGATGGGCAGTACGAACAGCCAGACGATTAAAAAAAGAATCAGTAATAAAATGAGGATGTCATCCATTATGTTGCCTTTTCCAAATCTTTCCCCCAGGTATGGTAATTCCATATACCATATTTACCGTTGCGTATATGTTTTTGGGCTGGGTATGGCAGTGGTATTTGGCCTATTTATGGCAGTGGTATGCAGAATAGTTCATGTTGTGACACGTCTGCAAAACTGTTCAGCCCCTTTATCTTGAGAGCAATATCTTGCTGTGATTGTAATGATTCCGAATGCCAATGGGGCTTCATCTCCATCGCTGCGCCGCCATGGACGGCGGCGAGAGGCGAGGGAGGCATGTCCAGGGATGGACATTCGACCCGCAACTGCGTCAGCACAAAAGGCGTGCGGGGGGCCGAGAGTTTTAGCGTTCGGTGAACGGTAAAACTCGCAGAGCCCAGTGAACAAAGGTTAATCATGAGTCGATTGCCGATAGGCAAAAGAGACGAAATGAGTAGCCTATTGTGAACTGTAGTAGGGGGTGTTCACAATCGAACACCCCCTGCCGCGCAAGCGAAAAAATAAGCCCAACGCGCTGCAAAGCGCGAATATAGAAAATGTTACTTTCTGTGTAATGAAATAACGAGGGTTGAATAGTAACGTCTGTAATCCCACCAATACCTGGTAGGATTGTCAACTGATAAGGGGTATGATAGGAATGATTTGCAGGTTTGTTTTCCATATTTTCATGGTGGTGTTCCTGACAATAGGGGAGAATATATGAACAAGCGCATTTTGTTGATTGGTTTGCTGACTATCGTCGGCGGTTCGTTCAGTGCATGTCAGATGGCGGAGCTTCGGGACTATTCGGAGTGCACATACAATGTGGATTGCAAACGGCCGCCTGGGATGCCTCAGGCTGGCTGTTTTACGGTTAATGGTGTGTCCTCCTGCAAAGATATCTGTCATGGAAGTGTTGCCGGAGATAATGCACCGGTCTGTTCAACACCGGCAGATTCTGATGGAGTATCTTATTCGGCGATCGAAAGTTGTGCTGCGGATGACAATGGCAAGCTTTATTTGGTGTCCACCAATGAGTATGCATGCAAGGATGGCTGCAATAAAGCGACTGGCAAGTGCAGGGAATTCGTAGACCCGAACGCGACCTGCGAAGATCTTCATTGTGAAAGCTATGCCGGCGGAAGACCGCATGTATGCGTATCCGTTTCGGGCTATAAGAGTTGCGAACCTGAGTGTTTTGGCAAAAAAACGGGGAAAAATGCTCCGGTATGTTATGTCAATGGATCACTTCCGCCCGAATATCAGTTACCGCATTCCGAGGTTGATACCTGTGCTCTGGATGACAATGGTACGCTATATTCCGTCAGCACCAAATCGGATGAGTGCAAAAATGGCTGCGATAGGTCAACGGGGCTGTGCAAAAATAAAGATAATACTGAAGTTGAATGTAAAAATGATAAAGAATGTATAATCGATGATTACGTGCTGGATACAGGCTGTTTTCTCATTAATGGTAAATCGGTTTGCAAAGATGCATGTCGTTCCAAATCCAAAGGCAGGAGTGCGCCGATGTGCTTTGATTTTTGGACTGATCCCGAGCACATGTATACGGGGATTGAAACCTGTGCCGCAGATGACAATGGCAAATTGTATTTGATTGACCTTGAACTGGATATTTGTCCGGATGAATGTGATGGATCCACCGGGTTATGCAAAAATAATGTTGATCCGGAACCGGGATGTCATAATGACAGCGATTGTATATGGCCGGATTATCCGTATGAACAGGGGTGTTTTACCGTTAACGGAAAAACAGACTGTCAAAAGGTGTGCCGTTCCAAAGCTGAAGGCAAGAATGCCCCGATGTGCTACTGGATCGGAGGGTATGATCCCTATCCAGAGCCCATGCATCTTGGGGTCGAAACCTGTGCGAAAGATGATAACGGCAGATTGTATCTGGCAAAGCTCGATCTTGAGGATTGCCTGGATGGCTGTGATGAGACCACAAATGAATGCAAGCCCAGCGTTGATCCCGATGAAACATGTAAAGCGCTTAATTGTGAGGCCGAGGTCGGCAGCGGAAGGACATCTGTATGTGTTTCCATTTCCGGAAAAAAGACTTGCAAGTATCACTGCCTCAATAAAAATGTGGGCGATAATGAGCCGGTCTGTTTCGTCAATGGATCGTTGGATCCTGATGTGGCAACTCAGTATTCTGCGTTCGATACGTGCGCATTGGATGATAACGGCATCCTCTATTCGGTGAGTACCGATATGATAGAATGCGTGAGTGGATGCAGTGAAGTCGATGGATGGTGCAAGGCGGAAGGTCCGATTCTGTGTACTAAAAATTGTTCGATGGATGGCGGTGATCCGATGGTTTGCACGATAATTTCTGGAAAAGAGAAGTGCAGTACCGCATGTTTCGGCAAAAAAGTCGGCGAGAATGTTCCCGTCTGTTACCAGAATGCCTCGCTGGGACCGAATTCTCCCTACTATTCCGTCGTCGATACCTGCGCCAAGGATGATATGGGAACATTGTATTCGGAAAATGCCGAAATGACGAAGTGTACATATGGTTGTGATAAATCGACCGGCGTGTGCCTGCTCAATAATCCCCAAAACTGTCCAAATGATTGTAAGATGGATGGCGGTTATCCCATGGTTTGCACGACTATTTCCGGGAAAAAACAGTGCAAAACGGCATGTTTTGGCAATGCCGAAGGTGTCAATGCGCCCGTTTGTTTCCAAAATGCATCCGTCGGTCCGAATGGTCCGGTATATTCCGTCATCGCCAGCTGTGCAAAAGATGATAACGGAACGTTGTATTCGATAAGTGCGAACTGGGATAAATGCTATGATAATAAATGTAATGAAGACAACGGCGAATGTGAGCCGGCAATGCCGAATTAGTGAGAGACACGGGTACTGAAGGTTTTTGAATAATCCGTTATTGCCTGAAGAATTGCTCTTTATTGTTGCTCGTTTTGAGGCGGCAGTGCCGCCCCTGCAACTCGCTAAAACCGCTATTTTGCTTGGCAAAATACGCGGTTTTATTTTTCATCAATAGGTTGCTCGTTTTGGGGCGGCAGTGCCGCCCCTGCAACTCGCTAAAACCGCTATTTTGCTTGGCAAAATACGCGGTTTTATTTTGGGCTGTGTTTAACCAGCGTGGATATGCAATGTTCCAAAGAATATGTATTTCATTGTTCTGAGCTTTGAACTTTGAGAATGCATTCACTGCTCCAGACTCTGAGCTCTAAGATTCAAGCCAGAATTGCAAATGTTCACGAACAAATTATCCACATTCGTATCATAGAGCCTTATTTTTATTTGACATTGGTGTCAGATGTGCGTATAAGGCCCACTCGCCGACGGGATGAATGAAAACTCATCTCCCGCGCACGGACGCTCTAATAAGGGACGTCATTGAAAACCGAAGAAGAGAGAGAAACAAGAAGCAGAAG
>JAFRYG010000170.1 GCA_017441205.1 Pseudomonadota bacterium
ACTTCATGTTTAGTAGCCCCCGGTTGGCGCGTAGCGGCTACCGGGGGACAAATGAAATGCACCAAAATCAATCCCCGTAGGGGATGCCCCAGGAAAAGGAAAATCGTATATTGTTGTCATTATCTATGGCCAGTACAATAACATCCGTCGTCTTCTTGTTCTCAGTCCAATTCCAATTCTCAGGTCATTTATTCACTTCTCTCAGCTCTCAGCTCTCAGCTCTCGGCTCTCAGCTCAAAGAGAATATCCACACCCGTATAAAAGAAGGACTATCCCTCCAATATAGTGATGCCATCGAGGGGACATTTGTTTCACTTTGATGTGCGATTTTTTTCGCATTTTATCGTCAGCTGAATCGTCACACCAAAACAGATTAAATCGGGACTTCAAAGACAAAATACTGTAAATGTAGTCGTCGCTATCGGAGCATTTATTTTACAGGCATTTCATAAGGAGAGTCATTTTGAAACAGATATTGCACGGTCATATTGTTCATGCCCCCAAACTCGGCGCACTCGAAATCCTCGAAAACGGCTATATGCTGCTCGAAAATGGGAAAATTGCCGGAATTGCCGGGGCTCTTCCCGATGACTGGAAGGGATGCGAAATCATCGATTATTCCGATCGCATCATCATGCAGTCATTCTGCGATATGCATCTCCATGCGCCGCAATATCCCATGCTCGGCATGGGCATGGATTTGCCGCTTCTTGAATGGCTCAATACCTATACATTCAAGACCGAAGCCCGTTTTGCCGACGTCGATTATGCCCGCGAAATCTATCGACGTCTTGCCAAAGAACTTATCGACAACGGCACCACGCGCGTCTGCGCCTTCTCCTCGCTTCACCTCGAATCCACGCTCGTTCTGATGGAGGAATTCGAAAAGGCTGGCATCTGCGGATTCGTCGGCAAGGTCAATATGGACAGAAATGGATCGCCGGAACTCCAGGAAAACACTGAGGATTCTATTCGAGATACCATAAAATGGCTCGATGCATGTCCCAAAGATGCGCATATTCAGCCCATTCTGACCCCGCGCTTTACGCCCTCGTGCACCAATGAGCTCATGGCCGCGCTCGGAAAACTCGCCAAAGAACGAGGACTCTATGTTCAGTCCCATCTTTCCGAAAATACCTCCGAAATTGAATGGGTGCGATCGCTTCATCCCGATTGCCCGCAATACTGGGAGAGTTACGACAAATACGGACTTTTCAATTCCCATACGGTCATGGCACACTGCGTCCATTCTGACGAACGCGAACGAAAGGCCATCAAGGATCATAATGTCGTCGTCGCGCATTGCCCGGATTCCAATATCAATCTGATCAGCGGTGTTGCCCCGATCCGACAGATGCTCAACGAAGGTATCTGGGTAACGCTCGGAAGCGATATCGCCGGCGGCGCAATCCTTCCCATGATGGGCGTCATTGCCGAAGCCATTCGTTCCTCAAAAATCCGCCGCATTCACTCCAACTGGACGGTCGACTTCCTTACAGTCGCCGAAGGCTATTATCTCGGAACCACCTCGGGCGCTCATTACTTCGGCGCAGGTGACGGCTTCGCGAACGGAGATCCGCTTCACGCCATCGTCATCGATGATCGGCATTACGTCGATACACACCGCCTGAGCATCCGCGATCGATTCGAACGCGCAATCTATCGCGCCAAAACGGACGATATCTGCGCTGTTTACAGCGCAGGCCGAAAAGTCAAATAAACATCACAAACACAAAGGAAATCCATGATTATCGAATACGAACCCAAAGGCGTTTGCTCCAAATACATGAAATTTGATGTCGAAGACGGCATCATCCGGAATTTTGAGGTCATCGGCGGATGTCACGGCAATCTGCAGGGAATTGCCGCTCTCCTCAAAGGCATGAAAGTTGAGGATGTCATCGCTCGATTCGAAGGCATCAACTGCCGGGGAAAAGGTACTTCCTGTCCCGATCAGATCGCTCAGGCCCTCAAACAACTCAATTGTAGTTGCTAGTTGTTACTGTTATGGCCATAGTTAATGAGATGACTAACCCCATCTCCTTTGGCTGAGGATGTGACGCTATATAATGAGGCAACTCAAAAGAAGCCCGTAGGGCTTCCATGTTAGTAACCCCCGGTTGAAGCGTAGCGACTACCGGGGGATCTGGAAATCCCAGAGCCAAAAGATCCCCGTAGGGGATCAACACAAAACCAAAGAAATGATGCGATTAATATAAAGTGCCCCAGTCCCCCTCTCCCAATGGAGAGGGGAATTTAGGGGGTGAGGCGAAGAAAAGCTTTTTGGATTCTTCAATACTAACCACTAAAACAGGGAGATATTATGAAGAAATATGTCATAGCGATTGCATCACTGTTCATGCTTCAGCTAGCTGCTTGTGCGCCGAAGGCCACGCCGGCACCTGAAGCGCAAAAAGCAGAGGAAGCCGCAAAGGAAGCACCGAAAGCCGAAGCCCCGGCGCCCGAACCACCGAAAGCCGAAG
>JAFRYG010000171.1 GCA_017441205.1 Pseudomonadota bacterium
CAAGTGCATGCAGGATGCCATCATGAAATGCGAAGATGATGCAGATGGCTGTGCGGTTTGGAAGACTTTCAAAAAGTGCAGCGATGGCAAATTCTGTGATCCTGCTTCGCTCAAGTGTGTCGAGGAGTGTTCGGAAAAATGTGATCCGGAGGCTTTGAAGAAGTGCACGGATAAAGGCATAGAGATTTGTGAGCCGGACGATAACGGCTGCGCGGTTTATCGGGTTGAGACTTGTGGATCCGGTCAGCATTGTGATGAAGAAAAGCTGAAGTGTGTTTCATCCTCACCTGACCTTTCGTCGTGTGATGAGGTGTGCAATCCCGATGCTTCAAAACGCTGTACAGACAAGGGCGTTGAAACGTGCTCGTCCGATGATGATGGCTGTGCAGTCTGGAAACTGACGGAAACATGCTCCGGTCAGCAGGTTTGTGATGAAACGTCGATGAAGTGTCTCGGTGAGTGTGAGAGTGTCTGTACAAAAGACGATAAAAAATGCACCGATGAAGGGGTTGCGGAGTGTCAGGACTCCAATGCAGATGGTTGTTTTGAGTGGAATGTCATCACGCCATGCCAGGAAGGTCAGGTCTGTGATGAAGCGAGTCTTTCGTGCAAATGCAGTCAGAATCAATGTTCTGCCGGAGATGTGAGATGCGAGAATAATCGCATGCAGGAATGTGCCGCAGGCAATGACGGTTGTTTGAATTGGATCGATAAGGATCCCTGTGGTCCGGCGAAGGCATGCAACAGCGACAAGACCTCATGTGAATACACATGTGGAGATGATTGTGAACCGTTTTCTGTCATATTAATTCCGGATCCACAGAATTATACAAAGGATTCTGAAAAGGAGAATAATATTTATACCCGTGAAATGAAGTGGATAAGGGATAATCAGAAAAAAGAGAATATCCGGGCTGCGATTCATTTGGGTGATATTACTGATAATGACACAACGGAGCAGTGGGAGGTCGCAGCTTATGCGCAAAATGTTCTGGATCAGGCGAATATTCCCTATTCCATTGCGACCGGCAATCACGACTACGCTCAAAGCAATCTTACGCGGGCAGATTCGAAATTCGGGAAGTATTTTGGTCCAGATCATTTTAAGGGAAAGAGCTGGTATCATGCATCTCCATACGTAGGGAATTCCTATATTACATTTGACGTCGGGAATATAAAGTTCATGGTGATTGCGCTCGAATTCGCTGCGCGAAAGGATGTGATTTGCTGGGCGGATGAGCTGATAAAAAAGCATCCTGACTATCATGTCATTATAGAAACGCATAATTACCTGAGGGATGATTCCGGCAAAAAGGGGCATGAAGATACGTATGCTCTCGGGGGGTATTTACCGCATATGTATCTTGGTGCGTCCGGGTGGGATTTGTTCCAGGAACTCGTCGCCCGCCACAGCAATGTATTTCTGGCTGTCGGCGGCCATGAATTCGACGTGGAATTCCGCCAGAAAAAAGGCTTTAACCAGAATACGGTTTCGGAAATGCTGGTCAATTATCAGGTAGAAGCTCCCTGCATAGGCAAGGATAAAAGCCAATGCTGCCACAGTTCGAAGAATGCGGGGAATGGGTGGCTCAGACAGTTGGTATTTGATCCCAAAACCAATAAGATTCACGCCAAAACCATCACAGTATTGAAAGACAGTGAGTTTTTGGACGGAATACCCATGATGTACTGTTCAAAGATCAACAATCAGAATTACAATTTTTGCGGAAAGAGTGATCCCAATATTCTCAAGGCATACGATCAGTACCCGACAGAGAAGGATCATCTGTTTGATTTCGATGCGGATTTTGCGACGCCTGTCGATTACAAATATTCCACCAATGATTATCTTGGTTTTGGTGTGCGCGAGATCAACAGTGTAAGCGCGGGGGATCAGGTCAATTCTGCCATTGCCATGCACCGTACGACGGGGATGATGGTCACGGTCTGGGAAGACAATTCGAGTACAGAGGATGGAAAGCAGCCGGACGGCACTCGCAATTTAGATATTATGGGGCGCGTGTTTTATGGCGGTGGCTGTCAGAAAGTGGCGCAATTTGCTGTCAACACCGATACCAAAGGCGATCAGAAAACACCGGACACTGCGATGGACAAAAATGGCAATTTTGTCGTCGTCTGGGCCGATGATACCGACGGCGACGGCAAATACGAGATCTTTGCCCGCGGTTTTAATGAACAGGGGGCAGAACGCATCAAGACATTCCGGGTGAACAAGGCAGGGGGGCATCATATTCTTCCTTCGGTTGCCATGACGCCTGACGGCAGATTTTTTGTTGCCTGGGAAAATCGTTCGGGCAGTTCAGAGCGTGGTCAGATATATGTGCGTGGGTTTGATGCCAGCGGCAAGCAGTTGTTTGCCGAAAGAAATCTGGAAACTCCCGAGGGGAATCGCAACAATCCGGATATTGCTGTCGCTGATGACGGCAAATTTGCTGTAACCTGGGAAGATGACACGGATTTGAACGGTGTTTATGAGATTCATGCTAAAGGCTTTAATGCCGATGGCACGGATCGCTTTGAAACCATGACCGTCAACAGTCTTGACTACAGGGATCAGCTGGAACCATCGATCAGTATGAATGAGAGTGGGACTTTCTTTATTACCTATAAAGACAATTCAGCCGATGCGAGCAAATATCAGATAAAGCTTCGCGGTTATAAGGCTGATGGAAGCAAACTCACCGAAGATATGGTCGTTTCGGGCAGTGACGGTGCCAAAGAACCTGATGTCTGCGTCGATAAGTCCGGCAATGCCGTCGTCACGTGGACTGCAACGAATGTTCCGGATGTCGCCGGCGAATGGTGGTCAAGCCTGTGCAAATATTACGGAGGCACTTCATGTGAGAATGATATTATGTTCAGGATGTTCACCGACGGCAAGCTTCAGGATAGGATTAAATCATTTACTCCCATTCGCAACGGCAATCAGGAACAGCCGGCCATAGCGTGTACGCAGGGCGGTGCATTTACCATTTTATGGAGCGATGACAACGACAGGAATAATGTATTCGAAATATTGGGGCGCGGATACGACAAAAAAGAAATGCCCAATCCGAAGTGCAATTTATAAAATATCAAATCATCGTTATATTCAATGAATGAATATAACGATGATTATTATGAATGATGCTGCACAGATATTCTTCTATTCCAGATACATACAGCCGATTGTGCCGTCACATTCATCCGTTGCACAGGTTTCGTCGGTATCGAATTTAACGAGGGAGACATCGTTTGTTTTGACATTCCGAACGTGACAGCTCTGTGTTTGCTTAAAAAATGTCTTTTGCGTCGTATCATTTTTGGCGCAATAAGAAGTTGAGACGTAATCTTCGGTAGGTTCTCCGCACCAGTAACCGATATCATCGGTGAAGCAAACCGTACCTTCCGGACACTTGTCGGGATATTTATCATCACAGGTTTTGAACACTTTGTTATTCTCACAGTTCGGGCGTTCTATGCAGCGAGAACCGCTGGGATGGCAAATACCGTTGCAGACATTGCCGTAGGTAAGGCGATAGTACAATTTATTATCATCAAAGCGTTTACACGTTTTGGTGGTATATCTGCCTGCAAGGCCGTGACTCGTTGGAATATTGGCACATATATGTGTGGTCGCTCCCTCTACCGAACAGGGTTCGGCACAGAGTACATCCTGGTTGTCCGTGGCGCATGTCCAGTTCGGGCCGTAGGCTTCTGCACAGTCGTATGTCGTTTTGGTACCAAAGCAGTATTCGACCGTGGTTCCGTTGCACTTATTCGGGATGTCTGAACAATCGTCGCGATAATGGCCGCCGCCGACTGGGATGATTTCATCGCATCCGGTTTCCTCGGAGCATGAGTGCTTGCAGAGATAACGTTCATGCGGGACAAAGCCATACTGACCATTGGAAATGAGCTGACATTTTCCGGTAAATGCCCTGTGATAGGGGTAATGATTCTCGCATCTGAAGGGCGGCGGATTATAGGGATCGCAATCGCCGATGCAGTAAAACGTGTAATCACTCTGCGTTTCGATGCAAATTCCGTTGCCGTACAGATTATCGCAAACTTCCTGCAGGGAGGCTTTATCTTCTGAACAGACCGGATTGACTGCACGAGGATCCTGGAATGGCAAATTGGCATCCATACAGCCGTTGTCGACACAGAGATAGCCTGCGGGGCAGGGAACATCGAAGAAATGTCCATTTGAACAAATCATCATCGTCTGGGGATCGCGGCATTCGTGACCGCCATCGCATGCACGCGTTTCGTCCTGACAGAATGCACCGAAACATCCGAAATCGCAGGCATATGTAGCCCATCCTTTGCCGGTGCATTTGAAAGCGTTGTTAATATCTTTGCATCCGCCGCCGATATTTATGGAGCATTCGTAATTCTCATCTTCCGAAATACATTCGCCGTTTTCGCATTTGTATTCACAGGTCAGGTCCTTCCAGTATCCGCTTTCGCAAATGCGGAGTATTTGGTCTGTCAGGCAGAAGCCCTCGCTGGTATAGCATTCCGGAGGCGGTTTGGGGATGCATTGACCATTTTCGCAGAGGTAATCACACTGCTCGGTTATCCAATCATTGTTCTCGCAGTACTGGCGTTCCACGATGCTGGCACATTTGGATTCGCCGTTCTGGCATGTGGGCTGCGGCGTAATGCAGTATCCGTCCATGCAGATGCCGGAGAGGCAGACTTCCGTATTCCAATATTCATTATCGCAGAACTTTCTCGTATCGGGGGCGATGCATACCGGCGGTTCATCAGTACATTCCGGAGGAATGATGATACATTCGCCATTTGTGCATGTTCCGGGTTCGCAGCGTCTGGTCGTCCAGTGGTTGTCTATACACATGCGAATCAGGTTTTCGGAGAGGCATTCCGGCGGTTCATCGGTGCATTCGGGCAGGCATTCGCCATCCTTGCATCCATATGGACAGTCGGTCAGTTCCCAGTAACCGTCCACGCAGGCTTTAACCTTGTCACCTTCGCAGAAGGTTTGGGTCGTATTGCACTCGGTGCATTTGGCATCCTTGCAGAGATAGGGACAGGGGGTATAGATCCACTTGCCCTCGGTGCAGATGAGCAGGACATTGTCCGTATAGCAGTAGGGATCGTCGTCGCAGAACTCCTGCTCTGCGTAGCATCCGTCTTTGTGACATCCGCCTGGACAGTCCAGTTCACCCTGGGAACCATCTGCCTCACAGTAATACATTGTTTGGGTATTTTTGCACCCTTCCTTGCATTTGGGACATTCGTCGCCCCGGCATGGAAGTGTGACGGATTCGACAGGTGCACGACAACCGGAAGCGAGAAATCCGGCGGCAAATATACAGATAATATAATTCTTTTTCATGTCTGATATTTATATTTTGGGGCGATGTATTTCACCAACTGCAAAATATCATTTTGGGATTATGTGTGTCAAATATACACCAAAAATGGCCTGTCCGTATCGCGCAGCGATAGGCAGGCGGCTGAGCGTATTTGCCGGCGCGCAGCGCCCGGGCAAATAGCGAGGCCACAAAAAAGCCCGAAAACACCCTTCGTAAAACGGAAAACACACAGAGGAAGAGGGCGATTTCGGGCAGATTGAAGTGAGCTTAGTAGACGACTTCCATGATATCGCGGCCGAGCGTGGAGATCAGGGAGATCATCGAAAGTTCCGACTGAATGCCGGAGGTGATGTAGGCGATGGAGGCTGCGGCCACGTTGTTGCGGGCGTCGCTGACATCAATGAATGTCGAGGCACCGTTCTGGTAGGCGGCTTCGGTCAGCTGGAGGGCTTCGCGGGCGAGTTCGACCTGTCTTTTGGCGTTATCGACGCTGAACAGAGCTGAGTAGAATTCGCGTTTTGCCTTGCGGACTGCGGTTCTGGTTGCAGCTTCGGTGGATTCCATCGAGAGCTGGGTTTCGCGGATGGAAGCTTTTCGTTCGTCGAGGACACCGAATTTTGAATAATCAAACAGGGGAATGGACAGGGCGACGCCGAGCGTCCAGGATCCTGAACCTTTCCAGTCGCTGTTGCCGTTCATCCAGATGTCGCTCCAGGTATAGTCGTATTTCCAGAATCCAGAGAGCGTGGGCATGAAGTTGGCGATAGCCGCATTCAGGTTGAGCTCATTGACGTGTTGGGTCAGACGATTGATCTGGAGTGTCCGGTTCTGACTGATGGCTTCATTTTCGAGTGCTTCGTCGGTCGTGATATCGACGCTTTTAAGGTGTGTCGGCTGAGGTACCGGCAGGGCATCGAGATCGATAAGATTGGCGAGAGCATCGCGGGCGGTTTCGTATGTCCAGATGGAATCAATGAGCGCCTGTCGCTGTTTTTCGACGCCGAACTGAGCCTGAATGACGGAAAGCTTGACGTCGACTCCACGATCGTAGCGTCCCTGAGCCAGGGCGAGTTGATCGAGTGCGGATTTAAGCTGGACGCGCTGGACTTTGACGACCTCGCCGCAGAGAAGCGCGGCCATATAGGCCTGTGCTACACCGGCGAGCAGCTGCTGTCTGCCGTCTTCGATGCCGAGAGCCGTGATATCCTTGACTTCGTCGAGCATTCTGAGCTGGAACCAGCCGGCCACATTGATGATGGACAATCCGACAGTTACATCAAATGCAAGAGCATCCAGAACTTCAGCTTTCGGAATCAAATCTGCAGCACTGACCATGCCATCTCCGAGCTGCGACACGACATTGCCCATCATGGCGGATGTCGCATCCTGGCCCTGCTTCATTTTGTCTCCGATGCCGGAAAGTGTTTTGCCGACGGTAGAAACTGATGATCTTGTGGATGCAGAGGCATCTGTTGGCGTACCCATATGTGCCCAGTTCAGCGTTGCTGAGATATTGGGCAGCAGCATGGCCCATGCCTGCTTGAGCTGAGCCTTTGCAATATCGAGTTTAACGCGGGCACCCTGGAGCGTGAGGTTATTTTCGTCGGCCAGAAGCAGAGCTTCCTTGAGGGTAAGAGCCGGTCCCGGTTTGATTTCGTTGAGTTCCGAGATCTGATCGATTCGTTCCTCAAGATAGGCTTCACCGGGCAATCCCTGCTGCTCGTGGTTGATTTCCTTGGGGCCGGGCATCGGGGCATCGTGCGTGATTTCGAGCGCGGCACGAGCTGCCTGCGTATTTTGGTTTGTTTTTTCGCCAATGCTCGGATCGATGATGGAGGGATCGTAGAACAGTTCAGGATTATTGGCATTGATATCCTGATAGGTGAGCTCTTTTTTGGGGGCCTGAGTACCGTCCGCCTGAGCATCTGCTGACTGGGCATCTGCTGTCTGAACACTCGCTGGAGCAGGATTCTGCGCAGGAGCAGGATTCTGCACGGGTGCAGGATTTTGGGGTTCCTGTGCAGCGGCGATAGCCGGACCTGCAATGAGAATTGCAGAAAAGATGGATGCAGTCAGGAATTTTCGTTTGATTATTTTCATTTGTCTTGAACTCCGTTGAGATTCAAGTTTGTTTTTGATGGAATTTTGCCCCGGAATGAAACATTCGGACGAAGTCTTTTATTTCAAACCCAGGGCGAATACCAGAAACTTTCCAGAATTAGTTCTGATTCTGAGCGGCTGCAGCTTGAGCTTCAGCAGCGGCTTCAGCTTCGGCTCTGGCTCTTGCCATAGCTTCTTCCTGATGGATTTCAGCCAGGGAACGCGTATCTTCTTTTTCGAATTCCTGAACTTCGCGGACCTTTGGTGCAAAGAATGTGTACATGATGGGGACGAAGAAGAGGGTGAAGAATGTCGAGAGCGTCAGGCCGCCGATAACTGATGTTCCCATGCCGGACCAGATTTCAGAACCTTCGCCAAGTTTCAGGGCGAGTGGAATCATGGACAGAATCGTCGTCAGAGCGGTCATGAGAACGGGACGCATACGGGTTCGGCCTGCGTTGACGATGGCGGTAATCTTATCCATGCCGCGATCGCGGTTCTGGTTTGCAGCGTCGACGAGAACGATACCGTTGTTGACGACGATACCGGCAAGCATGATGAGGCCGATGAGACCCGCCATATCGATCGTTCTTCCGGTGGCAGCATAGATACCGACGACGCCGATGATTGCCAGCGGGATCGTAAAGAGAACGATAAAGGGTTCGCGGTAGCTTTCGAACTGCGAAGCCATGACCATGAAGACGAGGAAAACAGAAACGATGAGTGCCACAAAGAGATATTTGAATGAATCCTGGAAGTATTCGGCCATACCGGCGACACCGTAGAACCATTCGATGCCATTCTTCCTGTCGATTTCCATCTGTTCCTTGAGGTACTCTTCCATCTCGGCGATGGTTTTATTGAGGTCTTTTTTGACGGTTTTTCCGGTGACAGGATCGATGTAGCTGTTGGCGAGTGTCAGGCTGACTTTTTGATATCGTTCCTGATTTTTACGATCGATCTGGGTCGGAGCGAGGTTTTCGTAAACATGGGCGACCGTGCTCAGGGGAACGATGGCTCCGGACTGAGTCTGGATGGGCATGTTTTCAATTTCGTGGATATCATTGCGGAATGCGCGGTCGTATCGCACGATGATCTTGTATTCATCGCCCATATCGAGGTACTGGCTGGCTTCCAGACCGCGGAAGAAGATCGTGACGAGCGTGGAAACGGCACTCGTCGTCAACCCGAGTTCCGACATTTTTTCACGATCGTAATCGATTTGAATTTGTGGCTTCTGTTCGTCGACGGAAAGCTTGACTTCGGAGATATCGGGACGCGTCTGTGCATATCGTTTGATGCGGTTTGTGATGGTTCTCGTCACCTGGATATCATCATAATAGATTTCGAGATCGATGTCGCCGCCGCCGCCGCCGCCGGGACCGCCGCGTCCGGCTACCTGATAGGTCAGACCCGGAACGTCCTTGAGTGCTTTACGCGTGGCGTCGAGGATTTCATTGATATCGCGGTCACGATATTTTGGCTTTACGAGCGGAATACGGATGGTCGCCGAGTTGACGCCATTCGAGAACATTGCGCTGAATCCGGAATCCGATGCACCGGCATCGATGGCAATCATCCTTCGTTCATTGGGCGGGATAACTTTTTCGATGATATCCTTGACATCCTGAGCGACTTTAAATGTCGTCTGGGCATCGGTTCCCATTTCGGTCTGAATTTTTACCGACATGAAAGAGTCGTCCGAGTTGGGCATGAATTCCTTGGGGATCTTCATGAATCCAAAGATGGAGACTGCAAACAGGGCAACGACGATGATGGTAATGAGCCAGCGATGACGAATGGCGGAACGCAGGAAACCTTCGTATGCTTTGCGCATGCGGTTGGTAAAGGTTTTGGCTTCCTCATCATCGAGCGTGGAAAGGTCGTCGACTTCTTTTCCGGAATTTGAGGATATGGCTTTGTCGAACCTGGGGCTCTTGAGCAGGTAGTAGGAGAGCATGGGCACGAACGTAATGGCGACGATGAGTGAGATGATCAACGCGCCGCAAATCGTCAGTGACATGTCGCGGAACATCATACCTGCGATGCCGGGAACGAACAGAATGGGGAGAAATACCGCGATCGTGGTGAGTGTGGAGGCCGTAATGGCCATCGTGATTTCTTTGGCACCGTTGACGCAGGACTGGAATGCCGAATCGCCTTCTTCACGATGCCGGAAGATATTTTCGAGCGTAACGATGGCATTGTCGACGAGCATACCGACAGCCAGCGACAAACCTGCGAGAGAAATAACGTTGAGAGTCATGCCCATGGAGGACATGAATCCGAAAGTACCCAGCAGGGAAACCGGGATTGCGATGGCGACGATGAGTGAGGTCGTGACGCTCCTGAAGAATGCCAGCAGTACCAGGAATACGATGCCGACAGCGAGCATGACCGTCTGTTCGAGGTTTGTGATGGAGCTTTCGATGAATTCTGCCTGGTTGTTGACGAGATTCCACTGCAGATCGGGTTCATCCGCGAGTACATTGGGGATCTCTTTGAGAATGCCGTTTGCAGCTTCAACCGTGTTGGCTCCGGACTGTTTGCTCGCAATCATGAGGACTGAGGATTTTCCGTTCACTCGCGTAAAACGCCGGGACTCTTCGATGGTGTCTTCGATTTCAGCAACATCTCTGAGTCGAATGGGGATGAGCGTGCCTTTTTCGTCGGCGCCCATTCCCAGCAAAATATCGCCGATTTCCTTGACGCTGACGAATTTGCCCTGCGTCTGGATATTGAGATCACGTCCCGAGGCTTCGATATAACCGCCGACGGACTGGGCGTTTTCGTTTTTGATCATGCCATAGATGGTCGTTGCAGAGATCTTGTAGGCTTCGAGCTTTTGCGGATTGAGCCGCACGTGGATTTCGCGCAGCTCGCCGCCGCCGATTTCGACCGAAGAAATACCCTGGACGCGTTCGAGTTTGGGCTGAATGCGCTTTTCTGCGATATGGCGAATTTGGGAAGAAGGCATATCCCCCGTCAGGTTAAACATGACGATGGGCTGCATCGACGGATCCATCGCGATGACGATCGGGGTATCCGATTCGTCAGGCAAAGTACCCTTGACGAGATCGAGCTTGTTTCGGGTGTCGATCTCGGCCTGGTCCATGTTGTAGCCCCAGTCAAATTCGAGCATGACCATGCTGACATTTTGTTTGGATGTCGACATGACGTTCTTTACACCGGTGACAGAGACCGCCGTCTCTTCGATGGGGCGTGAGAGCAGTGTTTCGATATCTGCAGGGCTTGCTCCAACATAGGTCGTAATGACAATGACGTAAGGAATGTCCATGTCGGGATAAAGATCGAGCTGCAGTCGGCTGAACGAAAAGATACCGAACAGAATGACGAAGATAAACAACATCGTCATCGTGACGCGGTTTTTTACGGAATACCCAGGTAAACTCATTGTAACCTCTGTATATGAATCTTTCACGAACAGACAGATAATGCCCATCCGCAAAGACTTGCTCACAAAAATGAAAGGCGCACAACCCGTCTCTCAGGTGCGCGCCTCTTGAATGGATTCGCAGCCGCCGGTATGAGCGGTAATGATGGCACTTCCGGTATTGTCAGCACCAGACACAGCCGCGATGATTCGTTCGAAGCGACACAACTGTTTGCAGCTGCTAAACCTTGTTGGCTTCCTTGTTGGCCTCAACTGCTTCCTGTGGTTCGGCAGTCTCTCCCTGACTGGGAGTGGGGTTCGCAACGGAATTCTCAGGCGCGGCTTGTTTGGTCGGGACAACTTTGCCGGCTGGCGTCATGTCGCGCACTTTATCACCGTCTTTGAGGGAATGGTGACCGCGGGTGATGAGTTTGTCTCCGGCATGAAGACCACTCAGAACTTCGACGATATCACCGCTGTACTCGCCGATCTCAATTTCGCGCCGTTCGGCAGTGAGATCGCTTTTGAGGACATAGACGACGCGGAGTCTCTGCCCCGTCACCTGCTTGGCCAGCAGTTCCGGTTCGAGGATCGTTGCCATCGGCGGAATGACGATGGCATCGTTCGTCGTTTCCAGACTCAGTTCTGCGCGGGAATACATACCCGGCTTGTATTTGTACTGGTTGTTTGCTTCAATTTTGACATTCGGAAATTCCGCTTCGACCGTATTCGTTCGCGTCGTCGTATTGACGTAAGGCATAATACGCGTGATCTTCGCGGTTACGACCTCACCGGGGAACGCATCAAACCGAATGCGTACATCCTGGCCCATTTTGAGATAAGGCGTGTCCTCTTCGTTGACATTGAGCGTGACCTTTAAAGTGTCCAAATCATTGATGATGCAAAGGGGCATCGCCGATGATGCAATATCGCCGACTTCTGAGCTTTTATTGCTGATGACGCCGCTGATGGGGGCAACGACCTTGGCATAGTCGAGTCCCAGTTTGGTCTGTTCCTGCGTGGCAAGCAGCTGCTGCTTGGTCGCCTGCAGCGTCGTTACGCCATCGTTTGCCTGATCAAAATTCTGACGGCTGACGATATTGGATTCATACATGCTCTTGACGCGCGCCGCTTCGCGCTCTGCCGCCTTGAGCTGGGCATCGACGCTCTTGATCTGAGCATTCAATGCATCCAGGCCCTTTTTGGAGACTTCATTTCGTATCCTTGCGATCATCTCTCCCTGCTGGACAAAATCACCATTTTCCCACGGATATTCAAGAATTCGCTCGCTCGCCAGAGGAATGACCTTGACTTGTTTGGCTGCAGATATATTGCCGACATACGCCCGGGTTCTCGTAAAACTGGATGTCGTTACAGTCGTCGTTTCAACCGGAATTTCGAGCGTTTCTTCGCTCATGGCTCCAGAACTTTCTTGTTTCTGTGAACACGCCGTAAGGCAGCAGAATAAAAAAATTGCCGCCAGAATACTGAATTTGCGCATATATGTACTCCTCAATGTTCCTTATCCCCCAGGATAGGTATTTTACGCATTATTCCAGATAATGCAAGAGGTTGTGCGACATGTAATACTTTTGATCTCAGACACCCACCTTGAGCACCAAAGATTCAACTAGCAAACCATTGGATGGGTGGTTTTATTCCATGATTTTTTGTTTTTATTTAAGATTTTGGGGCTTTGTGGGCGGCCTATGGCGATGCCATACGGCCTGCCGAATTGGCTATTTGCCTCATGCAGAAGTACTGCGCACGTCTGCATGGGCAAATACGCCAATTCATCGGGGGCACGGAGTACATAAAAATGGGGCGAATCCCGGTGCACCCAAAAGTCTGAGCATTACGGCTGATAGAGTTTTACACAGTTGCGGCCGTTTCGTTTGGCTTCATAGAGCGCCTGGTCTGCGCGTTTGAAGAGCTGCTCGAAATCCTCGTCGGGATCGACGAATCCTATGCCTGCACTGACGGTAATTTTACCGGGGGCAAAGGTGTCGAATGCAGTCTTTTCGACGAGTGAACGCAGCTTTTCGCCGACATTCAGGGCATCTTTTTGCGAAGTTTCTCCGGTGAGCAGAATGACAAACTCTTCGCCGCCATAACGGGCCACCATGTCTTCTTCGCGGGTGTTGTTTTTGAGCAGCTGCGCAAACTGGCGCAGAACGTGATCGCCGCATTCGTGGCCATATGTATCGTTGCACGATTTGAAGAAATCGATGTCGAAGATAATCATTGCGATCGTGCGCTGCAGGCGTTTCGAACGAATGAATTCATCGTGCAGGTATTTTTCGTAGTAACGGCGGTTGAAGACTCCGGTCAGACCATCGACCTGAGCCATTTCCTTGAGCTTTCGGTAGAGCATGGCACGTTCGAGCGCAATCGATGCCAGGTTGGCCACACCGCTGAGACCCCGGAGTTCGTCGGGATGTATGATTCTGGAATTGAAAATATTGTCTGTCAGAATGACGCCAAAGACTTCACCTTTTAAGAAGATGGGGACGCAGGCGAAATTTTTGAATGTCAGGAATTCTCCGGTCATCCAGTCGTGGTAGTTTGCTTCGATACCGTTGATGCACAGGGGCTGACGCGTTGCGACACAATGCGAGATGATATCCTGGAGCTCAAAGTGCATGGCTTCGAGAGAGTCGAGGGGTTTGGCATCGTCGAGTTTGACGGAAAAACCGACCAGTCTGGATGTCAGGTATTGCGGAGTTCCTAAACTTGCTGTGTAGCGATCGAACAGGCTTTCGAGATTGAGTCGTTCGGCTTTGATGCCTTCCCAGATGCGGTGAGCTTCTTCACCGCTGGAGGGACCGGCACTTCGCGAAACCCGGAGTTCGTTTCTTCTGTCCCAGGCGAGGAAGAGAACGGCGCGATTGAAATTAAGCCCGTCACCGTGGGTGATCCCGGACAGAATGATGTAGAGAATCTGATCCAGTTCTACGGTTTTAAGCATTGCCCTGGTGACGGCAAGCTGGAACGTCAACTCTTTGAGCAGACTCTTGTTGGTACTGTCTTCTGGCATATCAGCAGTTCCTGTTTCCAGCATGGGGGAGCAAAAAATATTCGACAAACAAAATAAGGGATTGAACGGCCTGCGGCGTCATGGCGTACGGCGTATTTATCTGGTGTGATTACTTGCTGAGGAGTCCTTTACTTTCTAAAAATGATTTGATTTTATCGAGGAATCCTGCGGGGGCTTTTTCACTTTCCAGTGCTTTTTTCTGCCGTTCTTCGATGAGCATGATTTCGCGTTTGGCGGTATAATTCTCTTTATTGAGTTTGAGGGCTTCCCTGTACCAGTTCAGGGCATTTTCTGTGTTGCCGTTGAGCTTTTCGACATCTCCGAGATAGACTCTCAGAAAATCTGCTTTTGGCATGTTTTCACAGGCAAGTTCAAGACATTCAAGGGTTTCCTTAACGGTAAAACTGTTTCGTTTTCCGGATTTGTCAACTTCGGAAACCATGAACCTGGAATACTGCAGCCTGGCGGATACTTCAGGGGATTTGGGGTCGATTCGGTGGGCTTTTTCGAGTTTTTGTATGGCGACGTTGAATTCGCCGCGTTCCATGAGTGCTTTTGCCTGGGATACGGCTTGTTCGGCTTCAAAGACGGCTGCAATATCCACGTTCTGGGCCATGTCACCGTTTCCGTGAAGGCTTTCGATATAGGCGTCGCGCCTTGCCTTCTTGCTCAGCGTGTCGTAGGCTTTTCGCAGCTGCGCGTTGACTTCGTCGACGGCATTGCGTCCCTCACTGTCGACAACATGATGAAAGTAATCGGCACCATAGAGCTTGAGCAAATTAAAGTAAGCAGTACGGATGGCTGCATCATCAGCAGATTCATCAACCCCGAGAAGCTCAAAATAATTCTTGTCTCCCATTCCGGCGTGGAATGCCTTTAAAGCTTGTAGTTTTTCGTTCGTATCCATAGTCTTTCCATAGCAGCATGCCAAAAAAGCCATCTTTTTTTAGCACAGCACAGCTTTGTATGCCTCACAAATTTTAATAAAACTTGAAATAATCTCGTTTAATTATGTGTTGATTGTGGCAGATGTCGTATAATGTATGCTTCTGTTTCTGCATATTCGGAGCATAAAAAAAGGAATAGAACAGGCATAGCCAGACTGAGGCTGCGCATGGTATGAGGAAGGGAACCGGAGAGCTGACCACTAACCACTAACAACTAAAGGTGTGAATGATGTCATCAGATGAACAGAACAAAAAATACGAGACATTGTCATCCGATGTATTGAATACGGAAAACCTCCGTTCAACCCGGGATGATGAGGTCATTTATGTAGGTGGGGACCTGATACCTGACGATATCGATATGTATCCGAGGAATCTTGGGTCCCGGGAAATGCATTTCAGGCAGCTCTGGGCCGAAGATATTTTCGGATCCATCGATCCGATTGATGAGCGGGATTCGATAGGCTCCCGGATGCCGTTTATGCATATCAATGCAAAAACGATTTTCGGCAATCTGCAGGGAACTGTTAATGGCATGCAGGTGCCCGGATTCATTCACGGATATGGGTGGATCCTTCTTTATGCTTTTTGCCGGGGCGAAAAGCCAGAGATACAGGTTCAGAGAGCATTCTGGGGATCCAGGTTCTATGCATTGAATGCTGCATCGGACGGCAGCAGCGAAGTCATTCTTTATCCGTCGGCTCCCTATATGCCGTTTACCGAGGGGAGTCCCGTTATGGTCGAGGTCGTGCGAAACAATGTGACCGGAGGGAATTCGGTGACGGAGCATCTGAGTCTGATTCCCCGCATGAATGTCGCACTCAAAGTGCCGCAGATCGCGGTTCCGGTGGCCGTTCCGGGGAATGTTTCGGGACAGTTTCAGATTCTGATCCGGTTGTATTAGGGAAGGCAGAATCGTGCCTGAACTGAGGCGAATTGTTTGGATTCTGTATTCGTACAACGGTGCGAGCCGCAGAGCCCAGTGAGCAACGGCCAGTCACGAGTCGGAGCGCCGACAGGCGCGGTTTTCCTTGTACGCTTACGCGGCAGGGGGTGTTCGATTGTGAACACCCCCTACACAGTTCACAATAGGCTACTCATATCGTCTCTTTTGCCTATCGGCAATCGACTCATGATTAACCTTTGTTCACTGGGCTCTGCGAGTTTTACCGTTCACCGAACGCTAAAACTCTCGGCCC
>JAFRYG010000172.1 GCA_017441205.1 Pseudomonadota bacterium
CAATGCAAGTGCGATGATGGCTCCGATTGCCCCGAAGGGAACAAGGATAACTGCACCGCCGCAGAACAATGCAAGTGCGATGATGGCTCCGATTGCCCCGAAGGGAACAAGGATAAATGCACAACCTCTGAGCAATGCAAATGCGATGATGGCTCCGATTGCCCCGAAGGGAACAAGGATAACTGCACCGCCGCAGAACAATGCAAGTGCGATGATGGCTCCGATTGCCCCGAAGGGAACAAGGATAATTGCGCAGCAACTCCTCAATGTACTGACGAAAAGCCCGAAAACGCCATCAAGTGCGATTGTGTCGAAGGCAGCTGGACGAATTGTACTTACCCCGGAGAAAACCAGTGCACGGAAGTCTGCAATGAACAGAAGCTCACCAAATGCAGTTCTGAAGGCGTGATGAAATGTGAATCGGATTCTAATGGATGTGCGGTCTGGAATCTGGCGGAACCCTGCGGGACCGGGACTCACTGTGACGAAACACAATCCAAATGCGTGAATGATTGTGCGGCACAATGTGACATCAATGTTCCGGTCAAATGTGAAAATGGTAGTGTCGTAACGTGCAAAACGAACGAGGCCGGATGTGCCGTAGCCCAGACGAAACCTTGTACAAACGGAACGTATTGCGATGAAAAGAAGGCCGACTGCGTAGCATGTCAGGAAACATGCAAAACCGCTAAACGCTGTTCGTCCAAGGGTGTCGAATCCTGTACAGCCGATGCGCATGGCTGCGCGGTATGGGCGCTGACGGAGACCTGCCAGGCAAACCAGAGCTGCGATGCATCAAAGCTGAAATGTACGGATGCTTGCAATTCCGCATGCACTTCCGGACAAATCTGCAATAACGGCAAATGCGAATGCAATCCAAAACTCCCCCCCGGGTGGCCGCTGCAGCTCAAACCATTGAATTATCCATTGATGGTTCCTACCAGCAGCACCCAAATGCACGGCTCGGATAATGTCTATGCCCCCGATATCCATGAAGTTTCGGGACAGCGCGTCATGTGGTACGGCGCACAGGGCGGCGACGGACACGATCGGATTTTCATGGCCACTTCCAGCAATGGCGCAGAGTGGCGCAAATACCCCAGCGACAGTAAGCCCCAGCCCGTACTCGATAATGGCTCCTCGAACCATGTCAACGATCCCAGCCTCGTCCATGTTGGCGGCAAATGGAAAATGTATTACACGGATGCACCTACCGCCGAGATCGACCGCATCTGGCTCGCCGAATCCTCCAAACTCACGGGCTTTAAAAAAGTCCAGGAAGTCCTTGGACCGGGCGCCTCAGGTCAGTGGGATTCATATAAGGTGGGACGTCCCTCGGTACTGTACGAAGACGGCGTGTACAAAATGTGGTACGACGGACAGGCTCAGGGACAAGGACGTCACGTCGGACTTGCTACCTCCACCGATGGCATCCATTTTACGAGACATCCGTCCAATCCACTGCTGCACAACGCAGGCGCGATCGATGTCGACAAAATCGGCGATGTCTATGTCATGCTGATGGAAGGCCACGATGGCACCTACTGGGCAACCAGTGTCGACGGTATTTGCTGGGTGCCCCAACCAAGCAAGCTTTTCGGGCTTTCGGGCACTGCGTACGATAAATACGGTCAGGTCACGCCTTTCCTCGAAGTTTCCGGCGGAAAACTTCGCGCCGTGTGGTTCGGTGGGGCGTCCGTGAGTTCATGGAATCGCAATCGGATCGGCGCGGCCTTCGTTTCCGGCTCAGCTCCGTCGGGAGGCGGATGCTCGGCATGCACTTCTGCCGGTTTGACGTGTACCGAAGCATGTCAGAATGCCAATGCCGGTACCTCCGGGCACTGCGGCAATCCTGGCAGCTCCACTGCCGGATCATGCTGCGCCTGCTCGGCAGACGGCTGTGAAAAATGTGTCGTCGGTGTCAAAGATTGTCATCAGGCATGCGTTTCCAACGGAAGCTCCGGCGGATACTGCGCGCATCCCGGTTCGACCGATTCGAGCAAATGCTGCGCTTGTTTGGATTAGTTTTTTGACTTCTGAATCGGCCTATTGCCTGCGGCAATACGGCCTTCATCCCGCTCGCTATTGCCTCCGGCAATACGCGCGCGGCCTTTCTTTTGGAGAACCCCATGACAGAAAAAATTCAGCTCCCCGCTCCGACATTCAATGATCAACTCAAAGTAAGCGAAGCCATCGCCAAACGTCGATCCATTCGCCAATACGACGGACATGCGCTCGATCTGCAGCAAATTGCAAATCTCTGCTACTTCTCCGCCGGCATCACGGATAAACAGCACGGATTCTGCGCCAACCCCACTGCGTGCAATACCCAGCACATCGATCTGTACCTCGCCAATGCCGATTTCTGCGCAAAATACCTCCCGGCAGAACATGCCCTCGAAATCATCGAACGCGGCGATTTTCGCGCTGAAATGGCCATACAGCCCTTTGCCAAAGAAGCTTCCGTGCAGTTCGCTTATGTCGTCAATGCAGCGACTTTCTCGAAATTCCCGGGCAATCCCGATCACAAGGCAAAATACGGCCATACCGACGCAGCCATCATGGCGACGAATACTTGCCTGTATGCGACCTCTGTCGGCATGGGATCCGTCATGCGCGGCATGTTCGAACCCGCAATCGTCGCAAAACGACTGCAGCTCCAGCCCGAAGATGAAATCGTACTCACAGTCTCTGTGGGATAAACCAGCAACAGCATCACTTGCCTTATTTATCCCGATAGGGCGTATTTGCGTGTCGATAAAAAAGTGCAAATGCATGGCGATTCTGAAGAAAAAAGATACAAAGAAACACCATGCAGCACCGGCGACTGCAGGCTGTGAAACTCAAACAGACCGGCTTATACAAAAAACACGAAATCCCTTATTACGGAATCTTACCATGCGTAACCTGTTATTGATCGGTACCCTATTCTTATTCATCCTCTCGCTGAATTCATGCGACAAAGAAGATGCATACGCCATCAAATGCATCGGCGATAATTGTCAGCCAAAACCAGTCTATCCGGTATGCCTCGATGAACAGTATCTAATCGTCTCGGATGATCCCAATACCAGTCCGCAGTTTTGTCCCAATGGCTGTATCGATGACCATTGTATTTCGGAATGTACGGATGGCAAACGACAATGTGTTTCCGACAGTTCGATTCAAATATGTCTGGATGGCAAGTGGGTAATCTCCGATTGTCTGGATCAGTGCACAGACGGCGCATGCATTATCAATTCGGTATTATGTTCGGACGGTGCACTGCGCTGTTCAGATTCCGATGTTGAAATCTGCATTAACGGACGATGGGAACACAAAGAAACATGTCCCTACGGATGTCAGGATGCCCATTGTGCAGGATGTCATGAAGGAGAACGGCGCTGCACAAATTCTGATGTTGAAATTTGCCAGGGAGGAATATGGAAACGCCAGGAAACCTGTCCTGACGGATGTCTCAACGGCAGCTGCATTACCGGATGCTCCGGACCGGATTATTGTCAGGATTCAACGACTTCAATGCAGTGCATAAACGATGCATGGGTTGCAATCACATGTGAAAATGGCTGCAAAAACGGGAAATGCCAACCCGAAGTCGAGGAACAACTCGATCACCGGCTTACAAACAAATTATGCAGCGAAAAAGATGAAGAAGGCATAGAGATCGATATATTTGTTTGTAATGATGACTATAAAACAAATGAACTGGGAGGGGTGTGCGTCGATGCAGGACCACATGCATTCTTTTGCCTTCCCAAATGTAATCCCAATGCATCACAGAAGTATTATTGTGAAGGGGATTGGGCGGCAATGCAGGGAGATTGTATGCAAATATCGGATGGAAGTTATGCAATAATTGCCAACCATATCGATTATTGCAGCGGCGGATGCACACCTCAGAACGGATGCAGCACGATTAAAGAATCTTTTGATATCTACCCACCCTACTGCGATAATTACGAAAACTACTGCGAAGGAACCATCGTCCATGAATGCATGGGGCAAATGGAGACTTATGATTGCAGAGAGTATGGCAGCGATATATGCGTCCAATTCTGGAGCAATATATACTGTGCCTCACCCTGTGATGTCGAAGGTGACGTCTATTATGAATGCTCACATGGCTATAATATGATGTATTCAACAGCAATCACTTGTGTTCCTGATGATAATGGGGTTCTTTCCTGGCAATATAATCACGGAGTAACCAACGAATGCCCAAATGGCTGCAATGAAGATACCGGGCTTTGTTATTAATATTTACAGCGTTTCTGTCGGGCATAAGCCCGACACGGATCGTCCGAACGGCTATCCATTAAGAGACGCGCACCGTGTTTGAATTCGAGACGGACACCTGCCGCATTCATCCATATCCGCTAATAATCACAAAACAGCGGTCAACACGATTATTGCACGAAGCTATTCTACTCACCATTCTTGATATTTATCGTAAGCGGTTTAATCTGGGAAAACGACTGAAGCTCCTTTCCTGATAAAGTTAAATATACTTTTCCTTCCTCGGTTACATCAAATTTTGCATAAACCTGCATCTGTTCTGGTTCACCCTCAGATTCAGCAGCGTCAGGAACAGGCATCACGACACCTGCATAAACTTCGTAAGTATAATAATTATCCTTATGTGAAACCTTTGTATACAAAGACCAGCCTAACTCATTGGCTGCTATCTTGTCGAGGTATTCATCGGCAAGATAAATTTCGACATCCGTTTTTTTGTTTTCAACATCCATGTAATTATTAAGCTGCTTATTGGCAGTGGCTTTATCAATATAATCATCATAAGCGGTATAGGTATTGTAATCCCCAACAGTACCGGAATTAGTGTTTTCCACCTTGACTGTAGTCAAAACTGCCGTGGGTTTTGATAACTCAGTCATATAAACCTGCGGTACCGGCTCTGCCATTACCGGCTCTGCAGGCACTTCGTTTTTTTTGGACGATCAGGATGCGAATAACGCAATGGCCAGAAATAAGATGCCCCATAACGCTTTCTTCATAGCCATGCGCCATTATTGTTATGGACATGGTTAATGAGCATATCAAAAGAAGCCCGTTAGAGGCCTCTGGCGAGTAGCCCACGGTTGGAGCGCAGCGACCACCGTGGGACAAATGAAATGCACCAAAATCAATCCCCGTAGGGGATGCCCCAGGAAAAGGAAAATCGTACATTGTTGTCATTATATATGGCCAGTACAATAAAGATAGCCATGTACAAAGAATCTTCAAACATGCCTATGGATTTTCAGCAGTTCAACATTTGGCACATATCGTCTATACACCATCTATCTATTGTCTGAATTCTCTTCATCAAAACGAATCTCGTACAGAGCTTAAAATATCAACGAAATCCAGATACGCTCACAGATGTACCTGAAGCAAATCATATTACCCATAATGGCAAAGATATTTCACCACGAATAGTATATCACAAATTATATTTCTCATTCTCCGATGTGAGTATATTGTGCACCTTGTGATCATGCATCTGCATGACTGAGATGTCCAATGGACATCTCCCAAACGTATCACGCCGCGTATCGCAGATAGCGGCGTGGGGGGCAGCGTATCGGCAATGCCGATAGCCTGCCCAAAATAAGTCACAAAAAATTGACAATTGAGATGGGTTCGTATTAACATGATCTGTTTGGGTAACTTTTGTTTTACACATGACATGACGTCATAATCAAAGTTCCCGTGCTTCAGATTTTTTAAAAATATGGAAATCAATACGCAATGTCATATAATCCAGGTGATGTCTTAAAAGAGAAATATGTCATCAAGGAAGTCCTTGGTAAGGGCTCAATGGGCGAAGTTTATCGTGCGGAGCATGTGTCCATCCACCGTCAGTTTGCCATCAAGCTCATGCATGTTCACATCGCCGAAAAGGCGGACGCCCTGGCACGATTCAGGCGCGAGGCAAGCGCAGCTGCACAGCTTGAGCATCCCCACATTTGTCAGGTGACGGTTTTCGATTCCACGGAAAGCGGAGATTTTTATCTCGTGATGGAGTATCTCAAGGGTGAGACGCTCAGGGACAGGCTGAAACGCTGTGGCACCATTGAACTGCGCAGTGTTTTCCACATCATGGATGATTTGCTCTGTGCACTGGAATGTGCGCATTCGAACGGCATCGTTCATCGCGATGTTAAACCTGAAAATATCTCGCTCATTAGCCGGGATGATCGCGATGATTATGTCAAACTCATCGACTTCGGCATCGCACACGCCGAAAAACCGGACGATGACCATGGCACACTGACACAGTCCGGACAGGTATATGGCACACCCCAGTATCTGTCGCCCGAACAGGTCATGGGTGAGCATGTCGATTTCCGGGCCGATCTCTATTCGTGCGGATGCACGCTTTTCGAAATGATTGAGGGCGAGCCTCCTTTCGCAGCAGATAATTATATTATTTTGCTCAACAAACATCTCGTACTGGCTCCCCCACACCTGAAAAGGGAGTTCGAATACGCAGGCGAGGTGGACGCTGTCATCCAAAAACTTCTCGCAAAACGTCCGGAAGACCGCTATAGCACAGCTCGCGAAGTTCGGGTGGCACTTGCCGATATTGCTCGCCGCATCGATCCGTCGATCAACCTGTATATGTCTCAAAACGGCAGCACGGGACTCCCACAATCCAGTCTTAATGCGGGTTCATCGTCAAATTACCAGAATAGTAAGAGCTATCAGTCACAGAACGGGGGGAAGGCTTCTATTTCCAATCCGTATGTCAATCCCGAAGATGTCATTCTCCTTCAGACGAACAAAGGCAGTAAGAATGGGAAAAAGAAAGTAATGATTATCGCCATTGCTGCCATTGCTGCCATTATATTATTGGGGATTGGATTATTTATCGGATTGTCTGACTCAAATGATATCGGTGATACGGAAATCATTTCCGAACTGAATCCGAGTGGATATATTCTGTCAAACGATCAGCTGCGCGATTTTGCAAAGACGGAATGCCGCCTCTCTGAAGATGATCCCTTATATCAGGACGAATCGATAAGACTGGCCGTCAATCATTGTGCACAGGGTAATTTTGAGGAAGCATATAAAGTTTTTGATCAGTCGAAAAAGAAATATATGGACAGCAAACGCTTTTTCATCATGTCACTGATCAATTCCTATGCGACCAACAGATATCGGGATGCCATACGCGACGCGCTTCAGCTCATTATTTTGGATCCCGCCGCAGTCTGTACCCCGGCCGTAAGGGAAATTATATATTCTTTATATGAAGATGATGTCACCTATGTCCGACTGCACACCGGTATCATGAATCTTTTTGATCAGCCCGGTGCCACGGAAGGTTTGTCATGGCTTTTGCTCCTGACCCCCTGCGACAAACATCAGAAGCGATTTGAGCGTCTTGCCGAAAGCATTAAAATTGGTACCAAGTCTTTCGAAGAAGAATATAACGATACATGGCTGGGTATGGCTGTCCATCATTGGGATAAATTTGATTCGGGCGGCAAATGCGGCGATAGGAAAACGGTGGACAAGCTCGTCCTCAACGAACTCAAACTCGAATGTAATGGCTCAGATAGCGCAGCCCTGAATTCTGCGCGATGTACGATGTGTTATCCTGTCTGGCAGCAGCGAGATGCCGGAAAATAACAATAATGCCGGCTGAATCATTAATATTGTAATTTTTCATATATGCGCGGGCCGCCGAAGTCAGCAACGCCCGCGTATCGCATCGCGATAGCGGGCGTCAAAAGGGCGTATCGCCGGTAGAGACGTGCGACACGCACGTCTCACCGGCGATAGCCCGAAATGCAGGGTGTATGCGCCAGCAGAGACGTGTCGCGACACGTCTCTACTACTGGCGCATAACCCTGCGCATATATATATTATTATTTCCCCGATTCTTCTTTTTTATCCTCTTTATTCATTCCCAAACGGCGGAATATTTTTTCGATTTCGACAATCGGAATCACAGTAAACGCAAGGCCAAGCGCCATCAGATATTCATAAATGCTGATTTGCTCGAACGAGAATGCATCGCGCAGGAATGGAATAAATATAACTGCAGCCGTGAGCAAAAGTGAAACGACGAGCGTGCCCCACAACAACAGGTTTTGCTTTTTGATGCAGAACAGTGAGCGGCTGCGCGAACGCATATTGAACGAATGGAAGATTTCGACCATGCTCAATGTGAGGAATGCCATGGTCATGCCATCGGGGGAGGCAGCGATTTCCCATACGCCTTTTTCCATCCAGTGGCCGACGAAATAGCTCACGACCGTGATGGCGGCGATGATAAAGCCCTGGAACATGATGTCAAAACCGAGTCCGTCCGCGAAGATGCTTTCTTTGCGGTTGCGGGGCGGGCGCTTCATGACGCCTTTTTCGGCGTCTTCCATGCCGAGGGCAATGGCCGGCATCGTATCGGTGATGAGGTTGATCCACAGAATGTGCACGGGTTTTAAGATGGTAAAGCCCATCAGTGTCGCGCAGAACACGGCGAGCACTTCGGCGAGGTTGGCCGAGAGAAGGAATTGAACGGCCTTGCGGATGTTGTCGTAGATGCGGCGGCCTTCGCCGACGGCAGCCACGATGGTCGCGAAATTGTCGTCGGTCAGGATCATGTCCGCCACGGATTTGGTCACGTCGGTGCCGGTAATGCCCATGCCCACGCCAATATCCGCACTCTTGATGGACGGCGCGTCGTTGACGCCGTCGCCGGTCATGGCCGTGACTCTGTCCAGATTCTTCCATGCGTTCACGATGCGCACCTTATTCTCGGGCTGCACGCGCGCATAGACCGAATATTTCCGCACGTCCTGCGCGAAATCTGCATCCGGAATCGCATCGAGCTCGGCGCCGGTCACAGCCATCTGGCCGGGTTTGAGAATTCCGAGTTCTTTTGCAATTGCGGTGGCGGTGTCTTTGTGGTCGCCGGTGATCATGATGGCACGAATGCCCGCACTGCGGCATTCTGCAATAGCATCCTTCACTTCGGGACGAATCGGGTCGATCATGCCGCACATGCCGATCCAGGTCAGTTCCTGCTCGAGCGATTCGGGCGCATTCGAAGCCGGTTTTTCGCTATAAATGCGCTGAGCCGCACCAAGTACGCGCAACGCCTCATCGGCCATCGCCTTGTATGCCGTTAATATATTATTTTTATGTTCTTCGGTAATGGGAACGGCCTGTCCGTTTTCCCAAATCTGCGTACAACGGCGCAAAACCTCATCCGGCGCGCCTTTCGTAAATTGTATAAAACTATCTGCGCTCTGATGTACCGTGGTCATCATCTTGCGCAGCGAATCGAACGGGGCTTCGTCGACGCGCGGCAAATCGGCTGCCAGCTTCTCTTTGGGCATGCCATTCTTATTCGCGTCGTTCACGAGCGCGCATTCTGTCGCTTCGCCAACGGCTTCGCCCTGCTCCAGCGTCGCATCCGAAGCCAGTGCCATCGCCTTCATCAATAATTGTTCATCCCCGGCGACCTTTTTGACGACGGTCATCTTATTCTGAGTCAATGTCCCGGTTTTATCCGAGCAGATGATCTGCGTGCATCCGAGCGTCTCGACTGCAGTCAGCTTGCGGATAATCGCATGCTTCTTGCTCATCTTGGTCACGCCAATCGAAAGCAGAACCGTGACGACGGCGCTCAAGCCCTCGGGAATTGCCGCAACTGCCAGCGCGACGGCAATCATAAAGGTGTCGAGCACCGCCCCACCACCGAGGCGAATCATATTCACCACAAAGATGAACGCACAAATCACCAGGATCATAGCCGACAACTTCTTGGAAAGCTCGTTCAGCTTGATTTGCAGCGGCGTCTCTTCTTTCTTTGCAGCCGTCAGTGCTTTCGCGATGTTGCCCATTTCGGTATCCATGCCGATACCGGTCACTACTGCATGGCCGCGCCCGTAAGTCACTGTGGATCCCATATAGACCATGTTTTTGCGGTCGCCCAGCGACACATCGCCATTTTCGGCAGCCTTCAGCGCGTCACTCTGCTTCTCCACATCCGTCGATTCGCCGGTCAGCGGGGATTCCTGCGTTTTCATCGAAGCGCATTCGACGATACGCGCATCGGCCGGAATTGCATCGCCGGCTTCCAGCACCAGCAAATCGCCCCGCACCACCTCATCGGCACGAATGGTCTTTTGATGTCCGCCGCGAATGACCTTTGCCGTCGCCGCTGACACCTGCTGCAGCGCCTCGATGGCCGCTTCGGCCTTATTCTCCTGATATACGCCCAAACACGCATTGAGCACGACGACCGCCATGATGATCCCGGCATCAGTCAGACTCTCGCCGCCATAAACCGCAGTAATTCCACTCACCACGGCAGCAATGATCAGTACGATGGTCATCGGATTTTTGAGCTCACCCACGAACTTCATGAACACGCTTTCTTTGGGTGCTTCCTTGAGTTTGTTCGGGCCGTCCTTTTGGAGCCGTGACGCAGCCTCTGCATCCGTCAGGCCCTCCATCGAGGATCCCGTTTCCTTCAGTACGTTTTCTTTTTCTTCCAGGTAGGGTTTCATGGTTTCTCCTGTATGTGGGGGCGTCTATCGGTCTGCGACCGATACGACGCCCGCTCGCCGCTATCCCTGCGGGATACGCGGCTTTGCCGAGGGTGCCCGCTGTGCGTACACCCTCGGTGATGATATATTGGAGACGTGTTACGACACGTCTCCGCTCGCCTACGGGCGGCCACACGGGGCCGCCCCTACGGCTCGCCTGCCGCCGCTATCTGCGATACGCGGCGGGCCCCCTGTCCGCTCGCCTTGGCGCGTGTCACGACACGCGCCTACGGCTCGCCTATGCATATACCGCCCCCAAAGGGGTACAATCAATACATTCTTCAAACAGAAGCCTATTCCTCATAACAACATAACCAACTTCCATACGCACCCACATAAACAAACCAACCGCATTCTACACATCTTCCGAGTCTGATCGCCGCCCCCTTGTTCCCCAATTGAATGGCGCAGGGGCATGTGCTACAATCATGCATTGATGTGACATGATGTCATATCTGCCCAATGATGAGGTTATGCAATGCGGATATACCTTGATAATTGCTGTTACAATCGACCGTACGATGATCAGACCCAGATGACAATTTCTTTAGAGACACAAGCCAAATTGTATATACAGGATTGTGTGTGCAAAGGTGAATATGAATTAGTTTCATCATTTATATTATTTTATGAAATCTCAAAGAATCCAAATACTGCGCATACACAGAGTATTCTTAATTATATACAAAAGTATTCAGCATTATTTGTTTCTGACAATGACATTGTAGAAATAGAGTTAATTGCTGCTGGCATTCAAAGCAGTGGAATCAAAAAAATGGATGCCTGGCATGTTGCATGTGCAATATCAGCAAAAACGGATTACTTCTTAACAACAGACAAACGACTGCTTAAGTACAACTCAGAAAAAATCATCCTACTCAACCCAATTGAGTTTATATCCATAATGGAGGATAAACAATGATCGTCGATATGGAATTGGTTGCCAAAGGCATGGACATACTTGTCAGAGAACTTGGTATTATTGAAGCAGAAGCATTTATTTCCTACATTAAGAATGATCGCTTCGATTATACAAAATGGCGTCAGGATAAATTTGATGATATGACACTTCATGATATTGGACAAGATGCATCCAAGTTTATTCACAAGCACCCGTTTAAGGGAGATGCCAAAATACTATAATCACCTATTCACGCTCTTGTAACGTTACATCATCCATCCCCGGCGCGCAGCAGACGCGCATGGTATAGAAAGGAGCCCCAAAATATGACAACACTCCCCCCCACCCACACACCTACATAAACAAACGAGCCGAATTCTGCGCGTTTTCCCGATTCTGATTGCAGCTGCCCTATTTTGTGGCTGTTCGGACGATTCGGATAAAAAGAGCGAGCAAGAGACTTGCACACAGGATAAATGCGAGAATTGGTGCGGGGATTTTAAGACAGACAAAGGGCATTGCGGGAATTGCGAGACAAAATGCGCCCCTGATGAAGTTTGTGATGAGGGATCGTGCAAGAAAACCGACGATTGCACACAGGATAAATGCGAGGGATGGTGCGGAGATTTTAAGACCGACAAGGAGCATTGCGGGAATTGCGAGACGCAGTGCAAAGCTGGCGAGTATTGCAATGGTGGGACATGCGCATCGACAGAGACTTGCACGCTGGATAAATGTGACAATTGGTGCGGGGATTTTAAGACCGACAAAGACCATTGCGGGAATTGCGAGACAAAATGCGCCCCTGATGAAGTTTGTGATGAGGGATCGTGCAAGAAAACCGACGATTGCACACAGGATAAATGCGGGGGATGGTGCGGAGATTTTAAGACCGACAAGGAGCATTGCGGGAATTGCGAGACGCAGTGCAAAGATGGCGAGTATTGCAATGGCGGCACTTGCAAGAAAACCGACAACTGTACGCAGGACAAATGCGATGACTGGTGCGGGGATTTGCAGAGTGACGATAAGCATTGAGGGAATTGTGAGACGGATTGCACCCAAAACGGACAGACGTGTGTAAACGGGAAATGTTACAGCAAGCTTGAACTTAAACCATGCAAAAAAGCCGATTCTGACAGCTCGGATGATCATGTTATTGCCTGTTACAAGCTGAAAGATGAGGCCAAATGGGTGACGGCAGAGGAATACGCCCAGAACCTCGATAAATATACATTGGAAAGCGTCGATCCAAATTGTATTTCACCGTATAACGAAGCGACATGCGGCGCAATAAACTGCAGCGAATACACAGAATGCGGCGATCAATATATTTGTATTAAAGCGGACGACAATTTTAAATGCGTTTGCCCCAATGGGATGGTTGAAGTACCCAATGCGGATGGCAAGGGCAATCATTGTGCAAATCCCTTTGTCGAAGATCATTGCGGCATCACGGCAGAAAACCCGGCAGGCAGCAATTGCACAACCCATGAAAACAGCCTTTGCAATGGTGAACAGTGTGCCTGCAAACCGGGATGGGTCAATTGCAACGGCGAATGCATCGATCCTTTGACGAATGATGAATATTGTGGTGCCGATGCGCAATGTAAAAACGGTAAGCAATGTAAAAAAAGCAGTGGACTTCAAAACCAACAATGTACAAATGGTGTTTGTGAATGTACTGATGAAAAAGTAGTTAATTGTAATGGCGATTGTGTTGATCCCAATGATAATAGTAGATTTTGTGGTGCCAGGGGCTTGTGCAATTCAGATGATGTCAATAGCCCGAACTATCGTGGTTTAGATTGTGGTAAAGCACAGTGTTCGGTGACGGATTCTATACCCAAATGTGAGTGTGCGGATGAAGAGGAATATTATGATGAATCAAAAAAAGAATGTGATGACAAATATGGTCCTAACAGCGTTGCTCACTGCGGGGATGATTTAGTAGATTGCCGTGCAAAATATCATGCAGAGGCACGTTGTACCAGTGAAGGTTTATGTCGTTGTCCGAACCATTATGCTAAGCTTGATGATGAAAAATACAAAGACAAATATGAAGACAAACTCAGTCGTGAAGGCATCGCCGAACCCTCAATTTTATGCGTAGATATCCGATTCGATCATCGTTTTTGCGGAGAGGATTTAGTGACGTGTAAGGCTGACGAGATGTGTCTTGATGGAACATGTCAACCTATCAGTAAAACTGAATGTGAAGTAGATGGACGCACGCTTTGTGAGAACCGATGTATTAACTTTGAAGAGAATCATATGGATGGTTGTTCAAGATGTATGAGTGGTTGGTGTTCAACCGAACTTCAAGTGAAAACGGCTGGTTGTAATACAAAAGCTGGCATTGGATTGAATAACTGTAGGATTTGTTTATATAATGAAGATGAACAAATTGGAACAAAATGTAATGATATATATAGTAGATGTGTTGATAATGATTGTGCATGTGCTTTTGGTGAAGAAAAACTATCCGTGCACGATGAAGTCAGCAGCAACCATGTCATGTGTGTGAATATGAACAATTATCAATTAGAAACATGCACAGGCAGTGCTTGTCCTAATGGTTTTAAATGTCGTAACGGCTGGGGGGATTGTATCGATGGAGATAAAACCACACCGAGTGGCGTGAGCGATGGAAAATTAGGGGTTGACGGCTGCGAAACCAATGTTCATGAAGGCCAGATCGTTGACGCACATACCATAAACAATTGCGGTGCATGCGGCACTGTGTGTGCGCCGGCACACGTCGATTCGGCGAATTGTTCGCAAGGCATTTGCAGTTACCGGCAGTGCGAAGCTGGTTATGCAGATTGCGACGGCAATACCGCAAACGGCTGCGAATCCTTGCTGGCCAGCGATGCAAACAACTGCGGTATCTGCGGCAAATCCTGTTCAGAAGGTGGCTGCCAAAACAGCACATGCTGCTGGAATGATGCAAAGTATTCCAGCAGTCCTTTGACGCAGGATGATTGCTGTGAGGGTACCTATTTGTACAAAGCCTGCGATAATAATCCTTTCCAAAAGACGCGCTATACGTGCGCATCCGATACACCAACTGTGGATACGGATGGGTGGTGTGTTTGGTCGAAGGTGGAATGATATATTTTGCGCGCCGTATGCCGCCGGCATAGGCGCGCCAAAATACAGCAACGACCGCGTATTGGCGATGGTACAGACGTGCGGACCGCGCGTC
>JAFRYG010000173.1 GCA_017441205.1 Pseudomonadota bacterium
CGGTGGGGGGCGATGCCCCCACACAAAAATAATTATTCAGCAGTCCGTTCCGTGATTCATTCCAGCACGTACATCAGAAAGCTGTAAACATCCGCATTTTCTTCAACCACCGATCGCACCGTGCCTGCGCCGTGATGACCTGCATTCTTTTCGATCCGCAAAAGCACAGGATTGTTCGAGGTGGTGGCACCTTGGACAGCTGCCGTCATTTTGCGGGCATGCATTGGATTGGCGCGGTTATCGCTGTCTGCGCTTAAAAAGAGTACACTGGGATAGGCTGTCTTTTTGACGTTGTGATATGGCGAATACCCCTTTAAATACTTGAATTCCGCTTCACTCGCCTTGGGATTGCCATACTCCTTGCTGGAACTCTGCAGCATATCCAGTATGGGATCTTCGCATATAATTGCACCATATAAATCCGGTCGCTGGGTCAAAGCTACCCCCACCAACAATCCACCATTCGATGCACCATTTGCAGCCAGGGAGGACGGACGCGTATATTTGTTGGCAATCAAATATTCTGCAGCTGCATAATAATCATCAAAACTGTTCTGCCTCTTCAATCCGATGCCATCCTGATGCCAGTTTTCGCCATATTCCCCCCCGCCGCGAATCACGGCATGTGCATAAATTCCGCCCTGCTCAAGCCAGGAATAGGCAGATCTCTGAATAAATGGTTTTTCAATGACTCCCTGAGCACCGTACCCATGAAGAATCGTTTTGGCCGTTCCATCGAGCTTCGTGTTTTTATGTCTCAAAACGAAAATCGGTACTTTAGTCCCGTCTTTGGATGTCGCAAACACCTGTTCAACGATAATGTTCTCTGGATGAATTTGATCATTGATACTGAGCCAGATCGTAGAATTGAGCGATTGGGTGTCGATTTTATAAATGATTTTGTCGATTTTATAGGAAGTAAAACCGACGTAAAGGGCATTCGATTCGGGAGCGCCGCTCATGCTGAAGATCGTCCCTTTATCGGGCATTTCGATGGATTTTAGCCACTTTCCATTCAGATCATAGACATCCAGATAATTGACGACATCTTTGATGGTCATGACAAACAATTTATCATTGACAATCATAAAATCTTCAATGACGCGGTCCTTAAATTCCGGAATGATCGTTTGCCATGCATGTTCAGAGAGATCGGGCGTATCTGCAGATAAATCGATTTTTATGATGCGATACCGCGATGCTTTGTCGTTCGTCAGAAAAAACAAAGCATTTTGGTTAATTGAAACAATGCTTTTATATTTATCGATATCATATTTAATGATATCCGGCAGCACAAGCCATTCTCCGTCTGAGTTGGCGCGTCGAATTCTGTGATCGTTTATGAACCACAGGCCGTCATCTGAGAGACTGAAATAGCCTGCATCTGGTGGTCCGATGATGACTTTATCCTCATTCTGTGGCTTGCCAACTTTATGAAAGCGAACTTCGGCCACTTCTGAAAATTTTTTATCTGGCTGTTCGAAAGGATAATAGATGTAATAGAAACCACTGCTATCTTTGAGCCATGCGGGAGCCTCCAGATTGGTATTTTCGAGTTTATCGCTTAATATTTCGCCTGTTTCAATAATCATGACATACATTGTCCCCTGATCGGCATTATTGGGGTGGAGTTTATAAGTCATGAATCTGCCATCGGGAGAAACATTGATATCTCCGAGAGCAATTGAACCATCCTCGGATAGTTTACTCGGATCAATGAGAACGCGAGGTGCTGCATCGGGTTTGCTCAAATCGCGCACATAGAGTGTGGCACTTTCATCTTTTGGGGCACGTTCAAAATAAAACATTCTGTTATCACGGAACATCGGCATTCCTGAAATACGCGAGACATAGAGGAGTTCCGAAAGCCTCTTCTCGAAATGTTCGCGCATTGGCATTTGGGCGAGGTAATCGCGAGATCGCGTATCCTGAGATTTTATCCAGGATTGCACGCCTTCCTGTGAAGCATCTTCGAGCCAGCGATAGGGATCGGGCACTTTTTCGCCCCAAAATTCCACGACGTCATTGCCCGGATGATTGTCGGGCGCAGGGGCCGGGACGATCTTCGCAGGCTGAGGTTCGGCCTGAGTTTGCACAGCATTCTCGGGAGCCGGCTGGCTGCCGGCGCACGAAATGAGCATGAGAGCAGACAAGAACATCACAATACATCCCTTATTCTTCACGGATATCCTCCCCAAAAAGCAGCCAACAGCCACGCACCAATCCAGCACGAGTATAATCAGTAATATCACAACACTTATTCAGTGATGGTTAATAAAGCAATTGTTTTTTTGTATCAGCAGCTTTTGGGCGGTCCCCCTGGCCCCGCCCATACAGCTGCTGGCCGGAGCTATTGCCTGCGGCAATACGCTCCGGCATACATTTATTGCTTGCGCATACCGCCCCATTATCCATAATGAATTGAATGGCGCGCTCACATACACATGTGATGCTGCAACACCGCGATCCCAAATATATCAGCGAGGTCCTTTAAACATGATAGTTCGATATTCACGCGAAAGCATGTGCATGGGGGATGATGTGTATGCCGGCATCTATGAACTCGATATTCCCGAACAGACGACGATCAGGCAGCTCGTCGATATCCTGTACGAAGGCGGATACGGCAATACCTGGCCTGTTCCAATCCGCTTCTATCATGACAGTTATTGGATCATTCAGACAAATATCGGCGCAGTCGCCATTATTATCTGCGACCACGCACAAGAATTACATATCGAGTTTCCCCTGAACAATCAGGACAAAACGATTCAGGATACCGGCATTCATTCCGTATATGCATGCAGACCCGTAGAATACTTCTGGAAAGCCATCGATCAAAGCAACTACCGCGATATTCTGCAAACCCTCAAAACTGCTTCCGAAAAGCTCGTACTGCTTCAATTCTCCTAAACACAGGGCATGATGCATACAGGTGAGCGGATATTCAGCCACTCTCCGCAAACGCCTGCAACACGGTTGTCATCATTGCCAAAAGCGAATATGAAGATGATTGCCTGTGTGTCGATTTGGACCATCCAATCGTCTTTGACCAAACATTTCCCCCCGTTGCCTGCGCCATGGATACCGCCAATACAGATTTGTTCCTGACCATTCTTTACGTCTTCTGCACGCTGTTTGCCGCATGTCTGGGATCCTTTTCGAATGTCGTCATCTATCGCGTACCCAATCATAAATCCATTGCATGGCCGCCGAGTTCCTGCCCCAAGTGCGGAGCACGCATCAAGCCGTACGACAACATTCCCGTCCTTTCGTGGCTGATTTTGCGGGGCAAATGCCGGAACTGCAAAAATCCGATTTCACCGCAGTATCCGATCGTCGAGTTCGTATGTGCCGTATTTGGATTTCTGCTTTGTCATCAAATTTTTGAGCCCAATATTCAATACCTGATGCTCGACGGCATGTTCTGGCGCCTGCTCGTTCTGTTTGTGGGAGGCATATTCTTTCTGGTGGGCAGTCTTGCACTGGGCATTATCGACTATCAGACCACGGAAATCCCCCCGGAAATTGCGCTTCCGCTGGCTGGAATCGGCATTCTTGTTGCCTTTCTTTTGCCCGAAACCTGGCCTTATGCCGATATTCTGGGCAATATTGCGTGGCTGGATTCCATTCTCGGCTCTCTGATCGGCGCAGGCATCATCGTCGTCATCATCGGCGCCTATTATCTCGTCACCAAACGCATCGGCATGGGCGGCGGAGATATCTGGATGCTTGCCATGATCGGCGCATTTCTCGGCTGGCAGTCCCTGCCCTTCATCTTCCTCGCTTCGAGTCTGCAGGGCGTCATTGCAGCCGGCATTGCGATTGCTCTGGGCAAAAAGCAGCAAACCGATAAACAGCAAGGACTTTTCAGAAATCAGGTCGCCGGTGAAATCGAAGCCGAAGTACACGGAGAGGATTCCGAAGAAGCCGCAGATGCTCTGGATGACAGTCAAACGGGCAAACTGGCGGTACCTTACGGACCGTTTCTTTCACTGGCTGCAATCGAATACGTTTTTCTGGGCAAATATCTTTTGCCGATCATCAGCGGAGGAGCATTAACTCCGTGGGGATTTATCATGTAACACCCGGAGACCAATCATGAGTGATGGAACATATAAAAATGGTACAACGACGCTCCGCCTCGTTAAACCTTCGGATATTCCCGATGTTCAGTCCGTCCTGGACCATGCCCCGACCTACCATTCGAGTATCGTGCAGTATTCGGCGAGTGGTATGGCGGAGCGCTGTCTGAACGCAGAACCGCCAAAGGTCGAGGGAAGCAGGGTTTTTAAGCGGTATTTCATCGTCGAAGACAGCTCCATTGCCCCCGGCCCCATCGCCGCAATCGATTTGTTTGTCGGATTTCCCAACTATAAGGTTGCGAGTGTCGCGATGTTCGTGATTCGTGAACAATGTCAGCGCAAAGGCCTGGGAACGCGGCTTCTCACAGAAGTTCTTCCGGGATTTTTGCAGGAATATCATCCGGCCGTCGAGTGGCTTTCGGTATCACTGACGGAAAACAACATCCCTGCACTCCGCTGTCTGCTCAAATGCAAATACGAACGCACGAATCGCTGGGAAAAACTCGATATTAAAGGCCGCCCGATCATTGCCCTGACCTATCGAAAGAATATCCGGAACTAGGGTTCATCAGCACATTTTACAACAAAACCGTTAGTAGCACTCTTTTCGGCAGACGAAGGACATTTTTGACAACGACAGTGCAATTTATCGTCTCTGGCATAAAAATATTTCATCAGTAGATTCATAAACTTGTGATTTTTTGCAAAATTAAGCGTTGATTTTTTATTTGGATTCGGTATGCAACGAATTGCGTGTTCTTTTTGTGTATTTTGAAACATTAGTGTTTTGGTTGATTTCTTTTAATATGAAGGTATGGAAATGAGATTGTATTCGATTTTTTGGAAAATGAGTTTTATCTGCTTTCTAACCGCTTTTTTTACTTTTGGCTGTGTCAGCACCGACAACCATGATCCGTCTGCTCAAACAGCCAATGGTTTACAGAATCAGGCATCACCACAGGAACAACAAACTACAGTTCCACAATCTACATGCACACCACTCGAATATCAGATCATGTTTTCAAATGACATCGGAGAATATAAAGATAAGGATTCAAAAATCATCTGGGTGAATAGCAGCAGTGAACTCAATCAATATACTCCCTATTATCCCGTCGCGGGCGATGACGCAAAACACAGCTATTTTGAAAAAATCAATACATCCATTGATTTCGAAAAGGATACTGTTCTTGTATTGTTTGCAGGTCACCATGATGATGGCGGGCGTATCTTCTCCGTCGATAAAGCCTGTGCCGAATCCCCGCTTGAAATCACACTGAACGAATTTGATGAAGGCAACGATGCCGAATCCTCACCCATGCTTATCGTCAAATTCCCCAAAGGACAGTATGAAATCAATTACCAGGTCAAATCTCATCCATCTGCAAAATACCTCGAAATCCAGGAGAAGAATAAGCCTGTGTACGATTGATTTGCCATGACGTCATTGCATGCACCGTAACCAGTTGGTCCCGACCATCGTCGGGACACCAATCCGGTTCATTAAAATTGCATAGTTACCTTCAGCGCATAAACGGGTGAGCATAGCGAACCCATTCTCTCGCCCAGTAAGAGAGGGTGCCGCATAGCAGCGGGTGAGATCAAAAAAGCAGGGCTGAGCAGCAACAAAAAAAACGCAGCAATTCGTTGAATTTCCGGCACAAATCCATCATAATAATGCGTTTTTATGTTCCCTGCTTATTGATGATGCGGGACGGAGGATTTGCCATGAAAAAATTGAGTTTTTATTCAGTACTGTTTGCTATGATTCTGGCAGGATGCGACGATTCCAATACCACGGAACCCTCTCCTGTCGTGCCACCGGGAGAAACACCGACGACACCGTCGGAACAATCCTCCGCCCCCCAAATGGCCCGAATCGTTGTGACACTTCCGGAATCACTCGTCACGACCGAGGATGGCGGAACGGTAGATCTTAACGTATCTCTAAGCGAAGCTCCCACCGGGAGAGTCACTATCCGCGCCACGAGTCAGAATCCACACGAGGGTACCGTATCGCCGGACTACATTACGCTGGATCCCTCCAACTGGAATGTTCCTCAGAAATTTACCGTTACGGGAAAGCCCGACAATGTTGCCGACGGCGATCAGACCTATACGATCCAGATTGAGGTGCATGCATCCGAAGATCTCAAATTTTCAAATCTGAATACTTCTGTCACCCTGCTTAATCGCGACAACGGTAAAACAGGCGGCAGTACCAATCCCGACGATAAGACCAATCCCGATGACAAGACCAATCCCGACGACATCGTCAAACCCGATCCCAGCAAACCAGGGATTACCGTCAGCCCCTCGAAAGGATTGGTCACGAATGAAACCGGCAACAGCGATAAATTCGCCGTTGTCCTGAATCAGCCTCCTGCTGCCGATGTGACGATCCATCTGGATGCCACGCCGACGACAGAATGCAGTATTGCCACAGATACTCTTATCTTTACCCCGGATAACTGGAATCAACCCCAGACTGTCCATGTGGAAGGCGTGCACGACGACGTTAAGGACGGCAATCAGTTCTTCAAAATATCGATGACTGTTTCGAGTGATGATCCGAATTATAACGATTTGACCATTCCCCCGGTAACTGGTGTCAACGTCGATGACAACAGCCTCAGATATCAAGGTTATTCCCCCATGGCTGTCAACTTCATCGCGATAACGGATGCAGACTATCTGGAAACCGATGAATACAATACCCGGGCAGCTATTGTATTTGAGTTCAGCGGAAAACCGGCAGCGGATGTCATCGTTCACTTCGACAGCACCAATCCCAATGAAGCAATGCCTGAACTTCCCTACATCGTTATCCATCCGGAAGATCATGCTCAGGCGTTTGAAATCCCCATCGAAGGCGTGGACGATTTGACCAAAGACGGAGATCAGCCCTATCAGATTAAAATCAGCGTTGAAAGCGAGGATCCGAGCGTCAATCCTACTGCCTACGATTACATGAATGAAGTCCACACCAATTCAATCGCCGGCCTCAATTATGATAATGACGATGCAGACGCTCGCCCGGGACTCGTCATCAAACGCGTCGGCAACGGTCAGACCAAAAGGCGCGATCTAAAGGCCGATGGCGAGGTTTCGGAAGACGGCGATTATCATGATTTTTATCTCAATCTGAACACCAAACCGAAATCCGGAACAAACGTCTATCTTTCCGCCCTGATCACGGATCCCACGGAAGGCTGGGTAACACCGCAGACAGTCGTATTCGATGAATCCAATTGGAATACCCCCCAGCAATTCAGAGTTCAGGGCGTCGATGACGACGAAATCGACGGCGATGTCATGTTCGGCGTTCACTTTGCCACTTACAGTAACGATCTCGCTGTCAATTCACTCGAATCCGACTTCTATGTACTCGTCAACCGGGACAACGATGGATCCCTCGATGAGGACTTTGAATATACGCTCAACATCCGAAAATCAGCAAACCACGAAGTCCTCTATACAAACGAAGATGGCATGTCCAGATCCCTGTTCCTGAAACTGAATCGCCAGCCGAAGGAAGATGTTAAGGTGTTTTTCAGGACATCAAACAAATCAGAAGGAAAGATCACAAATCTCATTAAGAATTATAATGTCTTTTATGAGGGCAACCAGCCCTATATTCTCTTTACGCCGCTGAACTGGAATTCGGAACAGGAACTCGTCGTCCAGGGTATGGATGACAACGAAGTTGATGGTGATATTCCCTATACGATTTCCTTCAGTGTCAAAAGTGATGATTCTCGCTATAACAATATATCAACACAAGAGATCTCTTTCCTGAATTTTGATAACGACAACAAAGAAACCAACCCCGATATCGGAGGCAGTGAGGAAGCATTTTATACACCGAATGATGACCTCGTCATTTTTTCTGGCGTAGACACCACCAACGACAACATCATCTCCGAAAAAGGCAAGTCTTTCTGGGTTTCCCTGGCTGCCATGCCGACATCAGATGTCAATATCAAAATAACTGAATCCGGCCAGGTTGCATTGCTCGATTCTGATACAGCCGTCGAAAACAACAAAACCGCTGTCATACTCAGATTTACTCCGCAAAACTATAAGAACCCCCAGATCGTCAATGTAGCGCCCAAAAGCAAAGCTGTCGATGGCGCAACCTTTAAAGTTCGTCTCAAGGACATTACTTCAGATGACGAACGCTACAGCGATATTCAACGTCTGGATATCCCCTTCATTTACAGCCAGGAAGGCAATACGGTTTATCCCAATCCTCTCGTCGATGCTGTTCCCGATACAGAAATACCCCGGCTGGTGTTCTCGCCGGATGTCTGCAACTCCATCGGCAATGTATCGCCAAAGAAGAACCAAAGATACAGACTGCATCTGGCAAAACAGCCCAGGAGTGACGTCAAGGTCACATTCTCACCCTCTGCGGGATATGAGGACAGCTTTGAGTTCAAAAATAACAAGAATGAGCTGACCTTCAAGCCCTCCAACTACGATGTCGATCAATCCATCACGCTGACATTCAAGGATGACAATACCACAGGTAAGACGCTGAATTATCTTACCTACACGATGGAAAGTGACGATAAGTCATTTGATGGAACAGATGATAACGGCTGCGAAATCCGCGTTTATCACGATGCGGATTCATCCCCGACGACACCGAATTCGCCCAAAACGCGAAAGCTGCGCATCATGGCGGCCAATACGACAGACTACCTGCATGGAGAATCACAAAAATATCATGAACCGGGCATGAATATGTTTTATGCCATGGACCCCGATATCATTATCATTCAGGAATTGGGGTATTCAGCCCAGGAAGTTGTGGAAAAGCTGGAGAAACACTTCAACACGAAATACTCATACCATATCGGCAAAGGCCGCATCGGCAATGGTATTATCACCAAGGGTGATCTGCCGATTAAAGAAGTCTTTTCACAGCGTTCAGCCATATCGACCATTGACGATCGAGAATATGAAGCAGCTGTCGTCGATATCCCCGGCGATAGGGATTTGCTGGTCGTCTCGCTGCATCTTTCGAGCCACTCCAATGCAGAAGAATATATACCGGTTGCAGATTTTGTCCGTTCCATCCAGAGCAAAGGCAACTATTATGTTGCCCTGGGCGGCGACACCAATGCGACAAACACAAAATATATCATCAATAACTGGTCATCCATTCTTGCAACAGGAGAACCCTATCCAACCGATCAGTATGGTCGAACAAAAACAAACAGAGCGCGCAAGGAACACTTCGACTGGCTACTCGTCGATCATGAATTCCAGAAGTTCACAGTTCCCACCGAAGTCGCCTCCGCCTCCTATGCGGGCGGATACGTTCTCGATTCCATCTGCTATGACAATCCTTCCTGCAAAAATGACCAGATCAGCATGGGTAAAGAGAAGGATTGCTATGTCGCAGATCAAAAGAGAGCCCAGGAAGTCATTCCGGAAATCAGCCCCGTCCGGTACGGCGACTCGCGCGTCTGCGGTATGCAGCACATGCCGGTTATCCGCGATTTCATGATTTCCTATTGATCTGATTTTGAGTTTTTTTGACGGGGGCAAGGCCCCCGCGGCGCTATTTGCTGCGCAAATACGCGCCTCCCCCCGCGCGGCTATTGCATACGCCGCGCCAATGTATTGTGAGTAATGTGACGACGCCCCCAAAAGGGGCGTGTCTTATTTTAATTATTCTTATGCTCGTCGGGATGATAGCTGTAGTTATGCTTGACGAGCTTTTTGTCGATGAGCGTCGTTTTGGGCAATTCAGAAGCCTCGGTGGCCAGATTGCGAACAGCGAGCTGCTTGTAGGGCAGATTGTCTTCGAGGCAGTGGCGCTCGCGGGTCGAGAGCGTCCAGGATTCGCTTCCCGGAACTTCTGAAATATCGACGAATTCAAAGCATGGTGAAGATTTGAGATACTCCTCGACGGCATCGAAATAGTCGAGAACATCGGTTTTGAGTACGAAATAGCCGCCGGGTTTGAGGAAAACGTGTGCTGTTTCAAAAAAGCTGTCATCGAGCAGTCTGCGGCGCGCGTGTTTTCGTTTCCACCAGGGATCGGGGAAGAGCACATAGATGGCATCGACGGTATGGGGCTGGAACAGGACGGGCAGAGCGAGTTTTGCATCGGCATGAATCACGTGTCCATTGGTCAGTCCTTCGCGTTCGAGTTTTCGCATGGCAATGCGGCAAAGCCCGAGTTTGAGTTCGATGCCCAAAAAAGAGACATCGCGCCTTCCGCGCGTCAGTCCGAGCAAAAAGCATCCTCGGTTGGAACCGATTTCGATCTCTGCCGGCAGCGGAAGGGGATTTTCCCTGGCCCAGGCGATGATTCTTTCGATTTCATCCGACCGGTACTGCAGGACTTCGTCGGGAATATACTGTCCGAAAGGCTGTTTTTTGAGTTCGGCCCAATTGGGATTCATGGGGGTCATATCCATTCCTTTAATGTATGGAATCTGTGGAAACCAGCAGCCGCGCGTATGTCCATAGCGCGGCAGCAATACAAGGGCCGTGCGTATGGACATAGCACGGCCGGGAGGCGTATGCAGGGCGCAGCCCAAATAGCCTCCCCCCAACGTGAAAAAAATCAATGATTCGATTCAGCCCCAGACAAGATGGGAAGCATCTTTTCGGCGGCATTTTTATTGACGTTCGAAATGACAGTTCCGGCTTTTTTCGGAACCACCTCGCCGTCATTGCCGGGAGAATCGGGCGCGGCCACTTCCGGCGTATCGGTCACCGGCGAACTTGGCGCGAAGAAACCGGCCACCCCCTTGCTGAAAGTCTTTCCGAAACAAAGGATCAGAACGAGCATGACGATCATGATGACGAGCGTCGGAATTTTGTTCTGAAATTTCGGTTTTTTATATTGAGATCGTTTACGCATGATTCTCATCCTCAGCATTATCGGGACGCCGGGCCGAGAGCAGGATAAACTCGGGAATATCCTTCATTGGCGCGTATTTGGGCGTTACCACGAGATCGAGCGCAGTTCCCTGCTCGATTTCGGCGATGCCGGCGATGGGCACGAGCAGGCTGATGGTCGCATTGTTCTGGCGGAATTTTGCCCGGGCATAGACGTGATTCAGGCGTTTTATCAGAATGGTGCGCACATTACGGAGCAGGAATGTCGGTTCCTTGTTGGCGGTTCCGAAGGGTCCGAGCTGTTCGAGGTACTGATTCTGCCACAGTTTGAGGAGCTGCGGGATCGTGGCTTCGGCATCGATATCGAGGCTGCGCTGCGGCGCATTGATGGCAGAGAACGTCGCGGAGGCGTATTTTTCGAGTCGATCCGAGAGTTCCGGAATGAGTTCGGCCTTCAGGTTCAGACCTGCAGCACTGTGGTGACCGCCAAAATCATCGAGCAAGTCCTTGCAGCTCGAAAAAGCATCGAGGATGCTGAATCCCTCGGGACTGCGTGCAGATCCGCGGCCCTTGCCGTCGGCAATCGAAATCACGACGGTCGGTTTGTAGAATTTATCGAGAATTCTGCTCGAAATGATCCCCAGGATGCCCTGCTGCCAGTCTTCGTGGGCGATCACGATGATTTTTCGGCCTTCGAGGACCTGCTGCTGAGCCATGGCAGTGGCTTCGTTGATCATTGCGGCTTCTGCGTTCTGGCGCAGATGGTTGTAGTTTTCGAGACTTTTTGCGATGGTCTGAGCTGTCGTAAACCGATAGGCCGTCAGGAGTTCGACGCATTCGTTGGGATCGCCCATTCTACCGGCCGCATTGATTCGCGGAGCGAGTCGATAACAGATCGTGCGTTCGGTAATGAATCTTTCGTCGGCACCAACATCACTCAGGAGAGCGGCGATGCCGCTTCTTTTGCGCTTGCGAATCACATCGAGTCCGACCGAAACGAACATGCGGTTTTCGCCCAGCAGAGGGACGACGTCTGCAATGGTTCCTAGGCAGACCAGATCGAGCATATCCATGAATTCCGGAGGTGTTTGCTGAAGTTTTTCGTAAAACCCGCGCTTTTGAGCTTCGAGGACAAGGGTATGAACGAGATGGAAGACGACGCCTACAGCGGCAAGATCCTTATGCGGAAAGCGATCATCGGGAAGTTTTGGGTTGAGGATCAGGGTATCGGGAAGGGTATCGGGGATGGCATGATGATCGACGATGATGACATCGATGCCGAGTTCCTTGAGGTGTTCGACTTCGCGAAATCCACTCATCCCACAGTCGACGGTAATGAGGAGATTGGGCTTTTCCTGGGCCAGAGCTGCGGTCAGGGTTTCGTCATTAAACCCATGTCCGTCTTCTTTTCGCCTGGGCAAAAAGTAGCGGATGTTGACGCCGAGCTGCATAAAGAATTGATACAGAAGTGTAGTCGAAGTCACGCCATCGACATCGTTGTCGCCGAAGATGAGGATGGATTCGTGGTTTTCGATGGCCTTCAGACAGCGATCGGCGATTTCCTGCATATTGCTCAGCAGCATGGAATCGGACAAATCGTCGAGCGAAGGTTTGAGGAAGTGCTGCGCCTGTTCGGGCGTACGCACACCACGGTTATAGAGGACACTGGTCAGGAGTTGTGTTTCATTGAGATCCGAAGCGAGAGAATCGACGGTTTCGTCGTCCAGTTCCTTGAGATTCCAGTATTTGGTTTCAGGCCGCGTCATAATGTTATTGCCAGTATAAGTGAATCATTCCTAAGAGATATTGACTGCAAAAGGCTGATGATTTCAGCCTCAGCCCTTAGCGCTCAATACCCCGTGCTGAAAAAAGACGCGCCCGAACTCATTCCTGAACCGAATGAACCGGGCGCATAATTCATCGCAAGTTCCTTAGGCCTGTCTTAGGCTTCAGCGTTCAAATCGGCGATTTCTTTGCGAAGTTCATTGCGTTTTGCCATACCCTTGAACCATTTGTCGAAATACAGGAACATCGGGCAAGAAACGAAAATCGAATTGAACGTCGCGATGCAGATGCCGATTGTCATGATGATCGCGAAATCCTGCGTAGCACCGGTTGCCTTAATCGCCATGGGAATGATTGCGCCGAGTGTCGTAATACTTGTAATTATAGTACGGCTCAGACATTCATTGATGGCTTTGTTGACGATATTATCGAGCGGCACACCGGGTTCGGCGAGTCCGACATTTTCGCGGACACGGTCGAATGTAACGATGGTATCGTTGATGCCGTAACCAACGAGGCTGAGGAATGCAGCGACCGTTTCGAGTGTGACTTCGAATCTGAAGAGTACCACGATACCGAATGTAATCAATGTCGTGACGGTCAGCGAAATGACTGCGGACGGAGCATAACGGGTATCGAAACGAATACCGATATAGAGGAGCATCAGGCCGAGAGCGACGAGAATACTGACGATAGCATCGGTACGGAATTTTTCACCGACGTCGGCACCAACTGTATCGATCTGATCAATACCTTTTTCTCCCTCAAAGTTGTCACCGAACTTCTGATTCATCAGATCTACGACTTCACTCTGGATACCTTTGGGTTTGACGAGATAGCGTTTCGCACCGGATTCATACGAAACATCTGCATCCAATCCGGCTTTGACAAAGATGTCCTTCATCTTTACTTCTTCGATGGGAGACTCCGGAGCCTGTTTGCCTTCGAGAGGAACGAACGTCACGAAGAAATCGCCGCGGATACCGTCTTCAACTTTGGGATTGCAAGCCGGCCACTGTCCAATTTTGAGTACATTTCCGGATTCACTGGCGACAGATGCATCTACAGCGTTTTTTACCTCTTCGAGTTTGGTGCAGTTGAGCGTCGTCGAGGTTCGCGTACGAACGACGTATCGATTGGAGGCTTCATTTCCGACGCTCTGCACTGAAACGCTTTCGAAGCGGGGATCGTTTACAAATTCCTCACGAACTCTTTCGATAGGAACGTTACCTTTGAAATGGAGGGTGATGGAAGTACCGCCCTGGAAACTGGTTCCCCAGTTGGGGCCCATGATGAAGGCCAGAAGGATACCGGCGAAAGCAAGCACGACAAGACTGATCAAAACCGGTTTATGATTCGGTATGAACGGAATCTTCGTGTTGGGTTTAATCATTGTGAACATTTTATCTAAACCTCATAGGATAAAGTGCCTGGAAATGACATTCCCGAAGGAACGGTCATCTGCTAGATCGACATCTTGTCGGGACTGATACGTACTTTGAGTTCGAACATCGTACGGGTTACAAAGAATGCCGTATAGACCGTTGCGATAATGCCGAGGAGCAGTGTTACGGCGAATCCCTTGACGGGGCCAGAACCGAAATTCATCAACACGAGGGCAGCGACAGCAGTCGTGATATTGGAGTCGAGAATTGCCCAAAGAGCTTTGTCGAACCCCATGTGAATTGCCTTTCGCGGCGTTTCACTGTTGCGCAATTCTTCGCGGATACGTTCAAAAACGATAACGTTCGAGTCGACGGCCATACCGACCGTAAGCACGACACCGGCGATACCGGGCATGGTGAGTGCAGCTCCCATCGAAGCCATACCAGCCATGATGAACAGGACGTTGAACATCAGAGCGAAAGCCGCAAAGACACCCGAGATATGATAATAGATAATCATAAATCCAAAGACGATGCAGAAACCGATGATGAGGGATTCCATACCGGTTTCGATCGAGTCTTTACCGAGGGAAGGACCAACGAGCGTTTTGTATTCCTGACGAATCGGGGCAGGCAATGCACCGGAACGCAGAGAAACGACGAGGTTATTGACTTCCGTCAAGGTATCCTGACGACTGCCGCGGCCCATTTCGATCGAAACGTTGCCGCCGGGGATTTCGCTTCGAATAACGGGATCACTTACCAGAACGTCGTCCATGAGGATGGCGAGCTGATCGCCGACATGTTCTTTGGTAATGTCATAGAAAGTGTCACCGCCGACATGATCGAGCTTGAGTGACACGTACGGCATATTCGTATCCGGATTGCTCGCCGGATAAGCAGCTTCGACATTGTCACCGCTCAGTGCGGGAAGATCGGTGCGAACGAGTCTGATGCGCCAGCTGGTCGGCAAAGTATTGACATCGACATCTTCGGCCACTTCCATGCGACGCTCGCGAAGATCGACTTTTTCATAGGCGATATCACGTCCGTTCGGAATTATCTTTTCATTGTCGCGAACGAATTTTTTGAGAATATCTTTGCCGCTGCTCACGACGCGTTTCGTAGCTGGATCGATGACATCGTCAGCGCGAAGCGTGCCGCCGCCGGTATAAATGCCGCTATTCTCAGGAATATTCTGACTCAGTGTAGTAAAGAGCGAAATACTTTCGGAACGATCTGCCACGAGTTTAAACGTCAGCACTGCCGTTGTGGAAATGAGTTTTTCTGCGGCAGCAACGCGGGAACGCGAAAGACCAGGAAGTTCAACGGCAATATTCCGACCGGCTTCGACACGAACCGTCGGTTGGGCAACGCCAAGGCCGTCGATACGTTCACGGATAATTTCGACCGCAGACTGAACGGCAGATTCTTCAACTTCCTTAAAGTAATTCTCACGCAGGCCAAGTGTAACTGTTCTGTCGACAGTTTTGACGTAAGCCAGCATCGGATGGTTATCCAAAAAATTCGAATCCGTGATTTTGCCGGTTTCGTTCACATCCTTAAAGATGAAGGATAGCTGATTGTTTTCGCGATCAACGTTATAATCCTCCAGATCCACACCGATATTGGCCAATTCGGCACGAATATTCGCAGCATTGGATGCCAGTTTATCATCGATAGCAGAATCGATATCGACGGAATAACGAAGCATCAGACCGCCCTGAAGATCCAGGCCGAGGGAAAGCGTCTTGGAACGCATCCACTTGGGCAACTCAGTATACCATTCAGGCAGCGGAGGATTCCGAACGCCTTCTTCGATATTGTCATTAGCCACATCCTCTGTCTCTTCAGGATAAAGAACCATTTCGACGACAGTAGGCATCAGGATTGCGCAGGAAAATACAATAAGAAACGCCAGCAAGGCGATTCTTAGCCACCAACTTCGCGACATCGCGTAACCTCTCTGTTATGATTTACGGCGAACTGCCTCACGAGGCAGCACCCACATTAAAACTTATTTACCAGTCTCTTCACTGCCAGCAGGAGGAATAACCCGGGCAATTCCTTCACGATTGACGCGAACCCTCACATCCGATCCGACACCAATCTGAATCGTAAAATCGCTCTCGGTTACCGAAACAACTTCACCATAAATGCGGCTCACAGTCTCGATCTGATCGCCGACTTTAATGGCATCCAGCATGGCCTGACGCTGCTTGAGGCGCCTCTTTTCCGGTATGGTCATCAACCACATAAAAACCAAAAAGACGCCCAAAAGTATTAGAAAACTATAGTCCATCGTTATCTCACTTGCGCATTCGCGCATAAATTCACAAATTTAGCGAAAATACGCTAAAATTCTATTATTTTTGCCAGTTCTGGACTGGCCAAAATGGCCGACAGCTCTTATCAGAGATAGCCTTATTGGTCAACCATTTGTCGCATTTGTCACTGCTTAAACCACTAACCACCGACCAACTTTTTCACCCTGCGAATCAGAAGCGCCATCTCTTCCGGAAGCGGAGCACAGATTTCCATTCTTTCGAGTGTCCTGGGATGAGTAAAGGCAATGGATTGCGCATGCAGGCACATGCGTTTGGGATCCATGCTGCGCAAGCTTCTCAGTAATGGCATTCCATAGAGGGAATCTCCGATAATCCCCAGTCCAAGTGATGACAGATGGACCCGGATCTGATGCGTTCTGCCGGTTTCGGGGGAACAAAGATATACGCCGAATCCCCCATCACGAAGTGTTTCAAACAACTCACACGTGACCCGCGTCCTGGCCGGTTTTCTCTTTTTCCCATCCACACCGAACTTCTGTATTCTCGAACCGGGCATTTCCCCGATGGCCTTGTCGATGACCCAGGTATTCCCGGCCTTACAGTAATCCGGCGAGTCAATCTGAGTCCCAATACAGATGGCACAATACTTTTTTTCGATCGTATGCTGCTGAAACTGTTCAGATATCGCAGCATTGACATCGGCGGATTTTGTCATGAGCAGCGCCCCGGATGTCTGTGCATCGAGCCGATGATGAAGTCCGGCGTACGCATTGGGATTTTGCTTTTTCAGATACCTCTGGACTGCGGCAAAACAGTGATCCCGTTCGGGATCCAGCGTCGCCTGACTTGGTATTCCGGATGGCTTGTTGATGACGATCAAGTCCGCATCCTCAAATAGAATGTCCGCACTCCGGATATCAAATTGCTGCCGCGATACAGGCATGAAACCTCCCTATCCCCGCAAAAAGCGCTGCTTTTCAGAGGGTATGGGGGAACAGGCTCCCCCATAATGCCTTCAATTACCTAAAAAAAATGCGGCCTGAACACAGGCCGCACCACTACCACAAATCAGAGAAAAATGCGTTAAATGCTTACTTGCCGGTTTTTCTCAGATCGATGAGGATCATCTTCGTCACGGCTTTCAGACATTCGAATACGCCGGTACCTTCCGAAGCAACGGCTTCAAAATCAGGAACTTTGGGATACCACTGATTCAGCTCACTGCGCAGTTTATCCACCGGAAGAGCATTCGGCATATCGCGTTTGTTGTATTGAATGACGAATGGTATTTTTTCGACATCATAACCATAGGTACTCAGGTTTTCGAGCAGGTCATCCATCGAAATCAGATTGGCTTCCAGACGTTCGGCCTGACTATCGGCAACAAACACAACACCATCCGCCCCCTTCATGATCAAACGACGGCTGTTCGCATAAAAGAGCTGCCCAGGAACCGTATAAAGATGCAGACGGGTTTTAAAACCACGGATTTCAGGCAGTTCAATCGGCAAAAAGTCGAAATAAAGCGTACGTTCCTGCTGTGTCTCAAGACTGATGAGCTTCCCGCGGGTATCGTCGTTCGTTGCAGAATATATGTGTTTTACGTTGGTAGTCTTACCGCACAAACCCGGGCCATAATAGACAATTTTTAAAACGATTTCTTTGGTTGTGTAATTAAAGAAGGACATGAGTAACCACCCTTGGTCAATAAACTACCACCAGAAAATGACACAACGTCAATTCCAGATAACTTACTCCCCCTTTAAACCTCAAATATGTTTCTATGTCAAATATCGATATTTATTGAACTGGTTTTTTGATGCACATCTGATTCCAACCGCATCACAACAGGCATTATCGATGTTCCTCATGCAATGTTTCCCGGTTCAACATCTGGCGCGGGTATTTTTTTTCAAAAAAAATGCACAAACGAATCCGCGCATCAATAACCCTGGAAAACAAAAAAATAGACGAAAAAACTTGCATTATCGTTCAGTTTCCCTTAAAAGGCCCACCCGTTCGGGGCGTGGCGCAGTCTGGTAGCGCGCCTGCTTTGGGAGCAGGAAGCCGTAGGTTCGAATCCTATCGCCCCGATGTTTTGAGCGCTCATAGCTCAGCTGGATAGAGCAACGGCCTTCTAAGCCGTGGGTCGCAGGTTCGAATCCTGCTGGGCGTATTTGAAGTTCCTAAGTCTTTTTTTTCATTGGTTCTTAAATAAGATAAGAGGTTATCATGGCAGCTGTTCGCGAAAAAATTCGTCTCGTTTCTGAAGCTGGTACGGGATATTTCTATACAACAACGAAAAACCGTAAGACCACTCCCGACAAACTTCGCATCAAAAAGTATGACCCCAAAGCTCATGCTCATGTCTGGTTCAAAGAAGCCAAGATTAAATAATGATGCATTTCATCGGAAAAACGCAGCCTCGGCTGCGTTTTTTTTTGCCTTTGCTCCCACGATAAATCTGCGAATCCAGCACCGGGGCGTGGCTGATCTTAAATAATGCATTAATCCAATAATCATCTGTACAGACGTGTCACGACACATCTCTCCCAACTTCCAACTTCCGACTAAAAATGCTTCTAACGGATTTTGCCCGCAGCCAGCGTCTCGAAAACATCGATATCGCCAATGATTTCGGCATCTATATCCACGTTCCATTCTGTCTGAGACGATGCCGTTACTGCGCATTTGTGTCGTCCGTCTGGCGCGAAGTTCCTTCTGAACTCTATGCAAATGCCATCTGCCGGGAATTCGATATCCGGTGCCATTCCTTCGATAACGCTCATCTGACGACGATCTATTTCGGCGGTGGAACACCGAGTATCCTCAATGACCATGCGCTCGAAACGATACTGTCACACATCCGCGAACGCTATCCCGCGCCGCTCGAAATCACGCTCGAAGCCAATCCCGAACACATCACTCCACAGAGATCACAACACTGGAAACAACTGGGATTCACCCGCATTTCATTGGGCATTCAGTCCTTCGACGATCAGATGCTTGAGTTTTTGGGCCGCAGGCACACCGGTTCTGACGCCCAAAAGGCCATCGACATTCTTACCACAGCAGGATTCGATGAAATCAGTATCGATTTGATTTACGGAGCCAGGATTTCGGACGAAACATCCGATGCACAGGCATATCATCAGTGGATGCAGGATCTGGGCGTAGCCCGTTCCATGAATGTATCCCATGTATCGTGCTACGAACTCACGCCCGAAGAATTTACACCTCTTTGCACAGCTCAAAAACGCGGGCACACCATACTCTGCAGCGATGATGCCATCGCCGATATGATGTCAGTCATTCCCGAAGCTCTCAACATGACCCGGTACGAAATTTCCAACTACAGCCGGAACGATTATTACTCGCGCCACAATCTTTCCTGCTGGGCCGGCGTCCCCTATCTCGGTCTTGGTCCCGGCGCACACTCCCTCATCAAATCGGATCATGCCATTCAGCGGCGCGCCAATACCGATCGCATCCGGGACTGGCTGCGCGCCTTCGAATCCCATTCCCCCTTCCCGGAACCGCTCTTTACCGAAACGCTTACACCGCAGACTCATCTGGCCGAACGACTCATGTGCGCCGCAAGAACCCGCTTTTTCTGGTCTCCTCAGGAAATGGCACGACGCCTTAATACACCAATCGACCCATTCATACCTGCAATTGACAAAGCCGTGCATCTCGAACTGCTTGCGTTTGGCCCGGATCAGACTTACCGGACGACATCTCTGGGAATGGCGCTCAATAATAGACTGGCTCAGTTATTCTTCGACTGAAAGATTTTTGAATGATGATTCATCGGGTTGTACGATTCACGGCCCTTTGCGAACTGAGGCGAATTGTTTGGATTATGGTGATTAGGGGGCGTTGCGGGCCCCCCCGCATCGGGGGTAGGCGCGTATTATCCGGGCGACCAATGGGCGCCCGGACAATAGCGCCGCAGGGGGCCTGGCCCCCTCATAAAAAAACACCCAACAGTTCAGCTCACTGACCAACTATTTTGCAAAGCCCGTCAAAACTCGGCTTTTCAAAGCGCGATCTGCCTTCTGCACAAAGTTCCCTGGCCTTCTTGTGATCATTGAGCATGATCTTCGTATAGATGTAATAGTGATAGGAAATCTCCTGACCCTTATCCGTTTCGTAGGCACGTGAACACGCAACATCTGCTTTGTCATACTGCCGAATTTTCAGACTTGCGATGCATTCGCGCTGATATTTGTCGAATGCACTCGTATTCGCCATACTTGCAAAAGCCACAGACGCAATGCCGACCGTCAGAATCAGAGCTATCCGCGAAAGCCGAATCATCCACAGCCGCGTAAATCCCGTCGTCGATTGTCTTGGCAGCACAAAACCCGCCAATCCGCCAAGGACAAACCCCGATATATGGGCAATATTGTCGATGCCCATCCCTCCGAACGAAACCGCAAAACCAAACACAAAAGTGAATAGCGCCCACTTGATCATGCTGTTCCGGACCTGAAGTGAAAGCACCGTATTTTCGAGATGCGAGGAAACCGCAGCCATGCCGATAAAGGCCATGAGACCGCCGCTGGCCCCCGCAACCAGTCCTGAATCGCCCAACAAATTCGAACACAGCATCGATCCGGTCCCCAAAACCAGAAACGAAGCGATCGTCATCGCAGATCCGTATGCGCGCTCGACATAGGGCGAAACATACCGAAGGGCATAGGCATTAAATATAATATGGATAATGCCGAAATGGACGAAATTCGCCGTAATCAGCCGCCACCATACGGTTTCGCCCCGTCTGTGTGCACCCCAGCGATATATGATTTCCGGCGGCGGAGACAAAAGCACATCTTTCAAACCGTATTTCGGATGCAGAAGCACATCGATGGATACGATGATGAAGTAAACAATAATGCTGACGAGCAAGATCCGGGATGCCGGCATGTGGCGGGGAAATATGGATCGAATGCCCCGCGCCAGACTTTCTTCCACATAAGACTGCTGCCTTTGATGGCAATAGGGACACTCTGATTCATCCACATCAAGCTGGGCCTGACACCCATGGCAGTATTTGGTTCGTTCCTCGGACATATCAAATCATCACAAGCCAAAACTCATCCCGGATCTTTTAACGAAATGTCGTGCAATTGCATTCCGTATTCAAATCCGAATCAAATCCCCCGATTTTCCCCCCGGGGTTACTCACGAGATTTTAATCATGCATTAACCCAATAAAAATCTGCACAGACGTGTCACGACACGCCTCCAACAGCCCCCTAATCCGCTTTCTGAAGGAAAAACTCGCGCGCCCGAAGCTGCTGCAGTGCCGTAAACAACTGCAGATCATCGATCGATGGCAGTGGATCCCCGGGTTTATAGGCGTCTGCACTTTCCTGGGCTGCATCGCCATTCCCGGAAGGCTGTTCTTCGCCGGTTTTCTGTTTGGATCCGTTGTATTGTGCACTCAGGGCATTGTCGAGATCCTTTTCCCGCACAGCCGGACGTTTCCGAACCTGCAGGATCAAATCCTCTACCTCCACATCCGGCACAATTCCCTGCCCCTGAATACACCTTCCGGATGGCGTATAATACCGCCCAATCGTCAGCTTCATCGAAGATCCGTCCGGAAGCTGAAACATATTCTGAATACTCGCTTTACCGAACGACGTCTGCCCGACGATAATCGCCCGATGATGATCCTGAAGTGCACCCGCAACAATTTCCGACGCCGAGGCACTCCCTTCGTCGATCAGTACCGCCAGAGGCATGTCGTATTTGTACTGAGTCCGCGAAGCATCATACGACTGAATCGAAACGCCGTCGCGCCCGCGCGTACTCACGATATTTCCCGAAGGTATAAAAAGGTTCGCTATCGCAACGCCTTCATTCAGAAAACCTCCGGGATTTTTGCGCAAATCCAGGATCAGCCCCTTGAGCCCGTTCTTCGTATATCCATTGATCTTTTCGATCTCATCCTTCACTTTCTGGGCCGCGCCGCTGCCGAACGAACTCAGTGCAACATACCCGTAATCATCATTCAGAATCAGACTCCGCGCCATTTCGAGCTGCACGAGCGCGCGCTGAATGCTGTAAACCTCAATCCCCATTTTGCCCGGATGACGAATCGAAAGCTTCACCGTCGAACCGGCCTCCCCCTTCAGAGAACTAAAAAGTTCGTCCAGACTCATCTTCGAAACATCGCGACCGTCTATTGCAATGATCGTGTCTCCGGAATAGAGTCCGGCCTTCTGCGCCGGCCCTCCGTAAAACGTCGTAATAATCCTGAGTTCGTCATTTTTCAGGCCGACTTCCATTCCCACGCCGACGAACTGTCCCGATGTCCGCTGCTCAAAATCCTTCCGTTCTGACGCAGACATAAAACTCGAATGCGGGTCAAGCGCTCGAACCATGCCATGAATCGCACCGTTGATCATCGCCGTCCGATCGGTCTTGTCGACATAATTGCGCTCGATCACGCTCAAAACCTGGGCAAAAATATCGAGCCGCTCATAGGGTTCTTTGGAGCTCTTTTCCGCAAAACTCGTTCCCTGCATCGTCATACCGAGGCCGAGTCCCAAAATCAACGAAATCGCCGATGCTGCCAGAATGGAATGTCGCATACGTATGTTGCTTTTTTCTCAGATATTAAATGGATGAATATTTTGGTGGCCCTGCTATCGCACAGCGATACGCAGGGCCGCTGCGGCTATTGTCATACGCCGCAGCCGCGCACCGGGGCGCCCTGATTACTCAAAAAATGACCCGTTGGAACACTCGCGGCAATACGTCCGGCGTTTCATCGTCAGGGCGCCGCAGGCATCACAGCGTTTAAAGAATGGATCCGACGGTTCCAGATCCAGCGGCGTCTTCGGACGCTCCCGAATGACCAGCTGTTCTATTCCCGCATATCGCCGCAGTAACGGCAAATCCCGATAAATGCTCAAATCCAGAGCATCAAACAATGCGCTGCCGCATCCGGCAGATCGCTCATAACACGATTTTGCCTCATCCGCGCGCCCAAGCAGTTCATCGACGACAGCTTCGCAGAATACGACAGCATCATTTTCGCGGATATCTGCAGGAATCTCATGGATTGCGCTCAAAGCCTTTTCCGGCAGATCCATCGCAATAAAAACGCGCGGTTTCAAAAGCCAGGCCATGGTTTCCTGCGTTGGAACATGAATTTTCTGGGCTTTCGATGCCTGATCCAAAGCTGCCCCAAGACGGCGAATCTTCAGATTCGCTTCGCACAATAAATACGGAAGCCGCTGATCATTGGGAGCAACCTGCTGCGCATGCATCAAATCCCCGACAGCCTCCTCCGCCCGGCGCATTTCAAGCAAACACTCTGCTCGCTGGCACAGCATATTGACATCATCGGGATTTGCTTCGAGCGCGCGCGAAAACTGTGCATACCGATCTTCGGCACTCGATGCCGAATTCTCAAGCACGAGCTTGAGGCGCATAAAAATTTCCGCTGCAGCAGCATGGTTCGGATCACAGGCAAGTGCAGCCTGAACATCGCTCATTGCCTGCATGGCATGACCGCCGGCTTCGCGAATCAGCGCACGTTCACAGAAAGCATCGACAGCATCCGGTTCCGAAATGCTGATCTGAGCCAGAAGCGCACCAGCTTCATCCATGCGGCCGCACATTCTGAGCGCCTTCGCATGCAGCGCCCGAATTTCCGGGGCCGGTCCATCGGCGACGTATTTCTCGATCTGCTCCAGCGCTGATTTGGGATTCTCATCGATGATCGCCTCAACCTTTTGTCTGAACGATGCCACCGATTCCCGAATCAGTCCGCGCTCCCCCAATCCGTCGATGGCACGGCGCGCAAGAACCGCAATATTCTCCCCCTTGCAGGTTTTCTCAATCTCTTCCAAAGGAATGCCGACATCCGGCGTCTCCAGAAATGCCAGTCCCTGAACGAGTCCTTCACGCGTCGCTTCGCTGCCGCGGACAAAATATTTGTCGCGCATCGCATCCATGGCACTGACGCCATCGGGATATGCCAGCACGAGCAAAATCGCATAAATCCTGCGCTCCATATCGGACTGCGACTGATCGAAAAGCTCATTGAGCCGATCCGGGTTCAGCACATCCATATATTGTCCGAGCGCCACACCAATCTTTTTCGATATCTCTCCGAACAGCTCCAGACGAAGTGCCCCGATCTCCTGATAAAACATCATCCTGACTGAATTTGCTTTATCCGAAGTTTCAAACACGATGGACGGCGACTTTTTGGAACGCTCGGATGCCGGCTGCTGCCGGTATCCCTGGGATTGGAGAAGCTGAGCAATCAGGCCAAGTTCCTGCTGCGGCATCTGCGATGCAATAAGAAGAATCTCCGGTTTAATCGATGACATAATGAATTCCTGCTCATTCACTGTTGTTGGTTGTTAGTTGTTAGTTGTTAGTCGTTAGCTGAAAATGCAATACGAAAAACATTTCTGCAAAAGCAGAAACCATGTTTCCTATATTAGCCCAAACGCTTTCCCCCATGGGATGATTATAGCTCCATATCTTGCTGCAATGATTTCGAATATCATCATAATCACTACGCCGCCAAGGATGGCGGCGAAAAGCGAGGGTGGCATGTCCAGGGATGGACATTCACCCCGCAACAACGATAGCACAAAAAGCGTGCGGGGGGCCGAGAGTTTTAGCGTTCGGTGAACGGTAAAACTCGCAGAGCCCAGTGAACAAAGGCTAATCATGAGTCGATTGCCGATAGGCAAAAGAGACGATATGAGTAGCCTATTGTGAACTGTGTAGGGGGTGTTCACAATCGAACACCCCCTGCCGCGTAAGCGTATAAGAAAA
>JAFRYG010000174.1 GCA_017441205.1 Pseudomonadota bacterium
AATCGCAGAGCCCAGTGAGCAAAGGTCAGGCATGAGCCGGAGCGCCGGCAGGTGCGTGAGGCGAAGTGAATGGCCCATTGCGAACTGAGGCGAATTGTTTGGATTCGGGATATAGTTGGGAGTTGGAAGTTGGGAGTTGGTACCTTATTTACTCGATTCTTCAGCAAGAACCTTTATGATTGCATAACTCAAAACTCAAAACTCAAAACTCATCATGAGTTGGACGTTGGGAGTTGGGGGCCGAGATGAGCACCGTCCGGTGAACGGTGCGAATCGCAGAGCCCAGTGAGCAAAGGTCAGGCATGAGCCGGAGCGCCGGCAGGTGCGTGAGGCGAAGTGAATGGCCCATTGCGAACTGAGGCGAATTGTTTGGATTCGGGATATAGTTGGATATTGGAAGTTGGGAGCTTGGTGCTTATAGATGTGAATGGCGTTATTCATTTATGCGAATCGGTAATACAAGCGGAAAGCTCCTGAAGAAACCTCTGAAGCCGGCTGCCCCGGTAGACATAGATCCCCGAAAAAATGAAAACCATCGCGTACAGTCCGACGAGAATAAAAATATTGTAATTCGTGTGCAGGTTACTGATTTTTCTGTACCAGATTTCCATATTGTCCGGATGGGATGAAGGCTTTCCATACTTTCCGGCATACCTCACCATTAAATCCCCTCCATAAACGACACGTTGGGAATCGCGACTATTTGCCTCATAATAGACGGTAATTTTCTGACCTTTGGTCAGTGCCGGATACTCCAGCAAACCGTCCGGGGGATACACATTATTGCGCCACTGAAGCTGCATCGCGGTCAGCGTCCGGTGATATGTGCCGTAGATCGTCGTGTATGTGATTTCGGCGATTGGTTTTATCCCCATAACGAGCGAGTTACAGACTTGAGAATTTTCATCGCTCTTCAACCAGCAATGATCTTTTTCGTAATATTTCTGAGTAAAATCAGAATCGATCACCTCATCCACAGTTGCCTCTGCAGAATATGCATACCTAAGAAATGTCCCGTATTCCCGTTCAAGGTGTTCAAAGGGCTCATCCTTTACTTCTTCATCGAGGTTCGCAAAGAACGACATCGCGAAGGCTCCCCCGAGACAGATCAACGCAATCGAACCAATTATCAGGCCAATCCGATCCTTTTTTCTTCGTTTTTGGGGTGTTTTGCCAGAACTACTGCATTGGATGAATGCCGGAGCGGAATTACCTGAATCCACCAAATCCCCAACCGAAGTATATTCATCAGGGGAATCCGAATCGGCATCAACCGGTGCAAAGCCATCTGAACCGGAGGAATCCGCATCAGGGATATCTGCATCAGGGATAATATCTGCATCAGGGATAATATCTATATCAGGGATCGCATCAATAATATCCATATTATTTATCCTCCGGAACACGTCATCAGGGAAGGACAAAATCCAGCCGACATTTAATCCGCGTGGATATCGGCAATTATTCAGAGATTCCCTGGGGAACATCTGATCAACTGGCGCCTTTCCCCAATGGGGCAAGGGGAGTAGTTTTATATAATATAGTTTGGCTGCACCAGACAATTATTCAGAGATTCTTTAGCCAGGTGTGATGAATGCATTTCCAAAGTTCAAATTATTGCCCGGTTAGTCTTTCCGGTCATTTTTTGAGGTCCGATCAGCGAGCCCGCCGAAGATAATCCAAACGAAAAAAGCCAGGTGGCATCCGATGTATCCGATGGCGCTCACCAGTATGGTCTCATCCCTGTATTTTGGATGTGGATTGCTGATTTTTTTGTACCAATAATTTTTATTGTAATCGTCGCTGCCCCTGATCATCTCTGCCATAAAGTCCTTTTCATAGATGAAGTTCTTCGGATCATGCGGGCTGACATATATTTTAATAATCTGATCCCTTTCCAGGACGGGATAATCGAAATCACCATACATCGGACGTTTTACTTTTTTTTTGGAAAGTTTGGATTCCCCGGGGATGGGGGCCCATTCAAGCTGCATGGGGGCCAATTCCTCATAAAACCGGGTGTTTTGGAGCTCGTAGCTGACCCTGGCTATTGGTTTTGTCCCCATGATGAGGTTTCTGCATTTTCTGGGAGCTCGTTTGACGTAGTAATGTGTTGGTGAGTATTTTGAAGCCATGAGCCGAGCATTTTTTTTGTTCGTGCAGCTGCTGTCATCCGGCCCGCAATTTTCCTCATTGTAATACTCTGCGTTGTTCTTGTCTTCGAGCTCCGGCCAGCAATTTTCCTTAACGTAATACACATTTGAGAAACCGGCGGTAATCAGTTCTTCAACTTTTGCCTCTCTGGGAACAGCCGTACTGAAAAATGCCCGATACTCCTCTTCCAGCTGCGGAAATGGCTCATCTTTGACCTCGACCTTTGAACCTGGAAAACTCCACCACACGATCCCCGCGATCAACGTACAGACCGAAACGATGAGGATGAAAAGGCTGACTCTTTTGGACAAAAATGTAAATAACGACATATGCTACTTCTTATAAGAGCTTGGAGTTGGAAGTTGGAAGTTGGGAGTTAGGGAGGGATAGAGACGTGTCGCGACACGTCTGTACTTGGATGTTGGGAGTTGGTCCCCTATTTACTCGATTCTTTAGCAAGAACCTTTGTGATTGCAAAACTCAAAACTCAAAACTCAAAACTCAAAACTCACCCATATCCATGGTGGTTAAACATAGCCCAAAATTAATCCTGCAAAAAATATTGCGTTATCTCGCCCCAAAGCCTAGAATTTTACATTTGAGTAAACAGGCGCAAGCCTCACAACCGAAAGGAGACGAGACGATGATTGACCAGACAAAAGACAAGAAAGACGACGTTCTTGTGCAAAAGCTGGATGCCAAAAAAGAGGATTCCCTCCAGGCACAAAAGCTTGCCCAGGAAGAGCAGGAGCGCATCGAACTTGCCAAGGCTCAGGGTGCGGATCAGAAGATCAAGGCGCAGCCTGACAACAACATGGCCAATGCGATGCAGCCGATTGGTTCGGCCAAAGTCAGTACAGACAAAGCCGAGATCCACAGTGAGCCAGAAAAACGCGGCACTGTGATTGGCTCGTATTCTGCCCAGCAAAAAGTGGATGTATTGGAACGCCGCGGCAATGAGCTGAAAGTACTCGTGGACGGAAAGATCGGCTATATTGCGGCAGATCAAACGGATTTTGGCAAAACCGGCGACGACCGGAAGCAGGTCCGCGAGCCGACGGGCACTGCGACAGTGACGTGTGCAGCACTTCGCATCCGCCGCAATCCGGGGGATGAAAATGTGTATCTGGGCACGCTTCGCCAGGCGGATCGCGTCAATATTTATGGCGAAAAGGATGGCTATCTGGAAGTGCACGTCGGCGATCAGATTGGCTATATCAGTGCGGAATTTACGGATTATGCCGGCAAGGACAAAGGGAAATCCGTACAGCCCAAAGAGGGGAATGCGCTGGAACAGGCGCCGGATGAACTCAAAGCACTGTTATCGAAGGAAGCTCTGACGGGCAGTGAAATATCGACGGCGCGGACGCTGATTGCGGCCTGTCCTGAAGCGATTCGCGGAGATTTGTACGAAGCGCTTCAGACGAAGCCTTCGGTCGAAAAGGATGCGAAAGACAACATTCGTCCCGAAGAAGCTGCGGAATTTGGCAATCTGGCGTCGAGTCTGGAGATGCTGGGCATACAGAATCCCTCAAGTTCGATGTCGTATGCCTCTTATCTGGCGCAGCTCAAGCGCGACCAAAAGCTTCCGGACAACGGCGGCATGCAGAACTGGGGCAGCCTCGCCAATGCGATGGGCGTCAGCTATGAAGCCCTTTGCACCCAGGGTGATACGAAAGCAATGGAACAGACGTTCTGGTCGAAGAATGCCCGCGAGCAGCTTCGCAACGGCCATGCAGTCATGGCCTGCATCAACAACCAGGCGGTGCGCGTGGAAGCCGTCGAGGACAAGGGCCTCGTCATCACGCTTCCCGACATGGAGAACGGTGCCGTATCGAATCTGGCGGGCTGGCAGAGCTATCATGGCAAAGCCGAACAAAAGGGCCGCGGCCGCAAAGGCATTCTTTCGTTTGATGCGCTGAAGAATGCAGGTGTTCAGTGGGCGATTTCGCTGGGATAGTCCACCTGTTGATTTTTGTTGGTTTCGAATGAGACGCCCCCATTGGGGGCGTTTTTTTGTGGCGCGGCGTATTGAGCCGTGAGGCGAAAAGGCGCGCCCGCAGGGCGTATGCCGCTTTGGGGCGTCCCAAGCGGCATAGCCCGCGCCCCCGAAGAAAAATATTGCCTGTTACCACACATTGTGCTAGATGCGCCGCGCCCGTATATGCTGTGCATTTGCGGTAATGACAGGCAACATTAATGTAGGAGAAAGAAAAATGAAGCTGTCCCCACTTGCAGAAGTCAAAGAAAAATTCGGTTCCCGTGATGAGCTCATTAAAATCGTCGTTGGCAAAATTGAACGTCCGGAAGGGATGAGCGATGAAGCTTTCGAAGAGAAAATGCGCACGGTCAGCAACCGCAAGCTTCTCAAACTGAATGCGGCTCATGAAGACATGATCAAGCGTTTTGGCTCGAAAGATGGTCTGGCGGATGCCATCATCGGTCTGGTTTGCAAAGGCAAAGTTGATAGTGTTTATCGTGCAAAATTGATGAAACTTCGCGTTGCCCAGCTCCTCGATATTCACAAGGGTCTTGTGAAAAAGAGCAAATAAGCGTATCATCAGCACCGTCGTTTTGTGACTGTGTTTCATGACATTACACAAATTGGAGGTGGTAACATGCGCAGACATGACTGGCCATTGAGGCTTTTGAATTTGTCGTTATGTATTGCGGTAGTTGCCGCCTTTTCTTTTGGGTGTTCGGAGCGTCGCAGTGAGGGGCAGAAACCCGTTGTTGTGGATGAAGAGGACACCCCGAGGACCGCACCGAGAGCGGAGAATACGCAGGTTGGCGAGTACGAGCATGTGGCTCAGGTTCAGCGTTATCCGGGTGGTATAGAGCCGGATGATGCCAAAGCCAGGAAAGTCGTCAATCAATTGTATAATTACAGTCTTGGTGCATGTTCTGCGAACCAGGAATGTCCAGCCGATCTGGAGGCAGCCAAGGAAGCTATCCGAAAGCAGTTCAGCATCTTCTGGCCCAAGGATCCCTGGGGAAATCCCTATCAGTATAAAAAGCTGGATGCCCAATCGTGCGAGGTCTGGTCTTTTGGCCCGGACGGGAAGGATGGCACGGAAGACGACGTCCATATTTCCAAAAACAATCGTGAGGATGTTCCGCACTGAGGTCTGAAATCCGAACCCCAATATGAAGTGAATGACAGACGCGGACTTCACAACGAGCGTTTTCTGCAGTCTTTTTTGTTTTCTTGAACCCATGCACATTCCCAACGGGGTGTTGCGCTAATAAATCACGTGATTGATACGATCTGAGGAGCTTTTCATGCGTAAATCGTTGTTTCTGGTCACCGGATTTGCAGCTTTTGCCTGCTGCAGCACAGTATTCGCTCAGGAAGAAGCCAGTCCGGCCAACGCTGAAATCACAGCAGAACCGTCTGATTCCGAGACGAATCAGGCTCCTCAGCAAGCCACTCCGGCGCCCAAGGATTTTGAATTTGCGATTGCCAAGGGTGCGCAGCCGGCATCGAAGACGGACGTAGAAAATACGGAGAAGAATCTACAGTCGCAGATCGACGCACTGCAGTCAGAAATCAAGCAGCTCAGAGAAGAGAACGAAGCAGCCCGGAATGAGGCAGCCCAGAACAATAAAGTTGCCGATTATTTTTCGGATCGTTTCCGGTTTGGTTCGTATGGCCGCGTGCAGCCATCGATGAATCCGGACGGAATGAAATCCGGTCGTCAGCCGCGCATCGTCTATCCCTCCCCCCGCGTGGATGAAGCGAGTTATGTCGAACTGACACTTGCCTATACGCCTTATCGCGGCGACGACGGAACGATCGTCGATGTGGTCACGACCCTGGCCATCGATGGCGACAAGCTGTTTCATTATACCGGTCAATGGGACAATGGCTTTGCCATTCGCAATCTCTATGCGGAAGTCCGCAATCTCTGGTTTGACGGCTTTATCGTGTGGGCCGGTTCCCGCATGTATCGCGGCGACGACATCTATCTGCTCGACACGTGGCCGCTGGACAACCTCAATACGTATGGCGGCGGCATTGGCTGGCACGGCAAAACGCGCACGAATATCGACATTCACTTCGGAACCAACCGCCTTCTGAACGACTATCAGTACGAAGTTGTCGGCGTTGCGAATGAACGCTTTGTCGGTGAAAGCGACATCGTGTATCTGGACCGCCAGCGTTTTATCTCGTCACTCAAGGCGGAACAACTGTTCGGCGGCGATGAACTTCCCCTGTTCAAACTCAAGCTGTACGCCGAAATCCATGCCATCGGCGAGGGTGAGTATCTCAAGACTCAGCCGGAAATCATCACGAAACTTCCGTCAGACAATGGCTGGCTCGTCGGGGCTCAGTTCGGGATTTCCAATTTCCTGAACGACAGCTATGTGAATCTCTTCATTAAATACGCCGCCGGCCTTGCTGCATACGGCGAAATGGCCATTCCCTTTGGATTCAATACCGAAAAGAAAGCGGAAGATGCCAAGAACTTTACTGCCGGTCTGAGCGCGGGCATCAATATTCTCGATTACGTCGACATTCTCTTCGGCGGATATGTTCGTTACTTTACCGATTCGGACGGCATTGAGGAAGATTTTGACGATGGCGTCGAAGGCGTGTGGGACATCCGAATTACCGGACATATCGGAAAATATTTCCGCCCCGGCATCGAGCTGAGCCAGCAATTGCGCCATCCGAATGGCGTGAACGTCGTGAGCCAGAAACAGGAACTTGCCTCCATCTTCAAGTTCTCCGTTCTTCCCGCAGTACGCCTGGGTGACGGTATTCTCGGAAGACCAGAAATCCGCTTCAACTATACGATGAGCAAGCTCAATCAGGCGGCCCGGGACATCTTCCCCGAAAAGGATCTTTTGCGCCAGTCGGAATACGTCCATTTTATTGGACTCGCTGCAGAATGGTGGTTTAACATCTAGGATTTGGGCGAAGTCTCCAATACAGGAAACACAACGATGAGTCACGTGCCATACGATTACTACGAACTTCTGGAAAATGGAGATGCCCCCGATTTTGATGCGGAAGCTGCATACAATTTTCTGAGCAGGCACAGTGATCCGATCAACGATATTCGTCTTGCCCACTGGCGCGGTGACGTCAGTGATGACGAGCTGTGGGAGGTTCTGAATCGCTATCGCGGTGCCAACGGCGGTTTTATGGGCGGACTCGATCCCGACTATACCGGGGATGTGGGTTCGATCCATACGACCATCGAAGCGATGCGAATCATGGTTGCCCACCAGCAGTTCGATGGCCCCGATATCGACAGAACCATCGATTTTTTACATGACACGATGCAGCCGGACGGAACGTGGCAGGAAATTCCCGAAGTCCTTGCCCATCCCAAATGTCCGGCATGGTATCAGCCAGCCCAGTTCCGCATTTATGAAACTTCATGTCTGGCTGGTTATGCCCTGGAATTTGGTGCACTCGATCTATGGACGAATGCCGTTCGCTACGTGCGCCAGACCTGGATGCAGATGCCATACGCAGAGTCATCCCACCCTTACTGGGCAGTTCTCCTTCTTCTCGGCCGCAGCACGACATCGTCAGATCGCAGCATAGCCCTGGATGCACTCGACAATCTTGGAGCATTCGTTCGCAAGCGTCAGATCGATGCATATGACTGCTCTACCGTCGTCGAAATCCTCAACAGTCTGGAATATCCTGAAGCTGACGATATGATGATTCGCGTCTATCACATGCTCGGGGCAGCCCAGGATCCCAGTGACGGCGGCATTCGGACAGAGTATGGAGAGCAGCTTCGAACCACGGCAACATTCAATGCCCTGATGGCTGTTGCCCTGATGCTTCAGCGCGGATTGCTTGGAAACGGGTAGTTTTGGAGCTTAGGGCTCATCTGATCAATCAGCCCCTTTCCCCGATCCCCCTCCCCCAATGGGGCAAGGGGAGTTGTTTTATACAACACAGTTTGGCTGCACCAGATAATTGATTCCTTAGAGCTCAGAAACAACGCGGTAGCCGTACAGAACAACAAAAAAAAGCCCATGCAGATGCATGGGCTTTTTTGTTTCAGCAATCCATCAGATTACTTGGCTTCCTCGAGGACGATACCGGTGACGCGGCCCCAGCCTTTGATTTTCTTGAGGCTGGCAACGGTATTGTCATAAGCTGCGGTATCGGTTCCGAGCTCGACTTTGCAAGCTTCAACCTGATCGTAGATTTTTTTCATTTTTTCGATCGACTGTGCATAGATGGCAGCATCGACGGCATAGCATTCATTCTTGGATTCTTTGAAGTTATCAGCTTCGGTAAATGCATCATCCAGAGCAGCGGAATTGCCTTCGACATACTGACCGAGCAGGACGAGTTTGTTGAGGCATTCATTGCCCGCCTGATTCATGACATCTTCCATGTTCTTGACCTGGACAGAGATCTTCGGCGTATCGCATTTGAGCTCTTTCTGTGCAATCTTGGTTGCAATGTTGAGCGTCGAGCTGGCAGCTTTTTTGTTTGAACCAGAGCAGCCGGCAAATGACAGAGCGAGCAGACCAACGACAGCGATTGTAATAACTTTTTTCATGAAAACACTTCTCCACTGAAAACCTAAAAAAAGCTCAATCTATATGATTGAACACCAAACACCCGATTATCATAACATTTTTTTTTGAATGGATCTATACGGAATGTGGGAAACCACATTTACGCAGGTTATGAAATGTTACTATTCAACCGCCTGCCTTGTTTGTTTTAACAAACGGATTTGTTCGCATCTAACGATGCTCACTTTTGGATGTTGGATGTCAGATGTTAGTTGTTAGAATTCATGCCCTCAGGGAATAGATTAACCCTTGGGAGTTGCTTTAAAAAGCTAACAACTAACCTCTGATCACTAACCACTCAAAAAGCGAAGGCCGTTAGGTCTGAGCAAATCCGTTTGTAAAACAAAAACAGATCAGGGCTGAACTGTTACTATGAAATAATCTGACGTTCAATGTGCGCCCCGAGCGCCCTCAATTTTTCGTCGACGCGCTCATATCCGCGGTCTATCTGACGAACATTGTATATGGCGGATTCACCTTCTGCGGTCAAAGCCGCAATGAGCAGAGCCATACCGGCGCGCACATCCGGGGATTCGAGCCGCGTTCCCAGCAATTTGCTCTTGCCGACGACGACGACGCGATGGGGATCGCACAGAATGATCTGCGCCCCCATGGCCACGAGCGAATCGACAAAGAACATACGGCCTTCGAACATTTTTTCGAAAAAGATAACCGTTCCCTCGCACTGCGTTGCAATCGTAATGGCAATACTCATGAGGTCTGTTGGGAATGCCGGCCACGGCGCATCGTCAATTTTGGGTATTGCGTTATGCAGATCCGCACGAATGCGCATTTCCTGATCTGCCGGCACGATGATCCCCGTACCATCTGGAATGATTCGAATGCCGAGTTTTTCGAAGACCATGCGAATCATTCTCATATCGGTCATGCGGACATTTTCAATGCGGATTTCGGATCCTGTGGCTGCGGCCAGCCCGACGTATGAACCGATTTCGAGATAATCCGAGCCGATCGTGTGCTCGCATCCATGCAATCCCCCCGTTCCATGGATCGTCAGCGTATTGGAACCGATTCCCTCGATATGCGCGCCCATGCTGCTCAGCATTCGGCAAAGCCCTTCGACATGCGGTTCACAGGCGACATTGCGAAAGACGGTTTCGCCGCGTGCGAGCACGGACGCCATGATGGCATTTTCGGTCGCCGTAACGGACGGCTCATCAAAAAAGATATCATTGCCCATCAGATGCTTTGCACTGACATGATATTCGTCGCCGATACTGATATCACTGCCGAGGCCCTGAAAAGCCAGAAAGTGCGTATCGAGACGGCGTCGGCCGATGACATCGCCGCCAGGCGGCGGCAAATGGACATCGTGATGCCGCGCCAGCATCGGCCCTGCAAACAGAATGGATGCCCTGACCTTTTTGCACAGTTCCGGGCTCAGATGGGTTTTATTGACGCCATCACCGCACAGCCTGACGCTGTTATCATCAAAGAACTCCGCTTCACCGCCGAGATCGCGGATGATTTCCATCATGACTTCGACGTCTTTGATCCTCGGCACATTATGGAGGATGACTTCTTCGCTGGTCAGCAGACTGGCGGCAAGCGCCGGCAAAACCTCATTCTTGTTGCCGCCCGGAACTAATGTGCCACTCAGTTTGTGGCCGCCTTCGATGATAAAGCGTTCCATACAATTCCTTCCCTGGAAATGGAAAAATATATATCAACAGGTTATTTTCGAAATGCCAATAACCCCTAACTCTCCTGTCTTCTGAACACGATGATGCGTTTTTTATCGATGGCTTCGATAGCCAGAGCCGTCGCGCGGCGAACCAGAATATAATCATCGAGATTCTCATTTGCCACGATGGCATATTTGCCGCGCTCGAGCAAAGCGGCAGCAACATCCGAAAGCATCATGCAGTCGATGAATTGATCGATGGTCTGAAAATAGAACTTTTTGCGTCCGGAAACATCATTGAGAGCTGCGCCTCGATAGGCAGCCGCCAGACGTTCTCTGACCTGCATTTCGACATTCTGAATGGCCTGCGATTTGGTTATCTGAGGTTCGGGAACCGGATCGGCAACAGGTTTTGCCCCGCTTTTAAGCTCGCGGTGCAGCTGCTGTTTTTTTTCCTGCTCAGCTTTTCTGGCTTTTTTGGCATCCGCCAATCCCGCACTTTTCAGTGCATCAAGCAAATTGTTCCCCATACTTTTTTCCTCGTGAGCCAACACCTGACCGCCCGGATTCCGGAAGCAGCCGATCAGGCTTTATACTGTTAATTGAACAAAATTCATAATATATTATTGCATACAAAGGCTTTTTCGCAGTTAAAAAGCCCATTTGTTACCATTTCATGTTTTACCCCCTGTAATATAATGAATCAGCTTCTCAACAACAAACGCATTGTACTTGGTATAACGGGCAGCATATCTGCATATAAAGCGGCGACTCTGGCCAGCCGCCTGACCCAGCTTGGAGCCCTGGTCGATGTCATTCTGACCCGGAATGCCGAAAAGCTCGTCGGAGCCGCAACATTCGAAGGCCTGACCCGTCGCCGCTGCCACGTGGATACCTTCGCCGACCCTGCCGATTTGTCATCGAGCCACGTCACCCTTGGTTCCCAGGCCGATCTCGTCATCATCGCCCCCTGCACAGCCAACATGCTGGCCAAAATAGCCCACGGCATAGCGGACGACAAACTGTCGACGACGATGCTCGCCGTGCGCTGTCCCATTCTCATTGCGCCGGCAATGAATGTATTCATGTACGAGAATGCAGCCACACAGGCCAATATTGAGGTGCTCAAGAGCCGCGGGATGAACGTTCTCGAACCGGGAACCGGCAATCTGGCCTGTGGTTATTCCGCCAAAGGACGGATGCCCGAACCCGAAGACATCCTCGAACTTGCGCTCCACTATCTTGCGATCGACAAATGCCTGGCGGGCAAACGCGTTCTCGTCACAGCCGGTGCCACGCGCGAATCCATCGATGATGTCCGCTGCATCACCAATCCTTCGACCGGAAAGATGGGATATGCCTGTGCCCGTGCCGCTCTGATGGCCGGTGCCGAAGTGACGATCATCTCGGCCAACTGCGCATTGCCTCCGGTCATCGGTGCCCAAATGGTGTCGGTCAGTTCTGCAGCCCAAATGAAAGATGATGTCTGCAGCCATGCCCCGGATGCAGATATCGTCATCATGGCCGCTGCGGTTTCCGATTTTACCCCCGTCAGCCCCAAATCCGGAAAGATTCACAAGACCGATGCCGAACTGACCATCGCCCTGAAGCCAACCGAGGACATTCTGCAGACGCTGGGGCAGAACAAACGTCAGGGACAGTTTTTATGCGGCTTCTGCATGGAAACATCCGATCTCATCGAACGCGCAAGACTCAAGCTGACGGCCAAAAATCTCGATATGATCGTCGCCAATGACCTGACCGTGCCCGGATGCGGATTTGCCTGCGACACCAACGGCGTGACCATTCTCACCTCCGATAGCACGACGGAATATGAGATTGCCGATAAACTCGACATCGCCATCACGATTATTCAGACGATCGGGCGCATGATATCCGTTTAGGCTGGCTGCTATGCCTGACGGCATACGTTCGCCGGCGCCGGGCTATGCCTGACGGCATACGCCCTTCGGGCCATGTCTATGCCTGCGGCATACGACATGGCTAAAATACTTCTTCCTGAGGCGCATGCTGAGCATCGGGAAACGTCATTCTGAAGGTGGACCCGCCACGTTCCACGGGATGATAATAAATCTGGCCATTCAGACTGAGCACATTGACCAGAGCCCTGGTCAGCCCGAGTCCCCTGCAGGGCGGCCAAGTCGTAAAGAAGGGCTCAAAAATATGCGGAACATCCGCCGGCATGATACCGCAGCCGGTATCACTGATCTCGACAGCAGCAACGCCGGGAAACGGATAGGCATAAATCGTCAGCACATGATCCGTCCTTTCGGGATTCTTTGCCATTGCCCGAAGGGAATTCTGCACGATTTCGTGGATTACCTGCCACAAAAGCGTAAACTCCCCATAAATCGCCGGCAGCCCGTCGCGGATCGTCAGATTCAGCGTGGCCACTTCCTCAATCTGAGAGTGGTTGTATTCAATGACGTTTTCGATCACCGATTTGAGTTCGATATTCGTCAGATCCTGATCTTTCGGCAGACAGATATCTCCCAGCGTGCGCAAATCCTGAATGCGCTTTGCCATATTTTCGATATTGCCCACGGCGGCCGCAAGATGTTCGGCCATGGGAGCATATTTCTGACTGACGTAATTCTTGCGTATCTGCGCAAAAGTCTGAATCAGATCGATCGTCGCGGTATGCAGTCCGGGGGCGAGCTGACGACAGGTTTCGCCCAACCGCCTGCAGTGTTTCTTTTCATTTTCGGACAATTCATAGGCGCGGTTGGCGAGCAGCATTGAGAGGAACAGCGTGAGCTGATAGAGCGTATCGGCATCGCCTGCTTCGAAGTAATTCTTCTGATTCGAAACGAGTGCGATCAGCCCAAATGGCATGCCGTTGATGGCAATCGGCGAAAGCAGCAGGCTTTCGAATCTGGCATTCAAAGCGATATTGAGCATTTCCTGCGGCAAATTTTCGCGGGCCAGAATAATGGCCTTATTGCCGCTCAAGAAGTTGGCCACTTTCGGCGAGCTCATATCGAACGCCATTTTTTCCATGTGAGACAGCGTCCCGATGGCCGAGACAAACCGCGCAGCATCATCGAAAATATGGCATAAAACCGTACCGTCCGCGCCATACAGCCCCTGCAGGGCAATGATGAGGGAACGGGCGATATCATCCGGCTGATGCATCGACTTAACGAGTGAAAACATCTTCCGGTAAATCGCATGAATTGTTGCTTCAGAGCGAACGGGCGGATGTTCCCCGCCACCAGGATGATCAAAAAACATAATCGTATCTATATCAAATTGAAATTAAACCATGGGATAAACCACTCCCGGCGGGAATAGCTCAACGATTCAGCAGTTGTCTGGCGGTTTCGGCGACGATGGCGAATTCGTCGTTCTGAGCTTTTTGCAGAACAGCCATATCTTCGGCATTTTTCGGATCGAGATGCCGAACCGCCGTTGCGCGCACGAGATAAGCATCCGAGCCAGCCAGTTCACGCAGTGCGCTGCGGCTTTCGGGTGTTCCAATCAAAGCGATGGCATCGACAGCATCGAGACGCGTCGCATTGTCACCGCTCTGAGCCAGGGATTTAGCCATACTCAGTGATTCCGGAGATCCCGTCAGAGCCATTGCTCTGAGGCTCAGCCCCGACAAGATGCCGTCCCCCTGTTCTCCCTTCTGTCGGGCCCACGTCTGGAGCTGCGGCAAAATGGCATTGACGGCCTGCGCAATCACTGTTTTTTGAGCCGGTTCGGAGGCGTCCAGTCCGGACAGACTTTCGGGCTGCAGGAAATCCCTCAGCATCTGAATGCGGCAGGGTTCCGGGAAACCGGCATCGGCAGCCAGTTTCTGTACCTGCGCCACGAATTCCGCCTGATGAGCACCGAGCCATGCAGCCGAGCTTTCATCCGATTTAAGGGCGAGCTCAGAAAAATGGCGCAGCAGCATATCGATATCGAAATTGCTCTGATAATGCGTCGTTGCTCCATGAATGAAGCGCCCCTGAGCTTCGGGCTGCGTCAATGCTGTCAGACCGGCATTCGACGGAACGGAATGAACCAGCATGGCAGCCATGGGACGATTATCGCTGCACCAAAGCGCCGCCGGAATCTTTGTCGCTGCAGCAGATTCGTCGACCTGTGCCAGAGCCCAGAGCTGATGGGGTTTGCTCAGATTCGAGGCGTAGTAGGCTTTCAGCTCATCATTTGCATTCCCGTAATGGCGCATGGCCAGAGCCCATGCGGCAGTATCTTTGACGAGAGGACTGGGATCGGCTTTGAACAGGCGATAAACATCGTCCATTTGCGCATTCTGGCGCGCCAGGCCAATAATTCCGATAGCGCGGAATGAATCGAAGTTGATATCGAGTGCTTCGCGCAGAGCATCCACAGCCGACTGAGACTGAATGAGTCCGAGTGCCCAGACGGCATGTTCGCGCAGTGCCCTTGGATAATGCGAATCCATGCAGGACTTCAGGACAGGCACTGCCGCAGGCAGCTGAGCATGTGCGATGGCGCGAACAGCCTGAAGCTGCATCAGACGACCGGTTTCGGAGGTCGGAGCTTTTTCGATCTTTTGCCCCAAAACATTGACCACATTGGCCGAAGTGAGCCATTCGCTCAGCATCAATGCTTTGCCCGAGATGGACGGGTCATCCGAAAGCAGGGATTCGACGATGACGCTTGCATATTTTTCGCTCAATTCGCGGAGGGCATGTTTTGCCGGAAGTGCGTGCTGCGCATCGCGCGTCAGCAATACGAGTGTATGCGGCTGAGCCTGAGCATCCGCAAGGCTGAGCAAGATTTCGAGGTACAGACTCTTTCTCTGCGGAGATCGGAGCAGCGGCAGAAATGATTTGGAGAGTTCATCGAGCGTTCCGAGCCAGGTATGATCATCGATTGCGCGCTGTGCCGCTTTATGGGCGAGCGTTTCGTCCGTCGAATCGGTCACGATCCTGACATAGATATCATCTGCCTCTTTGGTTTTGCCAAGGATGGACAGACATGTCGCCGCCTTGAAGGCCACATGGAAATTGCGGTTATCGATCTGAAATGCAGTTTCGTAGTTATTGGCGGCTTCTTCATAGAGGCGGCGTTTGAGCAGAACATCGCCGAGTTTTTCATGCGTATCTGCGTCACTGGCATTGAGTTTAAGGGCTTCTGAGAGATGATTCTGAGCAGCTTCGAGATCGCCGATCCGGAGATCGATTTCCGACATGGCGATCAAGGCTTCCCGGCGTTCGACTTCCGAGACCTGCGACATTTTTTCGAGCGTACCGCGAGCCGAGTTCAAATCGCCGGCAGCGACGTACAAAGTATGGAGCGAAGCGAGTGCTTCGGTCTGATCCGGATTCCGCTGGACGTAGGCTTCGAGCGTGGGAATGGCTTCGGCGGGCATATCCAGAGCCTGCGCAATCTTCGAGAACATCAGCATGGCGTTGAGATCATTGGGCGAAGACTCACACTGCCCGCGATACTGCTGAATTGCACTCTGCTGCATGCCGCGGGCTTTATAGAGTGCCGCGAGTTGGCGCGAAGCCGTCGTGCGCATGGCATCGTTCTGACATGTCTGAGAAAGTTTCTGCCATGCTTCGATGGCCTGAGTCTGCTTGCCATTTCGCGTCAGGACGTCGGCGTACTGGGAATGCGCGTAGCAATCGCGCGAATTTGCGGCCAGTGATCTGGCATACATGGCCTCGGCCTCGTCACTGTAACCGTGTTCATCATAGATGCGCGCCAGCGTTTCGAGTTTGGTCGCATTATCCATGGGCAGGGACTCGATCTTTTTCCAGGTCTGAGCGGCTTTCTGACGTTCACCTGCCGTATCGTAATGATCGCCCAGTGCTTCGAGTGCCTGCAAATCGGAAGGATGCGATTTGACCCATGATTCATATATGGCCAGCGCCTTTTGGGAGCGTCCGTTGATTTGATAATACTCGGCCACCCGTCTCTGGACATCGAACTTCGATGCAAAAGCCTTCTGCGTTTCATCCAGAACGGCGATGGCATTTGCCGTCTGATGCTGCTGGATATAGGCCTCATAAAGCTCGAAGCGATAATCCGGATTATCGGGAACGGCCTTTATCATGGCTTTCTGGGCATCGAACATGGCCTGCATCTGTCCGTGGCTTCGATAATAGCGCACGAGTTTTTCGTGGGCTTCCGGCAGCCGCGGCGACATGGAGATGGCTTTTTTAATATGGCTGAGGGCCTGTTCCGGCTGACTGGTTTCGTCGTAGAGATCGGCCAGTTCGAGGTGCTGCTGATAAGTCGGGGACTTCCACTGTTTTTCGAGTGCCGAAACGAGTCCCGACACATCGCCTTTTCGGCGGTGAATATCGATAATCCTTGCGCTGAGTTCGCGCTGCATCCAGTGGGATGACGGCAGCCGCTGCGAGAGGTTTTCGTAGCGCGAAAGCGCCTCATCGTCGTTGCCTTCCTGTTCATAGAGGGTTGCGACGTCGAGTTCTATCTGTTCCTTATCGGCGGCCGAAGTCGAAGAAAGTTTTTTGCCTTCCTCGAGGACTTCGCGGGCATCGGCATAGAGCCGGTTCTGGGCATAAATCTGCGACAGTTCACGGCGCACGAACAGGGAATTGGGTTCGAGTTTAATCAGTTCGGCAAAATAGGTTTTGGCGCGATCGATATCGCGCCGATAGATGGCGATTTCGGCCAGTGCGCGCCAGATTTCCTGTTTTTGCTCTTTATTTGGATTGAGTTTGGAAGCGGCCTCGTAAGCCTGGACGGCGGGTTCAAAATTTCGATTTTCGGCTTCAGCCGCAGCGATGGACATATAGGCCAGGGGCGTCTGTTTGATTTCGATGGCCTTTTTGTAGGCGGCGATAGCTTCATTCGTACGGCCGCCGTACTGATACATGTGGCCCAGAATCATGATGAGGTTGAAATTATTGGGCTTATTGCTGACTTTCTTTTCGTAGTCAGCGAGCAATTTTTGGTACTGCGCGCCTTTGCCGACCGTCGCCATGAGCTGGTTAAAGGCGTAGGATTTTTCGGGAGACTGATCGACGAGCTGCTGATAGCGCTCAATTTTTCGTGCCTCGATAGCATCATCGTCTGCGGCCCAGTTATCCTGGGCCTGAGCGAGAGCAGGCATCAGCGAAAAGGAGGCTGCCAGGGCTATTGTGCAGCAGCAAACGATACGTCGAATGGAATACAGATTCATGGCTCCGGTTATCGCCCAAGGCCCTTGTTTGAGGAAAAGGCACCTGTCGATAGGGCCAGCGGCCGATGCCTTTGAGCTACCCGCAGCGATATGAGTTGAGCGCGGGGCGTTGCGGGGTGGTCAAGATGAGCACCGTTCTTGAACGGTGCAAATCGCAGAGCCCAGTGAGCAACGGTCAGACACGAGCAGGAGCGCCGGCATGCGCGAAGCGAAGTGGATGACCCATTGCGAACTGCCCCGCACAGGGGGGAGATGCGTATGTTAAAATGTTCGTCGAACATTTTAACATAGCAGCGCGGGGGGAGACGGCCCCCCGTCAAAAGCACTAAAATTCAACACCCAGGCCGAGCTGACCGTAGAAATAGCCTTTAAATCCGCCTTCGGCGCGAATGGTCATGACATCAAACAGAGTGAACTTAAAGCCGAGCGTGACCATGACGAACCCGAACCCCGGCGGCATCTGAGTCAGAGGCACACTGCCGGCCTCATGCGGACAAGTGCTGATATCGTCTGCGGTTTCTGCACAGCTGGCACGAATGGCATAGCCTTTGGCATCATCGAGGACCAGGCCGCCCCAGATACCACCGCCATAGTAGAAAGCGATCTCATCGATGATGGAGATGACGTGATAGGCAGCAACTTCGAGCGATATGATGCTGTAATTATTGACGATATAATCGGCCAGATGAGGTCTGTCCGCATAGGATTTATCGAGCCAGTAAGCACTTCCCGTCCGGGCGTTCAGCCAGGAAAGGGAGAAGCGCATTTCGCACGGTGCCTGAAAGCGCAGCGTGTAGTCCAGTGAGAATCCCATATTGATGGCCCCACCTTCCCAGACATTGCCATGTTTTTTAAACCAATGGTCAATGATGGAACCCGGTACGCCCACGAACGACATTGCGAGCTGCAATCCGTGACCTTTAACAATTTCGTTCCCGGATGAAGCAACGGGTTCTTCAGAGCTGGATGAATTATTGCCTGAATCGTAACTCCAGTCATCGTCATCTGCAGCCTGAGCAGCGGAATCCTCTTCCTCAATATCGATGTCTCCATCCTCAGCTTCCGCCTCATCATCCAGCGAAATTCTGGATGCATCCTGGGCAGCGGCATCATTTGGAACAGCCACAAAAGCTGCGAACAGCAGCGTTACAAAAACAAGGATCAATGAGCCAAATCGTGACATAACTACCTCAACAATGGACGATCTAACGCCATAATAAGGATACAAACGGATCCAGTATAAGCGAAATGTGATTTTGCGGCAAGGATATTAGTTGGGGGGTGTAGCCGGGTAATGCATAATGCTGAATGAGGAATGCTCAATGCTGAATGCTGAATGCATAATACTGAATGAGGAATGCTAATGCTTTTGCAATAAGCCCTGATATAAGATATGGAAATTCATAAATGATCGGGGGATGATGATAATCTGGTGCAGACGGGACTGCCAACTAATCCCGGCATTTGCCGGGACAGCGTATGATATCAGCATATTCGGTTTCCATCGAAATCCTCTCGCCGCAGGCAGGAATTTGTGGTATGCTGCTGTGCCAATTTGGCACCCTGCATGGGTGCCGAACTGCTAAAATACAGCAATATTAAGGAATTTAACCATGTCCATGTACGATCAAAAGAAATTCGACAAACGCCTCATCGAACGCCACCTCGCCGGTGGTGCCATCGAAAGTGCCCGCATAACCGAAGCCGATCTCAAAGCACATCTGGATGCCCTTCCCGATGTTTCGGACAAATGCGAGCCCGTGACCATAGACCAGCCTATCCGCGAGAAACCCGAACAACCCGAAGAACCCGCTGCCGAAGAGAGTGCAGAATAACCCCCGGGAGGATCCGATGTCCGATAAATCAAGCTCAGAAGGTATGCCATTTTCTGCCTTTGTTCTTTCGCTGTCGACGACTGCCCTTGCCGCGCTCGGTCAGTGCGATGATCCCGCCTTTATGGAGATCCCCCGCGAGCCGGAAATCGTGCGCAACAACATCGATATTCTGCTGATGCTTCGCGAGAAAACGAAAGGCAATCTGACCGCAGACGAAGAACAGCTGATTTCGTCGGTCATTTATGATCTTCAGATGCGTTATCTTCAGGAAACGCAGCATTAATCCGGTATAAAGCGATTAGCTTTGTTATTCGGGTGCGGATATTTTGTTCGCCGAAAATGCAATTCCGGGCCTGGAGTTTCGAGCAGTAAATGTATTCTCAAAGCTCAAGATCATGGCAAAGAAAGACATCCTCTTTGAAACATTGCATATCCACTGTGGTTAAACGCAGCCAAACGCTTCTATCAACCGCTTTCCCTATTGATAAGAAATATGACACAAATTTATTGCGGCTGCTCAGATCTGCCGCACGATCGCCGTACATTTTACAAGACAGCGACAGCCATTGAACACCGCGTTGGTCTGTTTGCGCCGCCGAAGGCCCGCGTTCTTAAATCGTGGGCAAAAGAAGCCTCCAATGCATCGTCACCGATGCGTACAATTTGGGTAGCCTGGCAAGCCTTTACGCACCGTCCCGGTGATATCCGCAAGGGTTACGGCCTCAAGCTGCAGCCCGGCGAGCAGGCATCGAACCTCGGTCATTTTCAAAAGACGCCGGAAAATATGCGCGTCTGGTCCCGCATCAAGGAACAGGCCGTCAACGTCGGAGCGAGCCGGATATTGCTCGAAACATCGGCAAACTTTACGCCATCCGAAGCCAACAAGCGCGCTCTGACGGCATTTGCCCGCGAATGGGCGGAGCTTCCCGAAAACATGAAACTCATCTGGCATCCTGCCGGTTTCTGGGAACGCGAGGAATCTTCAGCACTTGCAGCAAGTCTCGGAATTATTCCCGCCATCGATCCACTCGTTGACGAACGCGAAGCCCTGCCGGACTGCCCCGAAATCTACTTCCAGATGCTCGGACGCCACGGCCTGATGGACAACTACTCCGATGATGATCTGGCCTGTATTCTCGATGCATCAGCCCAGTACGACGATGTCAGCATCATCTTCAGAACTTGCGATTCACTCGGAGACGCCAAACGCCTGCTGAAGCTGTCCGAAACATACGAACCGGATGAGCATTTCGAATTCGATGATGACGAAGATTTCGACGACGAAGATTTCGACGACGATGAAGATTATGAAGACGACGAAGACTTCGACGACGATGAGGACAACTGACCATTTGTGATTTTTTCGGCATGCTATCGGACCTGAAGTCCGATACGCATGCCATTGGCCGATGCTATTTTGCCAGGCAAAATACGCATCGGCTTTTTTATATTCTCAGGCAAGCCCCCACACCGCATTTATTTATACATACTGCAGCATCCGTGGGGCGGGCATCGAGCACAGACGCCGGGAAGCAAAGAACCGGGCGGGCAAAGGGCATGAGGAGGCAAAAGACACAGAAATCCCAATTTCATTCATTGGGCCCCCTCCCGACCCGCCGCCACCACCAGGTTCCTAGCCTGGGCACACTCCGGCCCTGCCGCCGTGCAATCATTTTTTTGCATGCAGCAACGCCCCGCAGCGTGACCTTGCGTGGTGCCAAACAAACCAGAGCATCTTCGACCTCGTCAGGCATTGAAAACGCATCAGGCAGCCTGTTATCCGCAGGGCAAATGCCCTGCCGAGCTCCGTTTCAGAACCCATAAAATATATTGTGTATTTTTCCGAAAAAGTGACATCAAATTACGAATGCGATCTGCTCCCCCGGGAAGGAAATACGGCTAGCTCACAGCTCATGGCTTGTATTTTTAAGAGGATAGTATTCTTTGCATTATTCATCAATATCCTGCATAATGCACCCATCAACCATCGGGGGAATGACAATTGAATAACAATATTGAGAGGAGAGAACGATGAAATCTTGGTTTAGTCTTAGTTTGTGTGTGTTAATGCTGATTATGTCAGGATGTTCAAATGATTCGAAAAAAGATAACGGGTCTGAAGGCGAAGGACAGTGTACCGAAAGTACATGCAAAGATTCGAATATTCTGAATTACTGCGAGGATGGTGAGATTACCGAGAAGGAATGTCCATTCGGGTGCATCGACGATGCATGCGTCTCCGACAAATGCACCGACAGTTCATGCAAAGACAGTTCGACATTGCTTGCCTGCGAAAATGGGAAACTGAAGACCGTTCATTGCCCGAATGGCTGTGAAAAGAACGCCTGCAAGGAAAAAAGCGGCACCGAGGAACCAAAACACGATGAAAAGTGTACGGACGGTGAGAAATCATGTGCGCGTGATCGCATCACTCAGTGTGTCAACGGCGAATGGGAAGTTTCCTGGGTCAGTTGTCCGGGCCAATGTGAGAAGGGCGAATGCACGGGTGATCCCTGTACTGAGGGCGACAAAAAATGCGACGAAAACAATCAGATGATCTGCAAGGATGGCGTCTGGCATCTGACAGAGTGTCCGAACGGATGCGAAAGCGGCGAATGCCGGGACGGTGATGCATCGTGCACGGATGGCGACAAGAAATGCGAAGATAACGACGCAATAATCTGTGAGGACGGCGACTGGAAAACGACGCCATGCGAATACGGATGTGTGGAAGGCGAGTGCGTCAGTCCGTGTGAGGACGGCGATGTCAAGTGCAATCAGGATGAACTGCTTACCTGCAAGGATGGCATCTGGGATGCGACGACCTGCCCGAACGGATGCAAAGAGAACAAATGCAGGACGTGTGAGGAAGGCAGGAAAATATGCCAGGACAACAGCGCGCTCGTCTGTATCGAAGACAAGTGGCAGAGCACGCCATGCAAGAATTTCTGCAAGGACGGCGAATGCCGCAACTGCGTTGAGGGCGCGACCGGATGCGTCGGCAAATACTATCTGAGCTGCATCGACAATGCATGGGTCGCGACGGCATGTGCCGCGAAATGCACCGAAGAGGGCTGCAGCGACGGCAACGGCGAAGGAATCGATACATGCCATACCGGCATGCGCGCATGCATAGGTGAGGAACTGGTTACCTGCAACGACAACCAATGGACGTCGCAATACTGCTCGGGCGGATGCGAGAACGGCCGATGCAGGGCATGTACAAATGACGAACACCGATGCGCTCCGGATGGAGAGAACAATACAAGTACATCCATGGAGGTCTGCCAAAACGGGCAATGGCGTTATGAAAAGAGCTGTCCCGGCGGCTGTGAGAATGACGTGTGCAAGGAGTGCGTAGAGGGCAAAAAAGAATGCTATGGGGGCAATGTCAGGGAATGCAAAAACAGCACATGGGAAACGACGACGTGCGAATTCAACTGCATAGGTGCTGCGTGCCGCACCTGCGCCGAAGGCAAGGTGGAATGCGTCGGCAATGAATTACAAACCTGTAAAGACAATGTATTAAGCAGCGAGACGTGTGAATTCGGATGTGAAAACAACAGATGCCGAAAATGTGTTGAAAATGAAAAGCAATGCAGCAGCGACAATAAATATGTACAAATCTGCAAAAACAATAATTTGTCATACAGTGAAAACTGTCCGCAGGGATGCTTCAATGGAGCCTGTATTACATGCAAGCTGGACGAAACCCGGTGCAACGGTCAATACCTGGAAACATGTACCGGCAAAGACTGGAAAAGTAATAAATGTCCAAATGGCTGCGAAAACGGAGCATGCCGGAACTGTTCAGAAAATGCGATGCAGTGCAGCGGAAACAAGATCCAGAAGTGCATCGGCAATACCTGGACAGACCATTACAATTGTGCAGACGAAGACAAAGTTTGCTTTAACAATCAATGCCGCAAATGCGCCGATGGAGCGAGACGCTGCAAAGGTGAAAATTACGAGGAATGCGTGAATGAAGAGTGGGTTGAAAAAAGCTGCAATTATTCTTGGGAGGTTTGTGTCGATAAAGGCGGTTCAATCGCCTGCAGTTCTCCTTGCGATGAACCGGGAGAGACCCGAATTAACTGTTATTCTTATTTTTCATCAACAGAAACTTGTAAAGATACATCCCCAAACTACACATATTCCGATTCGGAATTTGAACATTGTTTCGGCAGCTGCACCGAGGGCGTCGGCTGCGACGATGGCGACAAACATCCGTGCACCAATGGTCAAAAAGCATGCGGACTGGATGGCTGGGCATACGAATGCAAGAATGGCAGCTGGAGCAGCCACTCATGTCCTGAAGGATGCAATAAAGAGACTGGCGAATGCATCAATACAGACTGCACCCCGGGAGATTTAAAATGCGGCGAAGGCAATAAAGTATTAAAATGCAACAACTCCAATAAATGGACTACTCAAACCTATTGCTCATCGCAAGAATCATGTCAGGATGCTCAATGCGTTTGTATAACTGGCAAAACTAAATGTGTCGGTGATCAGGTTCATACCTGTCACGATGGTTCATGGAGCAAGACCGCGACATGCCCCGAAGCCTGTAATGACGGCGAATGCGTAGACTATGTATGCGAATCGGGAGAAAAACACTGCGAAGGCAATACGCAAGTCGTCTGTGTCGGCGGTTCTTATGAGTATAAGTCATGCCCCTACGGATGCGAAGATGGTGTATGCAACCCCAAGAAAGAATGCGAAGACACTGATCCTCCGACCTGTTCCGGCAATACGCTCGTTTATTGTTCCGGCGGAATAAAACAGACAAAGGACTGCCGTCAGAATAAACAAATCTGCAAGGAAGGTGAGTGTGTCAGTGACGGGACTGCCAACTGATTCAATGCAGCCCCGGCGAGTGCCAATCGCACACGCCGGGTTTAAACCGGATAATCAATTACTTTTCGATGCCGGGACCGAGGACGCGGCTTCCCTGCGCAGTAATCAGGATATCATCTTCGATACGGATGCCACGGCAGTCCCTGTATTTTTCGAGTTCATCGTATCGAATGAAATCGGCGAGGTGTTTTTTGGCCGCCCATCGATCGATAAGTTCGGGAATGAAGTAACAACCGGGTTCGACGGTAATGACGAATCCGGGTTCGAGGCGGCGGGCGAGTCGGAGTGCATCGAGTCCGAACTGAGTTGAACGCTTTGTTCCCGGGGCATAGCCGACATCATCGCCGTAGTTTTCCATGTCGTGCGCATCGAGTCCCAGCATATGTCCGATGCCGTGCGGCATGAACAGCGCATGTGCGCCCTGAATGAGCGAATCTTCGATATTGCCTTTCATCAGGCCGATATCCTGGAGTGCGGCCGTCAGGGCACGGCATGCGGCCATATGTACATCGTACTGCGTCGTTCCGACGATTCCGGTTTGTTCGATGCCGGCCAACTGTGCTCTCAGAACTGCGTCATAGAGCATTTGCTGACGATCCGAAAAGACATCGCCGGCGGGGAAGGTGCGCGTAATATCTGCACAATATCCGAGTTCCGATTCCGAACCGCAATCGATCAGCACCATATCGCCGGATTCGATGCGATGATGGTAAGTTTCGTTGTGAAGCGTCTCACCGTGCGTCGTCACGATGGGATTGAAAGCCTGATCGCGTTCTTTGGCGATGGCCGGTGCAAGCAATGCCGCGACGATATCGGATTCGAGTTTTCCGGGTTCAATGGCAGCGCGTGCATTGGCAATCATCCTTCGTGTGAGTGCGATTGCGGATTCGATCTGTGCGATTTCGGCGTCATCCTTGATGGAACGAAGTGCGATGATGCCTCTTCCCAGTTCGCGGGAAGCGTGTTTTGGCAGATCGGAAACCGGCAGCCCCGTCCATTCAGAGAGTCTCAGCTTGAGCTGAAAATCGTAGGGCTCGATCCAGAGTGTGGATTTGCCGATATCATTGGCGAGTTTTCTGTAATCGGCGATGCCTTCGATACTGGCCAAATCGGCGAGTTCTCGCGGAGATGGAACTGGCCCGGTCCAGATCACATCACCGGGATCCGGTGCGGAGACGTAGAGTTTTTCGGTACCATCGGCCAGGATCATCAGTGCGGCATCGGGTTCATTCAATCCCGTGAAGTATCTGAATGTCGAATCCTGATGAAATGGATAGATTTCGGCCGGATAATTGCGGGGGACATGGGTTGCGGAAAGGATGAGGATATCGCCCTGTGGCACGAGTTTTCTGAGCTGCAGGCGTCTTTGAGCGTAATTCATGGGTTAACTCCCTGACAAAACCAAGAGAATTTGCGCACCGTAGCAGCAGCGCTGCCAGGGGCGCAGGCGAGCCGTAGCGACTCTGTCGCAAGGCGAGCAAAAAAAAAAGATAAAAATACGCACTTAAATGAATTTTTCTGTAATAATGCTGGTAGATGTGAAGTGTGATAACTGTAGAGAAATCATTGTAAAGGGAGAACAGAGATGGACAAATTAGGCGTCAAAGCATCCAAGCTTGAAGCTGAGAAATTTTCATCCGGCAAATCGACGATAGCGCGTTCTGGCATCAGCCAGCGGGGCATTTCAGCGTCGACTGCCTCGAGGCTTCAATCCATATTTCGGCAGCGAGGATGGAGCCGGGTCAGGCCGGGAAGTACGCTTTCGGGAACAGTTTCGAAGCAGGACGATCCGATTGGGACAGCCAAAGTGACGTGCAGTTCCCTGAATGTGAGAAGCGGTGCGGGATCGAACTATGAGCGCATCGGAGGTCTGACACAGGGCAAACAGGTTCAGGTCTATGAAGAAAAAGATGGCTGGCTGAAGATCAAATACGGCACGGGTTTTGGATGGATCAGCAAGCAATTTACTGACTTTAAGGGTCCGGACAAGCCCTTTGAATCGTACCAGGTCAGGGTTACGGCGGATGTTGGTCTGCGAGTTCGCGACAAGGCCGGCAATGGCGGCACACCGGCGGATGGTTCGGAAATTCTTGGATTGCTTTCGTATGGCACTGTCGTGACGGTTTTGGATGAAAAGAATGGCTGGTTCAAAATCGACTATGACGGCAAGGAAGGTTGGATTTGCGGAGATTTTGTCGAGAAATACGAACCGCCCGTTCTCGTTGAAGGGTCCGGCGGTATTATTCCGGAAGGGTGTTCGGGTGTTGGCATCAACGTTCCGATCGATCCACAGGACACAGGCTACAACTGTGGTGCTGCATCGGGGGCGATGTCCCTTGCGGGGCGCGGCCTAAACATTACGGAAAAGCAGGTGGCATCGGCAGCCGGAACGAATACGAGTGGTTCAATCGTCTATAAAGTGCGCGATGCCTTGAATTCGTTTGCCGGTGCGGGGACTTACCGCTGGACACAGATGGAGAATTATTCGGCCAACGATTTCTTCAACGCAATGAAAACGAGCATTGCTGCGAAATGTCTTCCCGTTGCGCGCATTAAGACGACCCGCTTCAAGAATATATTTGGCTATGGTTCCGATGGTCATTATGTTTGCATTGCCGGTGCGTACGAGACGAGCGGCGGCGTCAAACGCCTCATTGTCAATGATCCTTACAGCGGCAAGTGGAGTTCGTCAAACCCGACGGGACAGAAGCTGGACATGAACGCGAGTGATCTGCATCAATGCGGCAAGGATAAGGGCGAAGCTTATTTTATTCACAACGCCTGACAACGGTTAAAAGCGGACAAAAAAAGCAGACGTTTGTCTGCTTTTTTTTGCTTAAAAGCTGGCTAAAAAGCGAATTAAATGAGACAATATGAGATAGGTGTATTGTGATTGAATTGTAATAATAAACCTAAACTGGAGAATGACATGTTAAGCCCAAAGATGAGTCAAAATCTGGCCAGGAAAGCATCCAGATATGCCTCACTGAAGTTTCCTCGCAGGCGCAGCCCAGCCCGGACTTCGACCGATTCGGGTGAGCAGCAATCATCGGTCTCGAAGCAGAGCGATCCCCTTGGCAGTGTCAAGGTGACTTGCAGTTCACTCAATGTCAGGGCGGGAGCAGGAACGAATTACGAACGTCTGGGAGGTCTTACCGGAGGCAAGTCAGTCGAGTATTACGAAGAGAAAGACGGCTGGCTTCGCATCAAATACGGCACCCAGGATGGCTGGATTTGCGCCAAATATACAGACTACAAAGCACCGGAGCCCAAGCCGGACCCCAAACCTGAGCCCAAGCAGGTTGTGACGACCGACGTTCTTCGTCTTCGCGACAAGGCTGGCAACGGCGGAGATCCGGCACCGGATTCCAAGATCCTGGATGAAATGCCTGCAGGGACGCTTCTGACTGTCACGGATGAGCAAAACGGCTGGTATGAGGTCACCTATAATGGCAAGACAGGCTGGTGCTGTGCGGAATTTACCAAGGAGTATACACCGATTGTCGGAGGGGACGCGCAAACGAAGGCCATCAATTATGCAGCACAATTTTTAGGTCAAAAGACGCACGATCTTTGCGGAACGATTCCATATCTGGAAGATCTGAGCTGGTACGGACCGAGCAATGGCGGATATGATCTGAACTGTGCCAACTTTGCCTGTGCCATTCTGCAGAATTTCAATCTGATTGGTTCGCATACCAATCTCGTTGACTCGATGCATGGCTTGTGCACGAATTTCGGCTATCACAAGCTTTCGGACATCAGCCAGTCGAAACCGGGCGATGTCTGGCTCAGTTCCGGCCATGCAGAACTCGTGTACAGCAATGACGGATCGACGGTGAAGCTGATTGGTTCGAACAACGTCGAACCGGATGTTCAATACGTCTCGATCAACAATCCCTATACCTCTGCGACACTCTATTCACTGCAATAATATACGTAATATAACGGAAATATAAGCAACAGGAGGTTTTTATGGCGAGTCTTTCTGCACTGAAAAAAATCCTTGCCCAACGCGCTGCAAGCCAGCAGCAAAATACCAAAAAGAGTCAGACGGTGCGCAAATTTCCGCGAAGGCGTTCTCCGGCAGCTCCTTCGGTTTCCAAACAGAGTGATCCCATTGGCACAGCTACCGTGACATGCAGTTCACTCAATGTACGCAACGGAGCGGGGACGCAGTATGAGCGCATCGGCGGTCTTACGAATGGCAAAGTAGTCGAGGTTTATGAGGAAAAAGGCGGTTGGCTGCGGATCAAATATGGTTCACAGGACGGCTGGATCAGCAAACAATATACGGATTACAAACCGAATACAGTAGTCACACCGGATCCACAGCCGGATCCTCAGCCGGATCCACAGCCGGATCCTCAGCCGGATCCCCCCGAAAGCTTCACCTCGTATCAAGCGAAAGTTACTTCATCAAACGGAGTAAACGTCCGCGACGTACCGGGGAACGGGACCAATGCCGCACCGGGATCAACCATCCTCGGCGCCATCGGTTATGGCACCGTCGTTACGGTACTTGATGAACAGAATGGATGGCTAAAAATCAACTATGGCGGTCAGGAAGGATGGATTTGCGGAACCTGGACAGAAAAGGTTGGCGGCGGAAACGTCCAGGATCCCCAGAATCCTCAGAATCCCCAAAATCCGGAGAACCCGCCCATCAATCCTGGTACGGGTCAAAAAGCAGCCGTCGACCTGGCTTATTCCTTCCTCGGTCAGACGACAAAGAACCTGCTTGGAACACTGCCCTATCTGCAGGATTTGAGCGGCATCAGCGGTACAAACAACGGTTACGACCTGAACTGCGCCAACTTTGTTTCGGCGATTCTGCAGAACTGCGGTCTTCTGGGCAGTCATTCCAACACAGTTGACGGCGTTCGGAGTCTGTGTACGTCCTTCGGCTACCACACGACGAGCAAGGGCAGCTGCAAACCCGGCGATGTCTGGTGCAATGCCTACCATACCGAACTTGTTTATGAAAACAACGGCGGCAACGTAAAGCTCATTGGTTCAAACAACGGCGGCGACGATATCCAGGAAATTTCGATTGACGGATGGAGCGCCGGTTATTACAGCGACGCGACCTACTACTCACTGCAATAAAATCCCCCCGAGTGCAATTGGCAATCCTGCGAGCGATTTTTATCTTTTCCCAATCCTCCGAAAACGATTGCCAATTGTCCGGGTGAAGCCGCACATTCTGAGAAAACAACAGGTTATTTACCGATAAGTAAATTCGATTTTCCCTCTCTGTGCATCATTTGAATAAACCCATAACGAGAGCGTTTAAATGGGTTTGACTGTCAGAACGGACAATTCCCTTGCCCTCCTGAGTATGTCTGGATTTATCCTCGAATTATTCTCAAAAGCAGCATGAGTTTTAAGAAATTCATACAGTTTAACCTTGCAAAACGTTGGTTTGTTCTTGGTTTCTTTATTTTAATCACAGCCCTGGCAGCCACGCAGCTTCCCAAACTCAAATTTGATTTCAGCCCGGAAGCGATGCTGGAATTCAGCCAGGAAGAGATCGATTATCAGAATGCATTTAACGAGAAATTCCAGACCAACCCGAACATTTTTCTGCTGGTATTTTCACATGACGAGACGCTTTTGACGCCGGAAGCGCTCAAGGATCTGCGAGATCTCACGTACATCATGGAAGAGATTCCCGGTGTTGCCGGGACCTACAGTCTGGCGAAAGTTCCGGACAACGACCAGGATAATGTCGGGCTTGGAACATTGTTCCGCAAGCAGCTGCCTCCCCTTGTACCAAAGGGCGAGATTACGTCTGCGGATGCAGAAAAAGTATCGAATCGCGTATCCACCTCCGGGATAATCCAAAAAGCACTGATTTCGGAAGATGGCCAGAATGCGCTGATCATGCTGATGCTGGATCCGAAGCATGTCGATCCGGATGATTTTTATCCCGTTTATCAAAAAGCAGACGAACTCATCGAGAAGTGGAAGCAAGCTGACAACAATTCCGAGTATCGGATCGATTACGGCGGGCTGCCCTATATTCGTTCCATCACCGTCAATACCATGAAGCGCGAACAAATTATTTTATGGCCGATTGTCGGGCTGCTTTATGTTCTGGCGCTGTGCGTGGTATTTCGGTCATTCTGGCAGGCGATCATGCCGCTCATCTGCATTGGCTGCGTCATTGTGTGGGCGATAGCGATCATGGTTCTGACCGACATGCCGGTAACGATGATCAACAATACGCTGCCGCTGCTCATTCTCGTCATTGGTGTAACCAATGGCATATATGTCGTCATGCGCATGCTCGACGAACGCCGCAAGGGCAAGGACAAGCCCAAAGCCATTACCGACGGCGTTTATCGCGTAGCCCTTGCAACACTTCTGACGACAGCGACCACGAGCATTGGATTTGGATCACTTCTCGTTGCCAAAACAAAGATACTCAATGGTTTTGGCGGCATTACAGCACTCGCCGTCATGCTCATCTACGTCGCCATCATCTTTTTGATGCCTCAGGCGATATCTCTGATCAAGCTTGAGCCCAAAAAGAAATCATCGCCGGATGAACCCAGAGATGGTTTCGTTGAACACGTTCTCGGCGGACTCACGGACTTCACGGTGAAGTACCGGAAGTTTATCATTGCGGCATCGATCATCGTATTTGCCGTATGTCTTGGCGTTGCCAGTCAGATTAGTTTTGACAGCAAAGTCAACGATGTGTTCCCCGACGAGCATGAAATTACCCAAACCAATACCCTGATTGAGCAAAAGCTTGGCGGCATGCTTCCGGTCGAAGTTGATCTCTGGACCAAGGAAGAGAATTACTTCCGCAACGTCGAGAACATGTCGGTTCTGTGCGATTTTCAGGAAAAGCTGAAACAAACCGAGGGCATTCTGAGTGCCATATCGCTCTGCAGCGTTGTTGAAGAAGGCGGTCTGTCGTTCAAAGGCGAAACCCAACCCGAACAAAGAGAACTGAGCAAGATTCTGATGGGCATTCGCCAGCTTCAGCCTGAACAGTACAACAGCTTCATTACAGCCGATGGGAACAATGTCCATGTCAGCCTTCGCATTCCGGACAACGGTTTTGAGAACTCCAAACAGATTATTGCAGACATTAAAAAACTCGCGCAATCGACTTATGGGGATACGCCAGTTGAGTATCGTCTGACGGGGATTGGCTACAATTCGACGCTCGGTCTCGATCATTTTATGACGGATCTGTTTACCTCTCTGCTGACGGCATTTGTGATCATTTTTGGCTTATTGTTCTTTGCATTCCGATCATTCTGGTCTGGTTCTGTGGCGATTCTGCCCAACCTGATCCCCATCAGCATGACGCTCGCATTTTTGCCGCTTTACGGATACAACCTCAATACGACATCCGTGCTTGTTTTTACGATCAGCATTGGTCTTGCTGTCGACAACTCCATTCACATCATCACCCGCTTCCGCCAGGAATACCGAGGGTCGCGCACGGTTCCCGAAGCGCTGCGAATATCCATGACGAGTTCAGGACGCGCGATTCTGCAGTCCAATATTATGCTGTGTTCAGGCCTGGCCGCATTGCTGTATTCCAACTTCGATCCCATTCAGCGCGTCGGAGTACTTACGCTCACTACAATTGGTGCAGCACTCGTCGTTTCACTGTTCCTCATACCTGCAGAAATTGCCTGTATTGGCCATAAAATGCGATTACCCAGATTTGCGAAAGAGCTAACCAATACGTTCCCCGTCCCCGAACAGCATTCGACCGATGAATCCACAGAATCCCCAACGCCCTTCAAGGAACCCGTCAATGAATGACGCGTCAGAAACCATTTCGGAACGCAAACAGACCCATCTAAATCTGTGTCTGAATGAACGCGTTCGTGGAAACGGTGCGGATTTGTCGGGCGTCCGGCTTCCCTACGATGCGCTTTTTTCGGTCAGTCCGGAACAGCTCGACACTTCGGGCAAAATTGCCGGTATTCCGGTTTCTTTTCCGCTGATGTTCGGAGCCATGACAGGGGGGACACCGGCTGCTGCTGCCTTCAATACCGCCCTCAGGAAAATCGCGGACAAATATGGGTTAGCCATGGAACTCGGTTCGATGCGAGCCCTGATCCACGATGGTACATTACTGAGTACCTACGGAACCGGAGAGGTTCAGGCACTCTTTGCCAATATTGGCTGTTCCGAAATAACGCCTTCGAATGCGAGTCAAATTCTCGAAACATGCAAAAGACTGGGGGCTTCGGGATTGTGCATTCATCTGAACGGACTTCAGGAATGGATGCAGGAAGAAGGAAACCACGCATTTTCGTGCTCAACAGACACATTATCAGCCTTTATCGCCCGTTTTCCCCTTCCCGTTCTCATCAAAGAAGTCGGATCCGGAATCGGCGGGAAATGCGCCCAAAAGATCGCCCGCCTGCCCATTGCCGGCATCGAAACCGCCAGTCTTGGCGGAACATCGTGGATCCGAATAGAAGCCATGCGCAGAAACATCCCGGTATCTGCCCAAAATGTCGAAGCCCTGAATGATTTGGGATATGATGCCGTAACCGCCATAAAAGATTGCCGCAAATACCTCGACAAAGGCCAGACTCTGATTGCTTCGGGCGGCATCAGCAATGCCGTCGATCTCGTCAAATGCCTGTATCTGGGTGCTGATATGGCTGCAATTGCCCAGCCATTATATGCGGCCTGGCATGACGCAGGCGAGGACGGGATCGAAGCTTTCGTTTCGGAATGGATCGAAATCGGAAAATTGACCTGGCGCAGTACGGGATGCCGGGATCTGAAGACGCTCCAATGCGCTGGGTAAGGCGATTTTCTTCTGTGGATGGCATGATGGCATTGTTTTTGGCTATGTACGGCCACGGTGTTGATCCCAGCTCAGCGCTTATCAACACTCTCGTCATACTGAGCCTTGTTTTTGGGGCTGGGCGACGCCCTTGAACGGCGCTATTTGCAGGCAAATACGCGCCGCACTCTTATGCGGAGGGGGCTGAATGCTTATGTTTTTATTTGGAGGGGGAGGTGCCCCCTGCGCTGCTATTGGCGCGGCGTATGAACATAGCCGCGCCCGCAGGGCGTATGGAGCCGCATGTTCCCCGAAGGGGGACCAGGCGACATAGCCCGCGCCAATACGCAGCTACCCCCCGATACATTGCCCGCTGCGTCCGACAAAAATAACCGGATATTTATTTGCAATAAAAACTATGAATCTGTAATATCGTCGGCAGAGTGTATTTAAATGTGTTATTCCCTATGCGGCAAATACTTAGCAATGCCATATCGTGTTTTCTATGAGGATACAATATGAGACAAATTATATATTTAATTGTTTTTTCTGTATATTTTTTATCTTCTTCGATATGCTTTGCAGAGCGTGTTTTCTGGGGCATTGAGTATTGGCAGGAGAACGTCAAGGGTTCCAACAATGCCCTTAACGACGGTGTCCCCAATAAATTATACATTTTAAAAGTTGATCTTCAGGCCAAGGGAATACGCCCATTTGTGACGCCGGAACTGAACCGCAATGTCATTACGACGAGCAAATTCGTCGAAAACTACAAGGTGCAGGTTGGCATCAACACGGCATTCTTTGATATAGGGGCGACGAACAGAGCCATCGGCTACTTTGTGAGCAACGGCGTTCCGTATAAAGACAACATTCCAAACGATGCGATGCCGACGCTGGGATTTACGAAACGGAATCAGTATTTCCAGGGGGCCGCCAACCGAAGCAAGATGTACAATGCCTGTTCAGGTTCCAATGATCTCGTCGTCAATGGCCAGGCCATTGTCTATAATGACAATGTTGAAGTTCATCCAAGGACCGTGGCCGGCATAGACAAATCCGGACGATATTTCTATATGATAGTTGTCGACGGACGCTACAGTGCAAGCAAGGGCATGACGCTGACAGCCATCGGCAAGCACATGGTTCGGCTTGGAATATATAACGGTATCAATCTGGATGGCGGTGGTTCATCGACGATGGTCATACAGGGCAAGGGCCTGGTGAACCGTCCGGTGGGCGGGACCTATCAGCGTCCGGTAGCCTCGCATCTGGGATTTTTTGCCAGCAAGAACTGCACACCGACAGAAGAGATCTGCAATGATATCGATGATGACTGCGATGGTCTTGTGAACGAGAACGGGGTCTGCCAGGCGGCGGAAGATCCCCTGGTACAATCGATGATTTATGATCCGCAGAATACAGATATCGACGGGGATGGCATTGCGGATATCTGCGCACGGGGAGGCAAAGGGATACAATGTGCGTTTTCGAAATCTGGAAATCTGACGGCGACCCAAAATGTACTGGAACTGAGCGATGCGACCGGCTGGAACGACTCAACGAATTATGGGACGATTCGGTTTGCGGATTATAACGGCGATGGGCGCGCCGATCTGTGCGCCCGCGACAATTCCGGCGTAAAGTGCTGGATGTTCAATGGGGAAAAATTCGATCAGTCCTCCGAAACGATTCCGATGTCGGATGCGGATGGATACAACGACGCCAAATACTATACGACGATACGTTTTGCCGATATCAACGGAGATGGCCGGGATGATATGTGTGCCCGGTTCAAGGATGGATTCCGGTGCTACCCTGCCGTCGATGACGGCTGGGGAACCCCCATTGCGCTCGGCGATATGTCGGATGCACTGGGCTGGGACAAACCTCAGTATTATTCGACGATCCGAATGGGCGATATCAACGGCGACGGAAAAGCGGATGTCTGTGCGCGAGCCATGAAACGTTACCAATGCTGGCTGTCGGAGGGAGACAGATTTGCGGCGTTCTTTTCTCCTGCGGAATGGAGCGATCAAAAAGGCTGGGATAAGCCGCAATACTACGAAACGATTCGTCTGGCAGATATCAACGGCGATCATAAGGCTGACCTCTGTGCGCGCACATCCAAAGGACTCATTTGCCATCTGTCCGAGGGAAACCGCATGGGCAGCGCCCTGGAGGGGCCTGCGCTTTCGGATGAGCAGGGCTGGAACGATTATGACAATTATTCGACATTCCGGTTCGGCGATATCAACGGCGACGGCATGGATGATTTCTGTGCGCGCGCCAATGCCAAGCTTTCGTGCTACCTGTCGACGGGAACAGGATTCGGCGATGCGGTGCACATTCCCGACATGAGCGACGCGAAGGGCTGGAATCAGACCAGTCAACACCGGACGATCCGGCTGGGAGATGTCAATGGCGACGGCAAAATGGAAGTCTGTGGACGAAGCGCTGCGGGGGTTCAGTGCTACTCATACAATGGCAGCAGTTTTGATACGATTGCCGGCCCGGCGTTCAGCAATGCGGCCGGATGGGACAAAATCGAATACTACAGCACATTGCGCATCGGCGGCCCCCTGGTCAAAACGTGTTCGCTGCAGACTGAAATCTGCGATCAAATTGACAATAACTGCAACGGCGCAGTCGATGAAGATAATGTCTGCTGCGAACCCACCGAAGAAATCTGCGACGGCGAGGATAACGACTGCGACGGCGAAATCGATGAGGACAATGTCTGCTGCGTGCCGGAGGTATGTGATGGCGAGGATAACGACTGCGACGGCGAAATCGATGAGGGCGATGTCTGTTCATCCAAAGATGATGAGACAAAGACTGACGACGAGACAAAGACTGACGACGAGACAAAGACTGACGACGAAACAAAGACTGATGATGAAACAAAGACTGATGATGAAACAAAGACTGATGACGAGACAAAGACTGACGATGAGACAAAGACTGACGACGAGACAAAGACTGACGACGAGACAAAGACAGAACAAACAGACGACGATGATCCAGTCTCTGATATGAAATACGGAGCAGAAGATGACTGCTCGTGTTCATTAAAAGGAAGTCACACCAATCCAAGTGTTCTGGGCATTCTGTTCCTACTGGGTGGTCTGATCTGGTGGCGTCGCAGAATAAAAAGCTGAACATCCCGAACCCTTTTCCAAAGGTTACTATTCAGCCCTGCGTCTGATTGTTTTACAACGGATTTGCTCAGGCCTAACGGCCTCGCTGTTTTTTGTTTTAACAATCAGATTTGCTCAGGCCTAACGGCCTCGCTGTTTTTTTTTGTTTTAACAATCGGATTTGCTCAGGCCTAACGGCCTTCGCGTTTTTTTAGTTATGAGCAACGTTAGCTGCGAACAAATCTGTTTGTTAAAAAACAAAACCAAAACGTGAGCAACGTTAGTTGCGAACAAATCCGTTTGTTAAAAAACAAAACCAACATGTTTGAGTTCCCGAAAAACGTGTCAATCCCATTGATAAAACGCATCGTACCATATATTATTGGGGTGGATTATTTTGCTTAATATAAGGGGATAATATGCGACAGATCATTCTTTTTATTGTTTTTGCGGTTTGTTTTTTAAGTTCTTCGATCTGCTTCGCAGAGCAGGTATTCTGGGGCATCGAATACTGGCAGGAGAATGTAAAAAGCAATAACAAACCGAGCAAGATGTTTATCCTCAAAGTCGATCTTCAGGCCAAGGGTGTACGTCCGTTTGTGACCCCGGAACTAAACAGAAAAGTCATTACGACGGGCAAGTTCGTCGAAACCTATAAAGTTCAGGTCGGCATAAACACCGCATTTTTTGACATTAATGACACGAACAGATCTATCGGGTATTTTGCCAGTGATGGTGTACCCTATAAAGACAATATTGCGAACGATAATTATCCGACCCTTGGATTTACGAAGGAAAACAAATATCTGCAAGGTGTTGATAATCGCCCGGCAATGTACAATGCATGTTCGGGTTCAGACGTCATCATTCGCGACGGTCAGGTGGTTGAAAAAAGCGGCAGCTTTTCGACGACGACGCATCCCCGGACAGCCGCAGGAATAGACAAGTCGGGGCGATACTTTTATATGGTTGTCGTCGACGGCCGAAAAGAAAGCTGGAGTACCGGCATGTCCTTGAAGACTCTGGCGGAAAATATGATTCGTCTGGGGGTCTACAACGGCATCAACCTGGACGGCGGCGGTTCTTCGACGATGGTCATTGCCGGCAAAGGATTGATGAATCGTCCGACAGGCGGGACATATCAACGACCGGTAGCTTCGCATCTCGGATTTTTTGCCAATTCGGAATGCACCCCGAGCGAAGAAATCTGCAATCATTTTGATGATGACTGCGACGGTCTGGTGAATGAGGATGGCATCTGTGAAGCCACCGAGGATCCATCGGTTCAGTCGATGATTTATGATCCGCAGAACACCGATATCGACGGCGATGGGATGGCGGATATCTGTGCACGCGGTTCAGCAGGCATCCACTGTGCGCTGTCGAAATCCGGAAATCTGACAGAGGTCAAAGACGTGCTGGAACTGAGCGATGACAGCGGCTGGAACGATGTTTCCAATTACGGAACGATCCGGTTTGCAGATTACAGCGGCGACGGCAATGCAGATTTGTGCGCCCGCGATAATTCCGGCGTAAAGTGCTGGATGTTTAATGGAGAAAAATTCGACCAATCATCCGAAACGATTCCGATGTCAGATGAGGATGGATACAACGACGTCAAATACTATTCGACGATTCATTTTGCCGACATCAACGGTGATGGCCGGGATGATATGTGTGCACGATTCAAGGAGGGATTTCAGTGCTATCCGTCAATGGATCGCGGTTGGGGAACCCCGATACCTCTCGGCGATATGTCGGATGAACAGGGATGGGGAAATCCGCAGTATTACTCGACGATCCGCATGGGTGATATCAATGGCGACGGAATGATGGATGTCTGTGGCCGGAATTCTGCGGGGTACCAGTGCTGGCTGTCGGAGGGAGACAAGTTTGCTGCCGGTTTTGCAGCAACAGCCTGGAGTGACGAAAGCGGCTGGAATCATCCGCAATACTACCAGACAATTCGTCTGGCCGATATCAACGGGGATCACAAAGCGGATATCTGTGCACGCGATGCCGAAGGTATCGTCTGCCATCTGTCACAGGAATCGGGCATGGGCGAGGCTCTGCGCGGCCCCGCATTATCAGATAAGGACGGCTGGAATGATTACGACAATTATTCGACATTCCGGTTTGGCGATATCAACGGCGACGGCATGGATGATTTCTGTGGACGCGCCAATGCCCAGTTTTCGTGTTATTTGTCGACGGGAACGGGATTCGGTGATGCAGCAGCCATTGCCGATATGAGTGATGAAAAGGGCTGGAACCAGCCCAATCAGTATCGCACCATTCGTCTGGGAGATGTCAACGGCGACCATAAAATGGATGTCTGCGGCCGGAATGCCGAAGGCGTTCAGTGCTATTCCTACAATGGAAGCGGATTTGATGTTATTCCCGGCCCGGCATTCAACAATGAATCCGGGTGGAACAAGATAGAATACTACAGCACGCTGCGCATCGGCGGCCCCTTTGCCAAGGCTTGTTCGCTCCAAAAAGAAGTCTGCGATCAAAAAGACAACAACTGCAACGGCGCAGTCGATGAAGATAATGTCTGCTGCGAACCCACCGAAGAAATCTGCGACGAAAAGGACAACGACTGCGACGGTGAAATCGACGAAGACAATGTCTGCTGCGTTCCGGAAATCTGCGATCAAAAAGACAACGACTGCGACGGCGAAATCGATGAAGACAACGTCTGCTGCGAACCGTCCGAAGAAATCTGCGACGAAAAGGACAACGACTGCGACGGTGAAATCGATGAGGGCGATGTCTGTTCATCCAAAGATGACGAGGAAGATGACGACGACAAAACCAAGCCCGATGACAAACCCAAACCCGATGACAAACCCAAACCCGATGACGAGGAAGATGACGACGAGGAAGACGAAGACGATACTCCAGACTCAGATGTCAAATACGGATCTGATGATGACTGTTCGTGTTCATTAAAGGGAAGTCATACCAATCCAAGTGCTCTGGGCATTCTGTTCATACTGGGTGGACTGGTCTGGTGGCGCCGCAGAAGAAATGTTTGATAATCTCGTTTCTTTACGACAACTGCACTTTCTTTTACTGTCACAAAATGCCATATAACATTGGTTTTGGTACAACCAATCACCATACCGGAGATAATTATGAAAAAGACTTTCTTTTTTATACTGCTTTTCCTGCTGTTCACAATTCCCTCGACGGCCTTTGCGAGCCACTATGATCTTGACGATATTGATATCATTCCTGCCGAGATCACCCAAAAGCTCACTGCAGCGAATGTCAGCAATACCGAAGAACTCTTTGCCATGCTGATGAAGAAATCCGGCCGCGATGAATTTTCGGCTAAATACGGCATGCCCGCAGACGAAGTTGAAAAACTCGCCAAAAAGCTCGAGCTCATGCAGATCGTCGGCGTCGGTCCCAAAGCTGCCACACTGCTTCAGCTGTCCGGAATCCAAAGCCTTAAAGCCCTGACAGAAGCTTCACCAAATGAGCTTCTCGACACGCTTCAGCGCGTCAACAGAGAGCAGAACATTACAGGCGTTCAGCCGGATCTGACTGTCGTTCGCGATTGGATCGAAAAATCCAGAAAAGTCGTCAATCACATGCAGTAGTTCTGTTTATCATCTCCCTCATGCAAAAGGCCGAAAGTTTGCACCGTTTTGCGGGAGATGATAAAAACCGTTTTGGCGTATAAGCGCTTCATTTAACCAGGATGGTTCATTTTAGCGCATGGAAGAGCAATGTCAGAGAGGAGCGCACTGTATCTGACAATCGCAAGACGATGCGCGGCAGAAGGTCAAACCGGCCGCGCCATCGTTACGATTGTCAATGCATTAAAGAATAACCCGCAGTTTCTGGAGACACAGCCGGAAGCGATAGATTTCCTCGCCGAGATTCTGGTTCCCGGATTTGAAGAGGAAATCCACAGGCTCGAAGCGTGTTACCCATCCTTTGGCTACAAATTTTATGATGCCCTTGCGGCACACGGCAAAACTGCATTCGCGCACGAACTGGAACAGAGCTTTGGAGCTTACTGCATCGAACGCATGAAGACAGTTCAAAGCCGGGACGATTTGGCTTTTGTAAACCGTTCTGTCCGAAACTATATCAACACAGTACCGGCTCCCCCCATCCCCGATCCCGTTCCAAACTATCGCCAGACCGCTGCAGAATCCGGATTTTTTAAAGCCACGCCGAAGAACTCCGGTTTATTCCCTCCCCTGCAGCATCAGACGCCTCAAAACGAAAAAAGCTTTACACCTCCCCCACAGCAAACACCCCAGAACGAAGCGCTTTTAACACCGCCGCTGCCAAATGATGTCTGGATTCCATCGATCCAGGAAAATATCAACAGCAGCGGACAAATGGCCTACGAAAAGCACGAATTTGCTTCGCAAAACATCGATGCATGTTCTTCTGAAGGGCTTCGGAGGTTCGATCGCATCCGCACGCAGCATACGACTGAAGTCGTCGCCAAGGATTATGCCGATACAGCTGCAGATCGCGTCATTCTGGATTTTGACAACCGGGTTCGGGAAACTCCCAAAGCCGCAATGTTTGCGACTGCCAACAAAACGAAATTCCGATCCTTTGCCGAAGATCTTGCACAATGGCGAGAGGAATCCAGGACAGAACCCAAACGACAAATTCTCACCCCGGTTCAGAACCCCATGGAAGTGGTTGCCGAGACGACGCATGCCCTGGTCGAAACTCCCAGTGTTGAGCCCTATACCGTGCGCCACCCTCTGCGTTTCCGGCTGACGCCGCAGCATATTGTTACCTGCGTATTCATCTGTCTGATCGGCATCATCGGTCTGATAACCTGGCATACGGCAGCTCCGGCACTCGAAAAGCGCGCCATCGAAGACGTTTCATCCACATACCTGATGGCTGCGGATTCCGGACAAGCCAATCCCATCGAAACCATCGACACGACGAACCAGAGCTTTGTCAACGCGCAGTGGATGGAATCCTATCGTCTGTTCCTGAGTACCTGGCAAAATATCTATTACGAGACGCAGGAACCTGCGATTCCCAGCCCGGATTCCGAACAGTTCCTTCATGAATTCAGTGCAGCCCATGCTGCCTATATCACCCAGGAAATCTCGCTTGGCCGCTACGAACGAGCCCGTCTTCATTTTGAATCCGTTCCGGCTTCCGTATGGCGAGATCATCCATATTTCAAGACCTGGTCGATGGCACAGCTCGAAATTGCTGCCCACGATTATCGCACTGCTGCCATACGATTCGAAAAACTGCTCAGAACACCGCTGGCGCCGTTTGCCCTCGTCCAGCTGGGACTCCTGTCGCTCGAAGAAGCGCCCGTCAGAGCAGATATCCAGCAGCGATTCCTGAATGCCATCGACCAGACCGAACATCCCGAAAACATCCCCGTTCTGGCCAAATGCGCGCACGATATCATTTCGCGAACCAACAGTCTGCCGACCTCCGCGCATGAAGCAGCGCCCTTAAAATCCCCCTATTCCCTGTACTGTGCCATCGGACATGTTTTCAGAAACATCGACCAGAAAGCGCGCATCGACAGGCAGGAACTCAATATCCTGAAACAATCCGCGCCGCTCTCCCATGGGGAATCCTTCCGCATCGAAGCCATCATCGAAGCCGAACTCTACGACCAGCACCCGGATGCCGCCGTTCAGTTTTACAAGACGCTGGAACTTCCCGACGGCCATCCTCAAAAAACGCGGCTGCTCAATGCCATCCTTTCCAAATCCCTCTATTTTGGAAACTGGAAGAGCCTGCATTCCCTGAATCCAAACGTTCCTGAATCCATCAGCTATCTGGCAGCAGCCCGCATCATCGATGAAGCCCACGAATCCGGCAAAGTCATGCCCGACGGCAAACTCACCGAGAGCATGCTCAAATATCAGGCGCCCAGACCACCTGCGGCCATCGACACACTCATGGACGAAGCCTATGTCGAAGCGGAATCCGGCAACCTGACGAGGGCATTGAATATTACCCGTTCGCAGCTGAATGCGCACCCTGAATACATCGAACCACTGCTGCTCCAGGCATGGATCCTTTCGCAGATGGGAAATGCCCAGGATGCCGCAGATATCCTCGAACAAAACATGGCCACGGGACAGGGTTCCACCCCACTCCTCGTGCTGTCCAACCTGTATCGTGCCCGCTTTGGTCTGCCCCTGAATTATTCCGCCATCGTTCTTCCCCACGTTCGCTTTAACGACAATGTACTCGAAAGTGCCCGCTGCGAAATACTCTGGCGCAGACACGACAAATCCGCAGCCGCATGTCTGAACGCCCTTTCGCAGCGCCCCGAACTGCAGGCCAAATCCACCTGGATCATGATGCATCTGGACGACCAGGGCGTGCCGACCGTAGCCAGTGCCCAGTGGTCAAAGGCAGGTACCGGAATGCTGAGTTTCCCCGGCTATCACCTCGCTTATGGCAGAAAACTCATCAGCGAAGGCGAATTCCAGAAAGCCACGAGAGCCTATACCCGCGCAATCATTCATGATTTTTCGACATCCAATCGCGCGACCATCGATGAATTCGCAAATCTGTACAGCTCTCGCCAACGAAGATACGAAGGCACCAAAAAATTCGAAGAGCTCATCGAAATCGCAGAAAAAGACCATCGATATGCCGATATTCTGGGACCTCTCCACATCGCCGCAGCTCACCTTTATCAACCGGAAAATGGCCATTCCACTGCCCGGCAGCATCTTGGACGTGCACTCGATATTCTCGGCGAGCAGCCGGAAATTCTGCGCGGCATGATTCAATACTACGAAGCCAAGGATAAACCCGATCAGGCCAGGATCTGGCGCCAAAAGCTCATCCGTTCACTCAATCCGTAGCATTCCGGCGGCAGATTATGCGATTCATCCTCCTCACAATCTTCCTGATATTTCTGACATCATGCCAGTCTGAAAAGCCAGTTCCGGATTTACCTCAGGACTCTCCCGCAGAGGTCATTCAGCCGCAGCCGCAAAAGCCGGCAATATCTGACGATAACCGATATCCTCCCGCCCCCAATCTTCCGGATCCGCCGGACACCCTCAAAATTGCAGTCATATCCGATATCAACGGCAGCTACGGTTCATTATATTATTTGCCATCCGTCAAAGCTGCAGTTCAAAATATTATACAAAATCATTATGATTTCGTCGTCAGTCCCGGAGATCTCGTTGCCGGTCAAAAACATGGCCTCAATTACGACATGCTCTGGAAGACGTTTCATTATGAAATCGGCGATGTATTTTTCGACAACAATCTCGAATTTATATTTGCCCCGGGCAACCACGACGCCTCAGCCTATCCGGGTTACGAAATCGAACGCATGGCATTTGCCAGAGCCTTCGAAAACCGCCATCCCCGCGCCCCCCTGATCGAAGGCAGCCATTTTCCCTTTTATTACGGCGTCATTATTCGCGATGTCCGCGTGATTGCGCTCGACATTACGCGCCCGATCCACGACTCCGATCCCCAGCTGGACTGGCTCGAAAACGTTCTCAATGCCCCGATCAGACCGCGCGCCACGATCGTCCTCGGTCATCTTCCCCTCAGCCCCGTCAACCTGAGCCAGTTCTGGGAAGTCGCCAGCAGCCAGCGTTTGCTCAGGCTCCTCCAGCACTCGCCCAATACAATATATATATCCGGACATCACCATATCTATTTTCCGGGTCATATCGGCGAATTGCGCACGATTGCCGCACCCGCCCTGGGAGCCGGTGCCAGAAGTCTGCTGGGTGCCCCGCCCGTCACAGGATTTGTACAAATTACCATTCCGCCGCAGGCTCCGCCCAAGGTAACCGCGCTCGTTGCTCCTGATTTTACGCGCATGATCGATATCAAAACGCTCCCCGCACATCTCGTTCTGGCCGACAGGGAAGATACCGGAATGGCTGAATACATCATGGAAATGATGGATAATTCGGTCAATACAAACAATTTATAATTATATATATTTGTATTATTTCGCGCTATTGTCCATGCAGACGTGTCTCGCCCCGTCTGCATGGCAATACGCGCTTCATGCTCCGGCTATCTCGCCGCCAAAACGTGCTGCGCACGTTTTGCAGCTCAATACGCCTGCGCAGCGCGGCTATCGCCATGCGATACGCCGCGCTTATACTCAATACAAAACAGCCACATGCAGCACAGAGTTGTTTCGGAATGCACATTTTAGTGATATACACTATGGTGGGAACGCGGTGTTCCCGCAAATAATTGAGATGGAGACATTTATGATCAAGTATATCTGCGATCCGTGTGGTTATGAATATGATCCTGCAGTCGGTGATCCCGACAGCGGAATCGCGCCGGGAACCGCTTTTGAGGATCTTCCGGATGACTGGTGCTGCCCGATCTGCGGCGCAACGAAAGACATGTTCTCGAAAGTGGAAGAATAATTTCTTTTGCGGGACTTTGGTGAGCAGGTCATTTATGGCTCACCAAAACCCTGAATTATGCTGCAGGGAACCAGACCCATTGTCTGTTTTGCATCACACTGCTCCCTGCAGACAGAAATCCCCGGATTTAAAACTCAAATCCGACAAAGCCCTTTAAACTGATGAAGTGGCTGGCATCTTCATGGTCCCACTTATTTTCATCCGCAGCCCCCAGCGTGTAATCGAACTCGGCGCCCACGCGGAAAAATCCGAGTTTGACGGCAAGACCAAGCCCCGCCCTGAAGGCAAACCATTTCTCCCAGTCATCTTTCGCGGACAGTCCAAGCACTGACAATACAGCATCTACGTCCTTCAACGTCTTATAATGCATATACATGGTACCGATGCCAAGTTTAAACGACAACTCGAGAATCAGGAAATCGAAGAACAGTTGGGCATCAGCGAGTGTTGCGCCTTTAAACAGTTTGGGATACTCAACTTTATGATCTCCGACTTCATTATTCTTTAATTTCGGCTCAATGAACCCCAAATCCTGCTCGATATAAATCCCGACCAGGTCAAAGAAACGATAGCCGAACATCACCGAACCGACGAAGCCATTGTTCGTTGTCTCAAAGGCCTTATCGTTCAGGATCATGCTGTCCCAGCCAAAAGCGAGCTCAAGATCCCAGCCGGCTTCTGCCTTCTGCGGAGCTGCAACGGTAAAACCAGCTGCAAACATCAGAGTAATCAGTGCCAGAAAGACGGTATGTTTGATATGATTCATCATATCGCGAGTGTCAGCCATAAAAATCTCCTTAAGAAAATCCAACTGAAACGTTATGCACATTTACATGTGCAATAAAGCGAAGGAGATTATAGCACAATTTTTTTACCATCCCAACGGGCAGACAAAAAAAAGGCTATATTTGTAACTGTTTAGCCATGGTGTGTTTGTAATTTTTAACAAACGGATTTGTTCGCAACTAACGTTGCTCATAACTAAAAAAACGCGAAGGCCGTTAGGCCTGAGCAAATCCGATTGTTAAAACAAAAAAAAACAGCGAGGCCGTTAGGCCTGAGCAAATCCGTTGTAAAACAATCAGACGTAGGGCTGAATAACCTATATTTAACCAACGTGGATAAGGTTTTCATCGTATGACGGATGCATGTCAGTTCAGGCACACGTTATCTTTACATCCCTTTGCACAGTATTGAATTCTCAGGTGTTCCGAGTAATCGGCCCATCGCTCCCCTGTCGCCATGCATGTTACTTTGTCAATGACGAACGAATCTTCCGTATAACAAACGTGATCGGCGACTTCCCCTGGCTTGCATCCGGTGGGTTTTCCCAAACATTTACCCTCAGCACAACCATTATCACAACGCGTCGTCTGCGGAGTGCCACCCGTTGCTTTATCCAGCCAGTGCCCAAATTCGCTGCATTTCACCGGAGCTGTAGACAGTGAATAGAATGATGTACATACATTTTCAGCTTCTTCTCCGGGTTTACATTCCGCGCAATAGGCCCGATGAACGACACTTTCACAAAGGAGCGAATACTGATTGAATTCGGTTTCTTCCAATACCTCATCAAATTCTATACAAGTTGACGGCCGACCATAATAATCATAATTATTACAATCAACTGCATTAATTAATCCATTATCATCACACGTAAAGTAAACATTATTGTCACACTTTGTCTGATAGGTATCAGGATTACATGCCTTCAATTCATCAGGATGCACCCTTTTAAACGGGTGTTCTACCCACAGGCCGGCGGGACTGCAGATATTAATCTTTCCCTCTGACTCTTTCGATGCATCGAGCTGGCCTGGTTCACATTTGCCGCATGTTGCTTTGCCATTTACCATTTTGCAGTCGCATTCATTTTCAAATATTTCATAATTTGTAAATGTATTGCCACAAACCACGGCTTTCCCATTTTCGCATTTGGATTGAAAGGTTTGCTGATAACACTCTGCCCAATTGCCGTCGTCAGCTTTGCATGTCACACCTTTTGTATCCGTAACCGTTCCATCCTTATGTCTTGTAAAAGGACGATCATCCGAATTGTCATCGCTGCATGCCTGAAATGCGAATACACTACATAAACATAATACAGTAATCATTGCCGATTTAACGGTTCTGGCCTTACCAAACATAATAACTCCCAATAAAAATGAATGAAAAAAGCACGCCTGGATGTTATATCCAACGCGCCGCACAGGACACATATAAAAAAGCATGCCACTCAAAAAAAAGATCCATCTATTTATTAAATACAGCTTCGATGCACAGCGAGGCCAATGAAAACAGGCATTCGCTGTCTGCAGGCAGTTTAAGTGTGTTTATATCTTTCTGGATAACATATTGTCCATTATCAGGAATAGATAGAATTGTTTTATCCACGTATCTCATTGTACACCTCTGGTCGTGTTCTCATTGGGCTGCCCATTCAGGGATAATCCAGCATGCGTTTGCCAAATCGTTTCGATTATGCTAATCGTGATTATGCTAATCGTGATTATGCTAATCGTGATTATGCTAATCGTGATTATGCAATTCAGCAGACGGAGAATGTGCAATGTTTGTAGGACGTGAGCGCGAACTTGGAATACTTGAACAGTGTTATCAATCTGAAAAATTTGAATGTCTGATACTATATGGTCGAAGGCGTGTTGGGAAAACCGCACTGATTCGGGAATTTGTCCGTCATAGACGGTGCATTTTTTTTACCGGTATTGAGAGCACTGCAGATGACAACCTCAATATGCTCAGCCAGAGCATCTGGCTATGCGATCATGAAGATGGTGCATGGCCGATATATCCGTCATTTGATGCCGCATTCAAGGCAATTGCCGATATATGCAGCAAGCAAAAGCTTATCGTTGTCCTGGATGAATACCCCTATCTGGCCAAATCATATCCTGCGGTTTCGTCGATTTTACAAAAAGCAATCGATCTATACTATCAATTGCAAGGCAATTTGACGCTGATATTATGCGGTTCTTCGATGTCGTTCATGGAGCATCAGGTAATGGGATACCAAAGCCCCTTGTATGGTCGTCGAACTGTCCAGCTAAAGCTCGGCCCATTCAATTTTTTTGAAGTACCGGCATTTTTTACAACGCTGTCACCTGAATCCATGGCGATTGTATATGGTGCAACAGGTGGGATCCCCAAATACATTCAGTGTTTTGATGAAAACAAATCCATTCGTGAAAACCTTTGCGATCAGTTTTTCAGTTCATCGGGCTATCTGTATGAAGAGCCATCCAATCTGTTAAAGCAGGAACTTCGCGAACCAGCTATTTACCATGCGATGACACGTGCAATGGCATCCGGACACACCAAAATGTCGGAGCTGTGCAATGCGCTTGGAATGAGTTCATCCAGTCTGTCCCCCTATTTGTCGAGACTACAGGAGCTTGGAATTGTACAAAAAAAATCTCCCGTTCCGGCAACAGGATCTAAAAAATGCATTTATGAAGTATCGGACATGATGTTCAAATTCTGGTATTTGGTCGTTCCGGGACAGAACAATCTGATTCAACGCGGTTTTTCTGATCGGGCTTATACGAATGCCGTTCCTGCCCTCGAAACCTATATGGGAAAAGTATTTGAACAGATATGCATCGATTATATGTGGAAAGAATACGATAATCTGCCGGTTCAATTTACAGAAATTGGTGCATGGTGGGGTTCCAATCGCACCAAAAAACAGACGGAAGAAATCGATATCGTTGCGACAGACGGCAACAGTGCAATATTCTGTGAATGCAAATGGCGCAGCAAGCCAATTACTGAGGAAATTCTGCAGACACTTATCGAACGCAGCATGCTCATTGAGATGGAGCATCGATATTATATCGTTTTTTCCAAAAGTACTTTTTCACAGGAATGCCGAAAAGCCGCGAAACGTCTTGGGGTTCAATTGATTCGATTTTCAGAAATGATACAATAATTGTATCATATATATACTCTCAGAGACGTTCCGCAGAACGTCTGTAGCAGTGAATAGTGAATAGGGACGTTCCGCGGAACGTCTGTACAGATTTTAATATATAAAATCAGCCACGCCCCGGAGGGAGCGTCACATCCTAAAATCTTGCACTGAGTCCAATTCCGCTGAATTCCGGCGAAGCATAATTCAAATTTGAGTCCGGCAATTTCGCTGCTGTGAATATTGGCAAATACCTGACAGATCCGCTATAATTAAAGTGGTTTTTTCTCAGATATCAGCATCGTCCACACGTCTGCTAAGGAGAATTACATGAAACGCGGATTTATATTCTGGACTGCGGCAATTTTGGGAGTCATTGCGTTGTCCTGTTCCGGTTCAGACAGCAATTCAGGTTCATCAGACAATGGCTCATCGGATAATCCTCCATCCAAAAGCGGATCGAAGACAGAAACCGTCACGATATATCAGCATGAAATATTACCCCACAATCCAACGCTCAATGGTTCGCTTGTCTTTCTCAAAATTCACCCCAACCTTTACAATCGTCTTCGCACCAGCCTCATATTGAATCTCATAACCTTTATCATCAATTTGTCTCAAGGCTTCCTCTGCAGTACCATCCTGTTTAAACTCAAATAAATAGATGGTATCATTGGTTTCTATCAATGCATCACATCGACCTGCGGCACTGCGTTCTTCGGTACGAACACAATATTCAGACGCCAACCTGAATATCAGATAAAAAACAGTCTTGTAATGATGTTCATCCTGTTTTTCGGCATCGTATGGAATCGAGCTAAAAAAAGAACGCAACGTTGTTAGTGCTGCATCAATATCATGATTTCTTATTGCGCGGAGGATTTTTTGTATCACCGAGTTATTTTCAGTCGCAGTTTTCTTTGTATAATACGTCGCAAGGCCTTTTATTGTACTGGCCATAGATAATGACAACAATATACGATTTTCCTTTTCCTGGGGCATCCCCTACGGGGATTGATTTTGGTGCATTTCATTTGTCCCCCGGTAGCCGCTACGCGCCAACCGGGGGCTACTAAACATGAAGT
>JAFRYG010000175.1 GCA_017441205.1 Pseudomonadota bacterium
AGAAATCAGATCGTTCACATTGCCTTCGCCGGACTCGTAGGCCATGAGTTCCTGAGTCAGGAAGCGCTTGGCGGATCGACGCGACTGATAGGTGATATCGATATTGGCCTGGGCATTTGCCGTCTTTTGATACTGCTCCGAAACTTCGAGGTCGATGCCGGAAATGGCCAGTTCGCGCTGTGCCCGCATGCGTTCGGCCTTTGCATCGGCCTGTCGGACCTTAAAGACCTGGCGAACCGGATCGAGCTCCCATTTGAGCATGAATCCCAGAGCAAAGCCCTTTCCGTTGTACGAATCCTTGATGTAGAAGTTGTCCGTATCGATCTTCGGCACGGCATTGCTGTATTTGTAGTAAACTTCGCCGGCCAGCACCAGATCCGGCCACCAGTTGAGCCACTGGATTTTTGCCTCCAGAAAAGATGCTGCTTCGGCCTGTTCCAGGAGCTTCAGATCGCCGCGGTGCGCATGGGCTACTTCGAGAATCTGATCGTAGGATTTGAGCTTTTGTTCATCGCGATCGAAGTTCATTTCGGCGACCGAGATGGGAAGCTTCAATTGCGTATGTACGCTCAGCGCGCGTTCTGCATAGTCGCGCTTCGCATTGATCTCGTTCTTGAGGCGCAGAAGATTCGCAACCGCAATATCGATGCGATATTGATCGGTTTCTTTGACGGCAGAATCCTCTTTCTCCATAAGCTCAGTGTATTCTTTTTGGATGCGCTCGACGTAGCCCTCGGCTTCCTTGATGACATCCTGGGCTGCGTTGGCCAGCTGCAATCCGATAAAAGCCCGCGAAACATCGTATTCGACGTTCAGGACCTCATTTTCGGAACGCAGTTCCTCGACGTGAAGACCAATCTTGGCCAGTTCATGCGTGTGATAGACCTTTGTGGACGTGAAGAGGGGCATCCAGAATTCCAGGTAATTCCGGGTCGTGAAGCCCCATGAATCGCCAACGTGATCCCAGATATCATCCTCGGAATCCTCAATATCGCGCGTTTTGGGCATCGGCCCGAACTGGGATTTCAGATTGAGTTTAGGGGTCCAGTAATACTTGGCCTCCGAGAGCTGAGCCTGGGCTGCTTCGAGGGCATAGTTCTGCGCATGGATCTGCGGGCTGTTCTGTCTCGCAAGTTCACATGCGCGCTCCAGCGTAATGGCATCCTGTGCCATAACCCATGCCGGAATCAGCCCCAATACCAAGATCATCGCCATTCCCAGCATCGCCCTGAAAAATGCCGATTGCCGATTGCCGGTACTCCATTCGAATGATGAACAGCGAACACTGAATAACGCCTTGCTCATGCCTACTGCCTATTAATCTCAGGTCGTTTTGGGAAACATCGATACTTTTTCTATATTTGCCTTGTGCAGGCGATGCATGACGCCGACGATGAATCCGAATTTTGCTTCGGGCTCGGCATCGACGATGACGCCGCCCTCGCGCGCGGCCTCGCTGTCCCGAACCGCGCTTTCGACCGCATCAAAACAGGGCTGCCAGCTGCGCTTGTCTGCAGCGTCCTTGTGTGCAGAGCAATCCGCGACCACCTTATCCTCGAACGAGACCACGAGCGAGGATGTGACTTTGAGCGTCAGTGTCCTGGTTTTGTCGTCGGACGCGCCGCTGTTGTCGAGCGCCGGGAGGTTGAGCGCCACCAGACGCTGCTGATTGTCGCGGTCTTCCTGAAGCTCTTTCTTGGCGCGCTCCTTTTCCATCACCGGTGCAGCTACCATAAATATGATGAGCAGCACGAGCATGACGTCGACGAGCGGCGTTATATTGATATCAGCCATTACTCCGGTGGCTGCCTGCATTCCCATAATCAACTCCACGGCCAGAGAATTCGCAAAACCGCCCTTTAATACATGGATATGACCTCAAATGTCACAAAAAAAAGCAATCATTTTGTAGCAAGCGTACCGGCGAGAATGAAAAAAGCACAGGATTTGAGGTTCATGTTGACTCCGAATCAGGGTATATTAGATAGATGCACAATGATGTGCTGCTTTTTCATTAGATCCAGGTTGAATAAAATGCACGACAAAACAATATCGAGAATGTTTTCATCCGTCGGCGGCGGACCGCTCGAGCGCATGACGCGGGAATTCAAAAAAAATGGTGAAGATGCGGAACTCCATGCGGCATTGTCTCCGGAACAGTGGCGCGCTTTCTTTCACCGCGGAAAGATAGGCCGTCTGACAGCCAGAGCACTCACGTTCGGAGTCTTTCCCATTCAGACGCTCTTCAACGCCATGCGAACATCCTTTACGGCCAGACCGCTCGAAAAACCGGTTCTCGTCGTTTCGACCAATCCCTTTTTTCTTCCGCACATTCTCGTTGCCGCCAAACCCATTCATCGCTGCGGGGTAGCTGCTCTTCTTTATGATATGTACCCCGATGCCGTCGAGGCTGCCGGATTCCAGAGCCGCTGGCTTTCCAAAGTCATGACGGTTGCCAACCGCTGGATGATCAGACATGCCGACGCCGCCATCTATATCGGCGATGTCATGAAAAAATCCGCAGAGATGCGCTACGGCAAAAATCCCAGCACGTGGATCATTCCGACCGGCGCAAGTCAGGCCGAATTCCGCGAAAATGCAGACACGGAAGCACTCGATCCCGATCTTCGCGAATGGATGAAGGGCAGAGTCATTTTTTCGTACGTCGGCAATATGGGACTGATGCACGATGTCGAAACGCTCGAAAAAGCAGTTCCCGCACTCATTCAGTCATCTTCCGAAGGGATGCCCCCCATCGGCATCGTCGTTGCCGCAACCGGTCCCGGCGAAGCCAGACTCAGGGAAAGCTGGAAAGATCTGACTGAGCACGTGCGATTCATCGGCCCCCAGAACGATGATGCATGGGCAGAACTGCTCATCAAAACGGACGTTGCATTTGCCACACTGACCAATCAAGCGCATTCGACGTGTGTCCCGAGCAAAATCTACAGCGCGATAGCCGCGCACTGCATCCCGCTCGCCGTTGCCCCCGGGGATTCGGATCTGGCACATTTCGTCGAAAAATGCGGTTTTCTGGTCCGTCCCGGAGACGTCGACGGTCTGGTCAATGCGATGCAGAATCTCGCACAGATGCTCAGTGCGCAGGGACAGGAAGCCGACGAAATCCGCCGTGCCGTCGAAGAAGCCGCCCAGGAAAATGATATCGAAACGCTCTGCAAGCGATGGCAGGCCTGCTTCGATGACGTCTGCAAAGTCAGTCCGGAACCCTGGAAAACGACGCTTTACCACATCATCAAGCGCGGTTTCGATATTACCGCAGCCTCGGCGGGTCTGGCCGTAATCTGGCCGGTCCTTGCCGCGACGGCGATTGCAGTCCGCCATCATCTGGGCACCCCCATTCTGTTCCGACAGCAGCGCCCGGGACTCGACGGAAAACCCTTTGAACTGCTCAAATTCCGATCGATGGCGAACGCTCCCGAAGGCACCGATGCCACGCATGATGCCGAACGCCTCTCGGATTTCGGCAAGAAAATCCGCGCATTGTCCCTCGATGAGCTCCCCACGCTGATCAACGTGCTCAAAGGCGATATGAGCCTGGTCGGCCCCAGGCCGCTCCTGATGTCCTATATTGAGCGCTACAATGACGAACAAATCAAGCGTCAGTGGGCAAAACCCGGCATTACCGGATGGGCCCAGGTCAACGGAAGAAACGCCCTTTCGTGGAAAGAAAAATTCGAACACGACGTCTGGTACGTCGAAAACGCATCCTGCTGGCTGGACCTGAAAATCCTCCTGATGACCGTAGCCACTGTTCTCAGGCGCAGCGGCATTCAGCATGAAAATTCAGCAACCATGCCGGAATTCATGGGGAATGAAGAATGATCGGTAATCTGCTTTTGTCCTGTGCCGGCAGGCGCGTCGAACTGCTCAGAATCTGGGAAAAGACGTTTTCGGATCTGAATCTGGATGCCGAGGTCGTCGCGACCGATGCACAGCCTTTTGCGCCTGCCTTTGCGCTTGCCCGCCGTCAGGCCATCGTTCCCAGAGTGACGCACCCGGAGTTTATTCCCCGGATGCTGCAGATTTGCAACGTTCATCACATTCGGTGGATCATCCCGACCATCGATACCGAACTGCCCATTCTGGCCCGCGAACGCGACAAATTCGAGGCCGCCGGCGTCCACATCATGGTCTCTTCGCTCGAAACCATCGCGATTGGAGCCGACAAACGCCGGACGCACGAATGGTTTGTCGCCCACGATTTCCCGACCTTTGAACAGTGTTCCATCGACGAGGCACTCGCCTGCAAGGATTGGAAATATCCCTGTTTTGCCAAACCTGCCGACGGTTCCCGTTCTGTGGGGGCAGCCCGCATCGAATCGCGTGAGGCACTCGAAATCCGCAAAAACAGCGGCAATCACGATAATGATGTCATCGAATCGCTCGGCATCGGTCTCGAAGTGACCGTCGATGCATACGTTTCGGTAAAAACCGGAAAATGCCTCTGTGTCGTACCGCGACGGCGACTCGAAGTCCGCGACGGCGAAGTCTCGAAGGCAAAAACCATCGATGCCCCCGAAATCGTCGAAACGGTTCGCCGCGTTGCCGAAACACTCCCCGGTGCCTGCGGAACCATCTGCATCCAGCTTTTCTGGGATCCGACCACACATCAGGTTCAGCTGATGGAAATCAATCCGCGCTTCGGCGGCGGATATCCTCTTTCCGACGCTGCCGGCGCACATTTTGCCCGCTGGTTCATCGAAGAAGAACTCGATCTGCCATCGACCGCAAACGAAAACTGGATGCGCGATCTCGTCATGCTCCGCTACGACCAGTCTGTCTTTTTAAGAGGATAGTTTTATTTGCCGGGGGCCGGCTTTTGGTCCTGCGGCCCAATACGCCGGCCTGGCTCAGGCTATTGCCCCACTGGGGCAATACGCCTGAGCATTTTTTTGTTCTTTCCTGCACCATTATTCATTATAAGGCCGCCGCGTTTTTTTTGGATTCAATCCTCTTTTGTTCCACGTCATGTTGTTGCTTTTACTCAGTATTCTGGCCCTGTTCATCGGGATCGGCATATACCCCGTCATTCGGAAATTTCCGGCATCGCTGTCTTTTTTTGATGCCTTCGTCCTGATCTCCATCATCGGGCTGACGATGCTGCATCTCATTCCGCACAGCGTCGAAAATGGCGGTATCTGGGGATTGCTGGCCGTTGCTGTCGGATTGACAGTCCCGGCCATTCTCCACAAACTGCAGCATCATACTTCTGAATCAGAACATCACGATACCGAACACGCCGAACATCCGCATCATCATAATGAACGCAAATCCGGACTGATCCTGATTATCATCGTATTTTTTGGCTTCATCATCCATACGATTCTCGACGGTATCGGCCTCTCGATGACTGCTGTCGACGACATGGGGAACATGCTTGCTCTGGGAGTTCTCTTTCACCGGCTGCCGGTGGGTATCTTTTTGAGCATGATACTCGTTCCGCGCCTCGGCCTGAAAAAGACCTGGGCAATCATCATCGCGCTTGCGGCCACGACGAGTCTGGGCTTTGTCCTCGGGCACTATACCCTGCCCTCTGCCGGACTGATTATTCTCAATGTCGTCCAGGGATTGATTGCCGGTACCCTCCTGCACGTCGTATTTCACAACATCTCGGTCGAAGGCCGTGCCGATTCCAAAATATCCAAGGGTATCGGTGCATTGGCCGGATTCGGAGCACTCGCCGTCATCGAATGGATCGCCCCGGTTCATGGCCATGAACATGCCTCCATGCTCGACAGCTGGTGCGAATGCCTGATCAATGCAGCTCCGGTATGGTGCATCGCAGCTCTGGTTATGGCCATTGTCTACGGAGCTGCACGCCTTCGTTCCCCCGGAATATCTGCATTCTTCAGCAAATTGTCCGGCAGTCTCGATCCACAGCCCATGCCCAATGCCTTTGGCGGTTCGCTGCACATTTTTTCGGCAGCAGGTATCGCGCTGCTCCTGACCATATTCACTTATGCTCCGGCATCCGCATGGTGGTTCACCACGGCCCTTGCGATCGTTCCGGCATCCCTGTGCCTGAAAAGGATTGCCTGCTGCAGCACCTGCCATCCCGAATCCCTCTGCGATCGCGAAAAAAACTTTTCACTCTGGATGGCTTCCAGCTGGACGCTCATCGCCATGATGAGCCTGATCGCAACGGTGTTTCCCGGATTTGTTGCCCCACTGACAGAATTTTTTGAACATATTCCGGCAGCAGCATCCATCGGCATCATGATCTCCCTCGATCTGGCCATTATTCTGTATGCACTTCAAAAGAGAAGTATGCCGCTGGTCGGCATTCCCCTCCTGATGTTTGGCCTGATTTCGATATTCCATGCGATTCCGGGAGCAATCCTTGCGACCTCGGCAACAGGCACGCTGCTTCTCTTTTTGTACGATTTTCATCCGCGCGATATGGCTTCGGCCATCGAACACGATCACCCCTGGATTCGGCGGTATGTTCTCATAGCCATCACCTGCCTGATCATAGCCGCAGCCCCGGGAATTCTGGCGATATCCAATGACTGGCAGCCGGAATCCATCGTACGCATTTCGATCGAATCCCATGAACACCATCACCATCATGAGGATGCCGATGAACACCATCATGAGGATGCCGATGAACACCATCATGAACATGATGCCGTACCTGCGCACGAGAATGAACGCGGCATTTCTGAACATTCAGCTGCATCCATGCACGAAACGCATCCGTTTTTAAACACGCTCCGAACGAATCCTTTGCTGCTGATTTCGTTTGTTATTTTCATTCTCGCCGGTTTATTCTGGATTCTCCGTCTCGGCCCGCGCCATCTTTTCGAAACGGCCCTCGGCAAACGACAACACAAACACGGATAACCCAGACTGTATATTTTCCATGATTCTCCGGCAGTTTCCCATCTGTATTACGGCTATTATCCTCTGCCTGATAACAGTCGTTCTGCCCCCGGAGGATGCATTCGGCCTGCCGGACGAGACATATCCGACAAGCATCGCCACGCTGACGAGCGAACACTTCACTGTCCGGTTTCCGGAGAATCTGCGGTCCTACGGCCAGCGAACCATAGCATTTGCTGAATACTCATACCAGCTGCTCACGCAAAAGCTGCAGACCCGGATGAACGGCAAAATTACAATACAGCTGCTGGATCGCTCTGACGTTAATGAATCCGCATCCAAAGCATACGAACACAGGGACTTTTTTCTCATCCATCTATGGCCATCCCAGAGCATTCTCGAAAATGCCTATTGCGGCGACTGGCTTGAAATCCAGATATCATCGCAAATTGCCAGAATATTAGTACAAAATACCGGCATCAATTTTCTGTACAAACTCAACAATTTGGTTCTGCCATCCTGGTATTTGAACGGTCTGTCGTCATACTATCGCCTGCCGGAAGTCCCTTCGGGGGGAGTGCCGAACAATCTCTATCGCGCCATTGTAAGAAACAGTGCGGAAAACAATAAAATACCGCAGTTCAACGATATTGGTTCAACGCACAAATCCTGGCTCGGTCGTTTGCAGGAAAAAGTTTATGGCTCATTTTTTATATTACATTTGATCCATGAATTTGGTGAAAATACACTTATTCGATGGAATTACGCGAACGGATCCGAGATTTCGTCCATCAACAGAATTGCCAGGGATACATTTGGCAAGGATTTCGAAACGCTCTATGAGGAATGGAGAGATCAGCAACATCGTTCAGTTCCTCCGGTATCTGCACCGTCCAAACCATTGACCCAGCCATGGCGCCATGAATTGCCGCAAATCATTCCTGGTCAAAACGCCATCAGCTATGTCCGGGAAGACGGCGTGCATCCCCGTGCCATCGTCGTCCACGATCAAAATACCCGCACAGATACCGAAATCATTGAATGTAAGGGACGATGCGAACATCACTGGAGCCGCGATGGCCAGACGCTGTACTTCACCTATCTGATTCAGTCCGAGCATTTTCAGACAGAGAGGCTCTATTCGATCAAATCGACAGAAGTCGTTCCCCACGCACTGAACGTCCCGGGACATATCCGGGACTTTGCTGTCGGCGACCATGCCCTGTATATCACGACGCTTCTGACGGATACCCCCGAAATCTACAAACTGGATTTTGATCACCCGGAAGAAGCCCGACAAATATTTGTTGGAGAACAATTTTCGCTCATAGAGGGACTGACTGAACTTTCGGACGGACAGCTGGCTGCCTCCGTCTACAGCCCGGAATCCGGACAATTCGACCTCGTTTTGTTTTCGGATACAGGCGATGGCCTCAATGCCTTCAGACTGACCCACAGCAAGGAAACAGAAAAATATCCGTTCAGAATATCGGACGATCGGATTGGATACATTACCGAAAGAGCCGGCCTGTATGTTCTGAATGAGATCCGTCTGGACGGAACTGGCAGCCACATTCTGCATATTCAGCCGGAAGCCATGACCCAGGCGGTAATGAACACGAACAGGACCATCTATTATACGGAAATCACCGCAGACGGGATGGCCATTGTCCGCAGAAATGAGAATCAGTTTTCTGCCGGCGATCTGCCAGAGGAATCCTCCGACAATCCAGTCATGCGATCTGTCCCTGAAATTCAGGCCGAATACAACGATGGCCCCGATGCCTATCCCTGGATTCCGGACACTTATTCTCCCATGTTCGGAACGTCAGCTGCGACGGGATGGTATCTTGGACTTGGCATTTCCAATTCCGATATTCTCAGGCACCATTCCTATCATGCCCATTTTGCGTGGTATTTCGACCGTGAAATGTGTGATTTGGATCTCAGATACAAGTGGCATCGCTATAAGTGGTATCTGGCTGCCGGAACCAGTTCGCGCCAGCGAACCCAGGTGATAGATCTCCAAACCGATTATTTGTACGTTCCGTTTGTCACATACAGGGCGAATATATCGACTGGCACATCCTGGCATTTTCCACAAATCAATATTCATTTTCGGACAGAACTGCTGGCCGAATACAGCAAGAGTCTCGACGGCAGCCTGAATTCCATTATTGAATCCATTATTGAGCAAAATCACCTTGACGACGATCCCAGGGAAGTACAGAAATTATGGTCAAATGCACTGATCGCCGAAATAGAACTGAGCCACATCCACGATGTTCCCGAGACGATTCCCGGTCATACAGGCTACAGACTGAACTTCCTTACGCGCATTGAAACGCCTTTTTTTGGAAACAAATACTATACATTTATCAATATAACAGATCTGGATCTGTCCTGGTCGATGCCATGGGCCAATACGAATGTTTTCGGGATTCAACTCAGGTATGGTTTTTCACAATCTGAAAGTGCCTACCGGTACCCGCTGGAAATCACCAGCAGCAGCCAGTTCAGTTTTAATGACGGATCCATATTTTACGGCATCAGGTCAGGAAATATCATTGCAAACAATCACCTGATTTATGCGCATGCCCAGTACACTTTTCCTCTGGCCCACATCAGCGGGAAGCTGACGAATTACCTCGTTGGCCTGAACCGGATTGGGGCAGGCGTTCACGTAGACTGGGCAGTTAAAAGTAATGCGACATTCAAAATGAATCTTTCTGATTCCGTATATGGTCTGGGAGCAGAACTTCATATAGATGCCATGCTTGGATACAATTACCCTTTTCGTTTTACCCTCGGCTATGCCAAAGGTATCGGAAATGCTGCAGAAAATGCATTCTACCTCATGCTCGGCATGTGAATGCTCATAAGGTCATGATTTGAATGACATTTTCTTTTTTTGCGATGAATAAAACGGCCCGGGTTCGCGTTATACCCCGCTTGGGATAAATAGCTCTTACGTACAAAAGAACGTTATATTATATCCCAGTTTATGTCACGGAATTATCAGGAGAGACAAAATTGGCGGAATTTAAAACACTTGCAGAACTCATCGATGTCTCAGCACAGAAATATGCGGATCGTCCTCTGTTTGGGGCCAAGAAAAACGGCGTTTATGAATGGATGACGTATGCCGATTTCCATACACAAATGGAAAAGCTGAGATATTCCTTTCATGAGATGGGAATGAAACAGGGGGATGTCGTAGCCATCATAGCAAGCAATTCGATTCCCTTTGCCATGACGGTCTATGCAGCCTACGGCCTTGGGGCTTCCATCGTTCCCATGTATGAGGTTCAAAAAATCCAGGACTGGGAATACATCCTTAAAGATTCCAAAGCCCGTTTCCTGTTTACAGGCAATCCCGGCATTAAAGAGAGGATTGAATCGCTTGGAATCAATTCGATCGAACGCATTGTCAGTTTCTTTCCCAGGAATGATCATGAACCGGATGAATTCCAACAGCTCATCGATTCAGCCGCACAACAAATGAAAACACTCGATATCGACGAGCATTCGATCGCCGATATCATCTACACGAGCGGCACAACGGGAACCCCCAAGGGCGTCGAACTCACGCATCACAACATCGTCTATAATGCGATAGATACTTTTGATGGATTTGATGCTTCCTGCACGGATCGATCCATGGCATTTCTGCCGTGGGCCCATGCCTTTGGCAAAACCGTGGAACTCCATATCTTTCCGTACTTTGGAGCTGCCGTCGGTCTGGCAGAATCTGCGCGGATGATCCAGACCAACCTTAAGGAAGTCAATCCGACGATTCTCGTTGCCGTTCCCAAGATTTTCAATAAAATCTACGACGAAATCCGCAAGAAGGCCTACGAAAATCCCATCTCCCGAAAACTGCTGGAAGACAGCATCGAACTGACAGAAAAATCGCATCATAAACCGTTGTCTGGCCTGGACAGAATTCGCAGAAAAGTGCTTTGCGGCATACTGGGCAGCAAGATCAAGTCTGCATTTGGCAGCAGCCTGCGATTCTGCATCAGCGGCGGTGCGCCGTTAGCGCCTGATATTATTGAATTTTTTCATAATTTTGGGCTGACGATATACGAGGGATATGGCATGACCGAAACCGCTCCGATCATTGCCGTCAACAAGCACGGCAAGATAAAATTCGGTTCAGTCGGCCGTCCCCTGGCCTGCAATACAGTGAGGATTGAACTGGATCCCAGCCGTCCCGAAGAACATGCGGGCGAAGTCATCGTCGGCGGACACTGCGTCATGCACGGCTATCATAATGCCCCCGAACTTACGGCAGAAGTCCTGACGAATGACCATGAGCTGCATACCGGCGATCTTGGTTATCTGGACGAGGATGGCTATCTGTACCTGACAGGCCGCGTCAAGGAACAGTATAAACTTGAGAATGGCAAATACGTCGTTCCCTCGGCGCTTGAAGAAAAGCTGAATACATCGCTGTATATTGAGCACTCGATCATATTCGGAGCCGGTCGTCCCTACAACATCGTCCTCATCAAACCGACGGAAAAGTGCCTTGAAGATTACAAAGCCCTGAAGAACGGCAAACAAACGGACGCCCGGAGCATGGCAAAGGATGATATTCTGATCCGGATGATCGACGAGGAAATTCAGAAGATAACGAAGAATTTCAGAGGTTTTGAAAAGCCCCAGAAATTTGCCGTCATCATGGATGAAATCTCCATTCAGAACGGCATGCTGACGCCGGCACTCAAGCTCAAGCGCCATGAGATTGAGAAAAAGTACGGCGATATCATTTCGAATCTTTACAAATAGTCATCATCACCGGCGATAATATATTGCGTCATTGGCATTGGGTGATCCAGCCGCAGGAAAGGATGCGCGCGCATTGCGAAGCAAAAGTGCGCATCAGGCGGCGTATTTTTCAGTCCGGAGTACCGGACTGAAAAATAGCCGCCTGCCGCAGGCCGTATGCGCCTCTGGCGCATAGGCGCGGGCCCCTGGCGATAAAAAAGTGATTTTCATTACCTGAAGGTTGCTTTAGAATTGAAGCGTTGTCTGTGTTTGTGGAGATTTCAGATGGCAAAAGTCAAGGCATCACAAATAAAATCTGCAGCAGCGCGAGGCGGAGTAAGGCCCCCGGTCGCCCCGGTCCACGTCCAGAAACCGGATCAGGTAAAGAAGCAGGCCCAGGCCAGGGCAAAGGCGCGAGTCAAAATGCTGATTCGAGTAGCGATATTCGCACTCATAATTCTGATTGTCGGGGCAATCGTATATTTTGTGAAATTTCATGGCAGAATGCCGAAAGATGCCTTCAATGCTGCCGTCGAATATGCCTATAAAGACAACACGGTCAAGTTCCGCGACGCATTTACGACGGAATCCATTGAACTGGTTGAATCCGGCGATGGCGACCCCGAAGCCAGCTGGGCGAGACTGATGGATGGCATTACGCCGTCCTCGCATCCCAAGGTGACGAACGAAGAGACCCATGAGAAAAACGGCATCAGCACGGCGACCCTGACCGTGAATGTCGATGGTGAACAACGGACGATTTACATGCTCAAAGAGGACGGCAGCTGGAAGATCAACCTTAATGTTGCGCTCAATCCCAGAGCGATTACTCTTCCGGACGGGGTTCCGCCCGAATATATTGAAAACTTTGAAATCTCGGATGAACCTGAAGCCTGGTGGGAATCCGACACTCCGGACGCCAAGGGGGACGACAAAAAGAAGTCGGGATTTTTTGCAAAGCTCAAGTCAAAAAAGTTGTTTTAACCATTGATATGACCAGATAGTTTTTGCCGCATGCAAGAAAACCTGTTAGAATGTAAGGGGATGGACTTATCGGAGGTTTTCCATGCGACAGGGTTTTACATTAATAGAAGTTATGGTTGCAGCTGCAGTTTTGGCTGTAGGATGCCTTGGTGTTCTCGGAATGCTGATGACATCCATCAACCACAACCGTGAAGCCCGGGACAGTTCAGCGGCCGTTACCATTGCAGAACAGGCACTGTACGACCTCGAAATACAGGCAACGGACTGGGAAACCAATAAAAACATAACCACCAGTACACTCGGAAAAGTCTATCAGGCATCGAGCAAAACTCCGGGGCAATGGCAATTGCTCAAGGTCTGCAATATCAATGGTGTACCGACAGGAAAACCTGCGCATGATCGTTTTGCCGTCGGCTACTACATGCTTAAACCGATGTCCAAAACCTCCTCCAATGAACATATTCGAGGTGCTATACGTGTCGTCTGGAACAACACGAAGAGCAGCGTCAATTGTCTGGATGCCAGCGTTTTCGCCAAGATGGATAAATTTCCAACCGCACAAAGAAGCTGTGGTTCCATCTCAATTCCCTTTGCTCTTGGCCCTAATATCGTCCATTAAACTGCCGTTCTGGGGAGAGAATCCATTATGACTCGCCGTGGATTTACGCTAATCGAATTACTCGTTACCGTTTTCATTACGTCGATTGTCTCCATTGCGGCATACGCAATGTTTTTCGGAACATCAAACAATTTCAATGATGAGAAGGAACGTCAGAAAGTTGAAGCCAATCTGAGGAATGCAGAGCTTCTCATTCAGAGGGATCTTTCACGCGTTGGCTATCACACGGCATTTGACAGTTCGAGTGAGAGCGATAACATCGCGGGATTTTCGGGAAGCACATTTCAGGCGTTTGTGAGTTATCGCAGTGCCAGTCCTACCTACAGCATTTTCAAAAACAACAATCCTGTAGATCAAGCGTTCAGAGTTGCCCAGTTTTCATTTGCAGCTGATTTTACAGATTACGACGGATTTCTGGTCAATACCCAAAGCGGAACGGAGCTGACCATCGGCGACACGCTCCAGCTTCCGGTCACGGCATCTGCCCTGAGCAACATCGAAACAAATACGCCATCGAGAACGACTGCATCAGAAAACACATTCAAAACCGCCCTGTATAAATCATTCGAGCATGCGATTGGCATTTATGCCGTTTCGGACAACGGGAAATGGGGGATGATGGAAATTCCGCAGACGGAACGCGATAAAGACAGCATGGTTGTCCAGATTTCCAATAATACTTTTGATCCGAAACTGGGTTTTATTGAGGGTGCTCCATTCCAGAATAAATTTATCTATCCGATAACTTCTGTCACCTATAAGCTCCAAACCGATGGTAATCATAACGGCTTCAGGGATGGAGAATACAACCTTGTTCGCTGCTACAACAAAGCGATGCCTTCCGCCAGCGCTGCACTCAATTCAATTGTCAAACAAGAGACCTGCCAGACACTCATCCGCAACATTCTGTATTTTGAGCTTTACCCCATTGCAGTCAAAGTTGGCAGCGACGGCACCAATCTGAATGATATACTGACTTTCATTAAACCAAATGACAGCAACCCGACAGTCGTTGGTTTAGTGGATACAAGCGAAGGAAACGCCAGCTACAGCATGCCTTCCGTTCATCTGGGCTCACTTCGCGGATTCTACTACAGGATTGGTGCTGTCGGATCACAGCAATCCAAAACCACCAACCGTACAAATGCTGCCCAGCCGGCTTTTACTGCAGAAGGCAATCCCATTGTACACATCCAGGGAACTGCTGTTATAAAAACCAAGAACCCGCTTCCAGTGGGAACTGGTTCCACACTTACCGGCACCATTTAATTCAATTTCTTTTCATGCGTTTATCAGGAGAATAAATATGAAAAAAAACATTGTTCACCCCCGACGCATATATCGAGAAGGAGCGGCTCTTATCGTCGTTATTCTTCTTGTTCTTGCTGCAACCGCAGTAGGACTGGTTTCGCTGCATATTACGCAGAATGACAACCGCATGGCAACTGCGTTTCAGTACACGCGCCAGGCAGCCAATGCTGCGCACCAAAGCGGTGTATATTTGCTTCAGAATTCCCAGGAAGACGCCAACATGATGCTCGCGCGTCAAAAGAAAAGTGGTTATGAGGCCGCCATGGAAAAAGGCGGCCAGGATGCGTGGAACGCCATAAACTCTGCATCGGACTGGAAATATCCCCAGGATATCCGTGAATTTAGCGGTATGAGTACGATACTGCCGACATCAGCAGACGGCACCCGTCTGCTGGGCGATCTGGCGCGTTCGACGATTCAGGCCGCAGCAATTGGCAGCCGAATGCTCGACAATGCCCCCGTTGCCGGATTCAGCAAAGGCGATGCATATTGTAATTTTACGGAACACGGCGATGCATACGCGCTCGTAGGCCGTGCCGTTCCGCTGCGAAGCAAAGGGAATACGCATTACTACCTTTTGGCCGACCTCAATTCCCACGTCTCTGCATACAAGCGAGAGATGGGATTGATTAAGATCAATGCGGCAACCTGCAATTAATCTTCATGTTCCCCGCGCTATGGTTTTGATTCATCGGGCGAATGATGCACGATATGCGCGCGGGGATGAGCATTGTCATACACTTTGACCAACCGTTCGTAATTATTATGGGTATAGCGCGCCGTCGTCGAAAGACGCGCATGCCCCAGCATATCCTGAATTGCGCGCATGTCTGCGCCTGCTTCGAGCAAATGAGTGGCAAAAGCATGCCGCAATCCATGCGGTGATACATCTGCAGTAAGTCCTTTTTCGATTTCTTCCTCGTGAAGCAAACGACGAATGCTGCGAGCTGTAATGCGTCCGCCTTTGGAATTCAGCAAAAGCGCATTCTCATCCTGTACCCCATCCTTCGAAATGAGCAATGGCCTGGATTCGGCCAGATATCGTCCGATGAGATCGATGGCCGTCGTCGTCACCGGTATTTCGCGCTCCTTGTTCCCTTTACCAATGACGCGAATCCATCCCTCAATAAAATCGATGGAATCCAGATTGACGCTCACCAGTTCACTTACGCGCAGGCCGCTTGAATACATCAGCTCGAACGCCGTTAAATCGCGGATAGTCAGGGGCGAAGCATTGCCCGGCACTTCGAGAAGAATATTGATCTGATCGACGGAATACGTTGCTCTGAGCTGTTTCGGGAGTTTAGGATTTTGCAGGTTTTCGAATGGACTTTTCTCTATTTTTTCCTGACGAATCAGATAATGGATCAGAGAACGAACGGCAGATATTTTCCTCGCTCGCGAAGCAGGTTTCTGATTTCCCAGGGCATCGGCGAGCCATGATCTCATTTTTTGACGCGTCAATGCCTCGACCGTCATCCCGGGTTCGCCAAGTTCCTCGAAATACGAAACCAGCTGTTTTAAATCCAGAGCATAGGACTCCACTGTACAGGGGGAGTAACCCTTCAGTTTTAGAGATGCAAGGAATGAATCGATCTGCTGAGCCAGAATATTCGACATAGAATTGTTTTCCCCGGGTATCGAAAACCCTTTTTTATCCACTGCAATTTGTCATAGAATCAACCGCCCCATTTTGGGGCATTCAACTCAATTTCTTTACTTTACAAGCGAATCATGTCCGACACAAAAAAGACCGTATTTCTGACCGGTGCCACAGGCACCATGGGGACTGCTGGACTCATTGAACTGGCCGCACGTCTCGATCATTTCAACATCGTCGTCCTCGCGCGCCCATCCGATATCAATCATAAAAAACTCGCCCCTTACGAAGGAAAAATCAAAGTCGTCTGGGGAGACTTAACGCGCTATGAGGACGTTCTCGAAGGCGTCAATGGTGCGGATTACGTCCTGCACGTCGGCGGCATGGTTTCACCCTCCGCAGACTACAAACCGAAATCGACCTTAAGAGTCAACGTCACTGCCGCAGAAAACATCGTCAAGGCAGTACTTGCTCAGCCCGAAGAACGCCAGCCTCGCGTTGTATATATTGGTTCAGTGGCTCAGCTGGGGCCTCGCAACGAACCCATTCACTGGGGAAGAACCGGAGATCCCATCCAAATCAGCGTTTATGATCATTACGGAATTTCCAAAACCATCGCAGAACGTACATTTGTGGAATCCGGTATAAAGCACTGGGTCAGTTTGCGACAATCCGGCATTCTGTATCCCGCCATCCTGAAGAATTACGATCCCATCATGTTTCACGTTCCCATCCGAGGCGTTCTGGAATGGGCAACCGTAGAAGACAGCGGTCGGCTTCTTGCCAATATCTGCGAAGACGATGTCCCGGAAGAATTCTGGAATCGCTTCTACAATATCGGTTCTGGGCCGGAATACAGACTCTCCAACTATGAATTCGAATGCAAGCTGCTGAAGGCGATTTCCTGTCCTCCTCCCGAAAAAATATTCGAATCCAACTGGTTTGTACTGAGGAATTTCCACGGCCACTGGTATCAGGATTCCGATGAACTCGAAAAATACCTGCATTTCAGAGCCAATATTCCTGTGGATGAATACTTCGCGCAGATGGGTAAATCCGTTCCCTGGTTCTACCATTTGTCCAAAATCGTTCCGTCCATCATCCTCAAAGCTGCAATGAAACCCGTGGCGTACAAGGAAAGATTCGGAACCCAGAACTGGATTAAAAACGGCGACAACAACAGAATCACTGCCTACTACGGTTCCGTCGAAAAATGGTCGCAGATTCCCAAATGGAAGGATTGGGATTTGTCCAGACCATCGGACGATGGCATTCGCCTCGATCACGGTTACGACGAATCCAAACCGATCTCGGAACTATCCATCGAAGACATGAAACAGGCAGCAGAATTCCGCGGCGGCAAATGCCTTTCTGAATCCATGACACCCGGCGATATGCGCACACCTCTGGAATGGCAGTGCCAGTTTGGACATACCTTTAAGGCATCCCCGACGCTCATTCTGCTCGGCGGACACTGGTGTCCGGAATGTCTGCCCATGCCATGGAACTACGACGAAATTGCCAAGGGCAATCCCTTCTTTGCGCAGGTCTGGAATCCGGCTCATTCTCCGGATGAACACAACGTCTACGACGAACATATCTTCGATGGCTGGGAGAACTAAATGACAGAACACGAGCTGCGCGATTTGCTTGAATCCCTGAAAACCGGCCAAACTACGACAGATGATGTCGTCCATGCTCTCCAAAAGGCCCCCTATGAGGATCTCGGCTATGCAAAAGTCGATTTTCACCGGGGAATCCGCCAGAAATCATGCGAAGTCATCTATGGCGCAGGAAAATCCGCCGAACAGATTACAGGCATTGCCTCCGCATTGCTCGAACACGGTGAAAAAGCCATTCTCGTTACGCGCCTGGATTCAAACGTCGCTGAATGCATCCAGGCACAAATCTCTGCTGATTTTCAATACCATTCCATCCCCCGCATCGGCATCATCGGACATCGTCCTGCCCCCGATACGACAGGAAACATCGTCGTTGCGACCGCCGGAACGACCGATATTCCCGTTGCGGAAGAAGCAGCAATGACCGCAGAATTCCTCGCCAATCCGGTAACCCGCCTCTACGACGTAGGAATTGCCGGTCTTCACCGGCTCTTATCCAAAATGGATATTCTGCTCAATGCCAGAGTCATCATCGCCGTTGCCGGAATGGAAGGCGCTCTTCCCAGCGTCATTGCCGGACTCGTCAGCTGTCCGGTCATTGCCGTTCCAACGAGCGTCGGATACGGTGCATCCTTCCATGGTCTGACAGCCCTTCTGTCCATGCTCAATTCCTGTGCCTCCGGCGTCAGTGTCGTCAATATCGACAACGGATTCGGTGCCGCATTCCA
>JAFRYG010000176.1 GCA_017441205.1 Pseudomonadota bacterium
AAGTTGGAAGTTGGTTTTCTATTTGCCTAATTCTTTAGCAAGAACCTATGTGATTGCTTAACTCATAACTCCCAACTCATAACTCCCAACTCATACCACATTTGTCGTTTGCGTCGTAGTCCGAGTTTGAGTCTTTATTCGGTTGTCATGGCGTATTGCCGGGCCGAAGGCCGGGCAATAGCCGTGACCGGCGAGCGTATTTTTTTGCCTGTGGGCAAAAAAAATAGCGAGCATCGGCAGGGCGCATTGGACGTGCCCGAATGCCGCAGGCGATTCGGGCGCGCCAAAAGCCGCCGTGCGTAAAACATGAGCAAATCCGTCATGAATTCCTTGTGATTTTTCCCGGTACACATTAGATTCTATGGGTGTATGAGCGTCGCCAGACGATCTTGCCATTCCTGCAATGCAGATAACCAGAGAAACCTATGCACTTAAAATACCCGGCAATTTCATTGATATTCGGGACAATTCTGATGACAGCCTGCGGCCCGACCCTCGAAGAAGGGAGCGATGCGCGGATTCGCGTGACACCGGCGCGGCAGGTAACCTTTTCGAAAGTCGCGGTGGGCTCGAGTCATGCGCTTCCATTTGTGGTAACGAGCGTAGGGCGCGATGAACTCAATGTCCGCAAGATAGAATGGGAAGGCAGTGCTGCGGTCAGTCTTTCGATGACGGGCAGTGAACTTCCGCGACCCCTGGCCAGTCAGACATCGATGCCGGTATCGGTGAACTTTTCTCCGACGGATGCAAATCCCTCCCCCAAAGGCGTAATTAAGATTTATTCGAGCGACCCCGAGACGCCGGTCTATGAGCTGGAAGTCGTTGCCCAGCAGCTGTCTCCGCTCATCCACGTCGTGCCTTCGAGCGAGGAAAAGCTCATCTTTGGACAAACGGACAAGGGAACGACGACGACGCGCGACATTGTCATTACCAACGTCGGCGATCTTCCGCTGAATCTGAGCGAAATCAAACTGAATGCCTCTGATGATTTTTCGTATTCGCTCGTCAACAGTGCATCCGTTCCCGTCAGTCTGGCAGCCAATGCCGCCGATCAGCTGACGGTTCAGGTTGCCTTTACGCCAGGCAGTATCGGCAAACAGGAAGGCAATATCGTCTTCGTTTCGAACGATCCGACGCATCCGACCTATACGCTTCCGATCATTGCGAACAGCGACACGCCGTGTCTTCAGATTCAGCCGACGCTGCTCGAGTTTTCGCCGGCCCTCAGCGTCGGAACATCCCAAACCAAACCGGTTCTGCTGACCAGCTGCAGCGAGGTTCCTCTGATCATTTCGGACGTCATCAAGACCGGAGGTTCCGACACGTTCAAGCACGAACTCACGGGGGCCAACACGGAGCTTAAGAACGGCGAAAGTGCGACGCTGAACATCACTTTCAGTCCGATCAGCGAGGGCAATGCCCAGGCCGAATACGTGATCATGAATAACGATCCGCTCCAGGCCAATGCGGTATTCAAGGTCATGGGGTCTTCGTCAGCCAATCAGTGTCCGAATGCATCGGCTCAGGGACGTCTGTCGTCGTCGAGCACGTGGGCCAAAACGCTCGATCTGGCGCCGCTCGACACGGTGATTCTGGATGGTTCCCAGAGTTCCGACAAGGAATCGACGGAACTGACCTATTACTGGAGCATTCAGAGTGCCCCGAAGGATTCGACATCGAGCATCGCCGCCGAAGGTTCCAAAGCCAGCTTTTTCCTCGATCTCGCCGGCAATTACGAACTCTGCCTGAGCGTCGAGGATTCCGCCGGCATGATGAGCTGCAATACCGACTGCGTCACCGTTACGGCCACGCCGCGCGAAACCATCCACGTACAGCTCGTCTGGCATACGCCCAAAGACAAGAAAATCGGCGATGAGGACGGCACGGATCTCGACCTCCACTTTATGACACTTCCCGACGGCAAATGGGGCGACACCGGAACGGCTGAACTCAACAACGGCACCGATGTTTACTTCAACAACCGCGAGCCCGTCTGGACGGTTCCCAATCAGCTTCCCGAATATCCGTCCCTCGACATCGACGATAAGGACGGCGAGGGGCCAGAAAACATCAACCTCGACCAGCCTTCTCCCTGCCGCTGGTATGCCATTGGCGTTCATTATTATCAGGACAATGCCTTTGGACCATCGTATGCCACGGTGCGTTCCTACATCGACGGCAAGCTCAGATTCGAAAAAGCCAACATTTCCCTCAAGCAGACCGGCGTATTCAAACAGGTTGCGTGGCTTTTCTGGGATGGCAAACAAGGCGTGTTCTACGAGACGGACCTGGCCTACGACAACGACAAGGCATGGATCGGCCTGACTCCGGATGTGCCCAAAAGCGTACTGGACAAAGCCAAAGTGTCCTCTCCGCATTGTTTTAAATAATTTTTGATTGTTTTCTTTTGGGGAGGCGGCCTGTGCGCAGAAGCGCATACGGCCGCCGTGCGGTGCTATTGGCACAGCCAATACGCACCGCATTTTTCATTTTTTTGTGTTCGCGCTGCATGAATGCCCTTGTACTCCGCCTGACCAGAACCAAAGATGCCGATGCCGTCGTGGACTGGCTTCTGGACGATGACCGCATCATCACGACGTACGTTGCCCATATTCAGGGGACAAAAGCCTATCCCAACGGCATCGAGCTGATGAATGTCTATGAAGTCGAAATCAGCCAGAGGCCGAATCAGACGATGGGACGTCTGCATTCTGCCTACAGCATCGAACGCTTTGGACAGATCATCGAGGATTTGTCGGCGTATGCCTGCGCCTGTGCAGCCCTCGAAGCCATTACGAATGTCTGCCCCAAAGAATCGACCGTCATCGATCTCTTTTCGACGCTGCTTTCCGTATTTGCCGTGATGAATACGGCTAACGAGCTGTCGGCAACGGTCCTGGCCTGGTTCGAATGCTTTTTGTTTCACCAGCTCGGAGCAATGCCGAACCTCGAAATATGCGCCCAATGCGCCCGACCGCTCCAAAAATCCGAGTGGTTTCAGCAGGAACTCGGATTCCTGTGCCCGGAATGCGCGAATCGCATGAACAATCTGCCCGCCTACGTTCTGGAGGCCATTCGCCGCCTTCGCTATCAGACGATTCGCACGACGGTTCAAAACGCACTCGCCAAAAATGACGAACAGCAGCGCCGCAAAATACTCGAACCGGTTCTGAAGTTTTTGGCTGCCGTGATGTGCGACAACAGCCCGATTCGGCACCTCAAGGCCCATCGTTTTATGGGGGAAGTCGTGTTTGGGGATAGCCAGTGGTTAGGCAGCCGTGGGTGAAACCCACGGAAATCAGAGACGTGTCGCGGCACGTTTGTACAAAAAAATCAGCCGCGCCCCATCGGGGCGTCATATATAATTGGTATGATTATCAAATGAGAATAGGAATGATTCCTATTCCTGAATATACATTGAAATGATGCAGAGAATTGAATATGGTGATAGTATGTAATAAGTGTTTAGAAATGTGTTGAGATGCAGTTGTACCGATTCGGTGGATGTATCTTACTGTTCCGTAATTCTGTCAGGACGTTATCCATCAATGGCGTATCGTCCGTTCGTTTTCTGTTTATTGCCAAAGGTGTGTTATGAAACGTTATTTTCTTTCTGTTCTGGCTTCCGTTATGTTTGTCGCAGTATGTTCATCGTGTGCATCCATGTTCACACCGCCTGCGCCGGTTGATCCTGTTGGGCCGATGGAGATTGCAGCTCCTGTACAGTCAGTCACTACCACCACAACCACCACAACAACAGCAGGCGCTGCGGTAAACGCCGATGATTCGATGAATGTTTCCATTTCGGCTTCGGCGGGCAGTGACGGCGTTTCCATTACTTCGTCAGATGGCACGAGCGTTTCGGCAAATATGACAGTTACGGACGGTCAGGTTTCCGTTACAGGGACTACGACTGAGGGTTCAGTCACCGAAACAGGCGCAGTCAGTGCATCCATCAACGTGAGTGGTTCTGCCAACGTGAGTGGTTCTGCCAGCGTGGGAGGTTCTGCCAGCGTGGGAGGTTCTGTTCCCGGCGAAACGACGACGACAACCGTCACAACCACGGATAAATTCTATTGCGGCATGACCCTCGAAAATCATGCAGCTCTGCTCGAAACTCTCCGCAACTGCCCCGTTGGCGATGAAGCTGAAATCGTGCGCGGCGTTGCTTCGAGCAATCAGATCACCGTCGATCAGGCAATTGCCATCATCAAAACCGTTCAGAACAAATACTCGCTTGGCGTCGTAGATACTGCCGTCAATATGTATTACTCGCTTTGCGACGAAGGCAACTGGTTCAAGGTCTACAACGTCGTCGATGGTCTCGATGCCGATAAGATCAAGGAAAGAGTTGGCCATTAAGCCAAAGCAATGTGTGTGTTTTATAAAAAGACACACATCATGAATATGTATTCGTTCGTCTGATATGTTGCGCATTCTGCCGGCAATCCCGGCGGAATGTGCATTTAACGCCAAGCTCTAAGCTCCAAACACAAGCGCATCAACACTCTCGTCATACAGAGTTTATTTTATTGATACTGAGCCTGTACCAGATGTTCTCCGGAGGGCACGGAGATCAGGAGCAAAGCACCGTCGCCGGTCGTTTTGAGGGTCGCGACATCCTGTGCAGTTTTATTGACCCATACATCGTGAATTGTTCCGTAGGCAGTTCTTCGCGGCAGTCCCACCGTATAGGAGCGATTCATATTGGGCAGGATGATCCTTGCATCGAGTACTTTTGTCTGAGGATGAAATGCATAGCTCAGGCGCGTCTGTTTGCGAAGGGTGTAGTAATGCATGAAATCTTTGGCCGAGGTAACCCAGATTTGGTTATCCTGTGCGTATTGCAGGAGTTCCAGCCAGGATTCGGGTGACACATGGCTTGGATGCTGAAGCATCGTATCTGCATTGAACAGCACATGAACGGGTTCGTGCCACGTAGCCTCTGATTCCGTCAGCATTTTGAGGGCAGCATGCGGCGGAAGGGATTCGAGTCCGACTTCGTCGTTGATGAGAACCGGAAATTCGTAGGAGGGCAGTGGCAGTCCATTGCGTTCGATGGGCAAAAACGGGAAGCCGCTTCCGAACAGGTAGCCATATTCCCCTTCGGCTGTTGGCGCGTAGGACATATCGATCTGACACTCTGCAGCCGTCAGTTTTCTGAATGAATAGGTATAATCGGGATCCCATGCGGAACCTGCGATTCTGCAGGAAGTTACTTTTGCCCCCAGGCGTCTGACGACAGCATTCATCTGATTCGTCATGCTTCTTTCGACGACGACGGGCTGAAAGAAAGGAAGCCCGTAGGGTTCGTAAATACGTCCAACCGGCGGCCTGAGCAAACTTACGCCGATATCAAACTGGGCATTTTTCCAGGTATCCAGCGTCTTTTTGGAGATCTTTCCCGCCGTCGTCAGCCACGTGCTCGTCATGTTCAGCGAACGCTCATATTCAGCCAGTCCAAAAGCCTGATCATCCATCATTCCCGTTTCGTGCGTTACGATGAGTGCTGCTTTGCCTGATTCGGGGAATGGCCAGATGATGGGCATCGGAGCGACATAAAGTGTCGAAAGTATCAGATGGTTTTTGAGCAAATCAGCGTAAGGCACCGTACTCGTGCGAAGTTTTTCATTCATGACGAGATCGGATGTCTTTGGGGGAGTCTCAACTTCGATGGCAAAGGATTCCGAAGGTCTTCCCTGTTCCAGGGCGGTCAGAGCCTGTCCAAGGTTGAAGGCAAGGACAAAGACGGTTCCAGCTCCAAGCGGGCGCTTGTAATGTGCAATTGCGCCGTCGAGTTCCAGCAGCATGGCATCAGTCGCGAGCGTTTCGGAATCCAGAGCATCCAGGCGCATGACCTGTGTATCCAGGGGGGTATTGAGCAGATGATCACGCCATGTCCCTGAGAGCGGGGAATTGGTTGCGTCTGTGAAATGCTTGATGGAGGTATTAACTTTAGTCCTGCGTTTGATGGCCGTCAGGGGGGCCCATTCCGGGGTGGGCATTTCCACAATTAAGGTCGCGCCTTTCTGAACGGCCTGAGCGATGATTTGAATCTGTGATTCACTCATGGATTCGGCAGAACGCTGGGGAACGACGATGAGCTGGGCCTGCATTGCGCTTGCAGACTGAATATCACGCGTCTGCGCTATTCCGAAAGTTCCGACATACTGGGTCAGCAGGTTGTACCATGCAAAAGAAAAATCGAGTCCCGAGAACGTCTCGGCATTTTCCGGTGTATCCGGCAATATGAGCAGCGTTCCGGATTGTCCGAGCTGCAGCGGCATCAGGACAGTTCCGGTTGCGTCATTGCTCGAAATCGTCACGGGAAAATGGTGCAGCAGTGTCCCCAGTCCGATCACAAACAGGATCAGCAAAATAATGAGGTCTATTCTAAACCGATGTGTAAAAGAAGACTCGCTGCGCATTTGCTCATTCGTACATTACATCAATTGCATTGAACCCTTTGGAAAGCGGAATCAGAATTCGCTCGAATCCGTCCACGACAAGGGGGCGTGCCGCAATGGGATCTGCCAGAACGGCATCATCGCGGACTCTTTGAATACCACGTCTGGACTCAGTAAAAGTGCGTTCCTGAATCATTTTGGGCACAGTAACTGACATGCCTGCCTCCGGGGCGAGCGTCTCAATTCGAAGAACTGTCACTTTTTTATGCCCCATCTGCATTTCAGAATAGCGGGTTTTAAGCTCGGCCGTAAACCGGGCCCTCGAAAATCTGAAAAAACTCAGGATGCTCGTAATCCAGTGTTTATGCTGGCTTGCCAGTTTATACGCGGACTGCCAGACCTGAAATGTTTCTGCTCTCGGATGTGCCGGGAACTGATTGGGATCAAACGAAACACCAATGACTTCGTGATGGAGTTTTTCGCTTTCGGCGAGGAAGTTTTCGAGGACTGTCAGCTGTTCTGAGGTTTGCATTTCCGGAAAACTGACAGGGAACTCCAGGATGTTGAAAACGAGTCCGTTTGTATCGATCGGCATAAATGGAATTCCGGTCGAAAAGGCATATCCCGGTTCATCGAGTCCGGCACGATAAGAGGCGTCTGCGCGAAATCCGGCAGCCGAAAGTATCTGAAACGTCCTGGTATAATCGCTGTTCCAGATTCCATCCCGTGAAAAGGAAGTAATGAGAGGCGTTTTCTCATCCAGACGCGCCTTTACGGTTTCGAGCTGTTCTTCTACGTTGAGCGTTCGCCAGACAGGAGAGATCTTAAACATTCCCATTGGTTCGCGGGAGCGGGATGTTTCCGAATCGCCGAGTTCAAACATCAGCCCGAGATCTGCATGGGTATTGTCGAATGCATCGAGTCCGGCGTCTGTCATGGTCAATGGCGAAGAAACAAACACGGTGGATGTTGCTTTGAAGGTTGCTTCATACTGGGCCATCCAAATGGCAGCATCTCCATTTCCATTTTCGCGATGCGAAACGACAAAGGCTCCATCCAGTCCGTCAAAGTACGGCCAGAATCCGACGACAGGCATGGCATCACTCAGCACGCCATAGATCAGAAAGCGTTCAAGGATATCGGCGATTGGCACGTTTACGTTGGCATTGGAAGCCAGATCGGATGATTCAATCAGATTCGAATCTCTGACATTGCGGATGGTAAAATCATCCAGAGGCCGTCCCTGCTGCAGGGCAGTCAGCAGCATGCCGTAGTTGAAGTCCAGCGTGATGACTTTTCCGGTTGCATAGGTTTTGGTGTAGATCACCGGGACACCATCGATATTCATCCATGTCTGAGAATCTTCCAAAGGTCCGGCAGAACCGATGATCTGGGTCATATTGCTCAGGTTAACATCTGAAAGATGCTGCATCATTTCGGGCGGCATGTCTTTGGCGTAAGTCAGATTCTGTGCCATGCGCACGCCGCCTTTTCCGTCGGCGGATGCAATTTCCCTGAGTTTATTTCCCGGCATCTCCATCAGCACGGTGCCGCCTCGTTCCAGAAAACTGCGGATTTTGGGGACCCACGAATCCTGCTGTGCAGCGGATGCCGTCAGGACGATGCATCGGTATCGGCTGATATCCGCTTCCTGGAATTCCACGCTTCCCATCAGGGAAACCGGTCCGATTTCCTGTTGAAACGTATTGAGCCATGCCAGAGAGAATGACATTTCGAGGAATGTGTCCGCCGGGGCTTCAATCAGGGAATAGTCCACGACGATGAGGAAATCGCTGACAGCTTCGAGTGTAATCTGCGTTCCCGGTGATCGGTGTGATTCGGTTTTCCAGTTGAAGGGGTGAATGCAAAGTTCAACCAGAACAAAGGCGAGGATGAGACTACCCCACAGAACGGTACGAATTCTGCGATCACGTATTGCCCGGTTTTTTCGTGACACGTCAGCCCCTAATTCTTTTTCAACCGAAGACAGGCTCGGACTTTGTTCTGAACTTTAAGTTTATCCGCCTGTTCAAGCGTTTTATCCTTGGAGAGTGCGTTATAGATCTCACAGGCTTTGAGTTTCTGGCCAGACGCTTCGAGTGACTGAGCCTCTTTAAATTTGTTCATTGCCGCCGATTGTGGCTGTGCGGCTTTGGCTTTATTGGATTGAGATGTTTTTTTGGCTGCTGCGTTATCCGATTTTGGAGAAGCAGATGGTTTGGTGGTGTTTTTTGGGGGAGCAGAAGGTGTCGACGGCCTTTTTATCGTTTCTTTGGGAGGATTGGCGGGTTTGGATTTACTTTCATTATTCTCCGCTTCTTTTCTATCATCGGGCTGGTCATTTGCGTTTTCGCCAGCTTCTTCTTTGTTGCCTTCGATGTATCCTCTTGCAGCGGCAGTCATTGCCGCGTCCGAAAGAAGCTCTCTCACCTTATCGCAGTAAAGCTCGATCTGAGCACTGCTGAGTTTATTGTTGACAACATGATTACCTGCAGTACCCGGTTCCGTATTCGCTGCGACTTCGCCGCTGCCGTTTTCTTTGACTTCATCATCTGATGAGTGGGTTATCCAGGCCACGACCAGCAGGATCAATACCCCCACGATGCAGATTGCTGTTACAAGACACACGAAGCCCAGCATGATTGTTTTGCGCTGCTTCAGAACATCTTCTTTGGATGCTCCCGATTCTTCCGAAAGCAATCCCCTGGCCTGAGCAACATCGACGACGATCGTACTGGCACCCGGAGAAATCTTTTTTCTTGGCAGCAAACAGTCCAGAGCGGCTGCTACTGCAATTTTTATCGCATGAAATGAATCTTTCAGAAGATTGGGCTGGGTGAAGTTTACGGGCTGAGGAACTTCCCCGGTTGTAGAAATATCCTCATCATCTTCCATCGCCTTCATTTCGACGACGGTTCCGCCTTCATCATCTTCATCATTTTCTTCATTTGCACAGAAATCTTTACCGAGCTCACTGTATATATCAATACCGCAGCGTGTTTCGCCTGATAAGTCCGTATCCTTATCGATCGTACCAACGATAATTTTGGGTTTTACCTTGGGATCAATTTTGGGAATGACCTTCATGGCGGCATCGAGATCCGCCACCATTTCGTTTGCTGTTTTGTAGCGTTCATCCAGGGACTTTTTCAGTGCCTTCATGCAGATGGCTTCGAGTTTTGGCTCTACATAGTGATCAAGTCTGACCTGGCTTGGAGGCGTAGGCTCTGTTCTCAGAATGGAATCAGCCATATCGACCATGCTCGTGCCCTGGAACGGCAGTTTTTGCGTGAGCATGTAGTACATAATGCTGCCCAGACTGAACAAGTCAGAAGCAGGCGTAATATCCTGACCAAGTACCTGTTCAGGACTCATAAAGGCAGGCGTTCCGCAGACTGCGCCTTCTTTTGTCAATCCTTCGCCTTCCGGGTCGGAAAGTTTAGCAATACCGAAATCGAGGACTTTAACAACTTCGCGTCCTTCCTGATTCACAATGACGATATTGGCTGGCTTCAGATCCCGGTGAATAATGTTTGCAGCATGGGCTGCACTCAGTGCGCGTGCCGTCTGAAGAATGATGGAACATACACGGAGCTGGGCAAATGGGTATTGCTCAAGAATTACCTTGCCCAGTTCAGTTCCGTTGAGACATTCCATGGCAATGTAAGGAGCACCCAGGTATGTCTTGCCGTAATGCAGAATACGAATGACGTTGGGGTGCGACAGACAGCTTGCAGCCTGGGCTTCTCGCTGAAAACGCGTCAATGCGACGCGATCCACCAGAAAATCATGCCGAAGTATCTTCAGGGCAACGTAGCAATCCAGGGCGCGATGGCGCGCCTTGTAAACGATCCCCATGCTGCCTGTACCCAGAACGGATTCGACTTCGAAAATTCCATCCACCACCTGTCCCAGATAGGGATCATCGGTATTTTCACCCTTGGCATTGCGAAAAATGCGTGCTCCACAGCTCAAACAATAACTTGCCTGACCAACAACGGGTTTACCACATTTCGGGCATGAATTTTCGGATTTTACTTGTTTTGCCATCGATAATCTATGAATCCAAACTTAATACCAAAGCAGAGGTACATTACAAACCGTCATTTATTATCGCACAACACCATGTCTGACAACTTTATTTGTTGTTGGAAACAACAATTGCCTGCAAAATTTCATTCCATCATCTCCCTGAGCTGATCTCCTGCAATTGGCAGCAGTACATGGCAGGACTGTCCCTGCTTTGTTGTATACAGCTCATTGGTCAGCATGTACCAGACGATAAAACTCTGTCCGGCATCATGTTGTTTTGCCTGTTCATGCAGCCAGACCAGCTCCTCCTCCGTGCCTGCCATCCGGATATATTGCCATTGGCCGTACAAATACACTTCAAACATCAGTGTTTCATCGCACTCACATGGATTGAACCGGGTCAAAAGTTCGACAGGATGTTCACAAACAGTTTTATGCCCTGCCAGAAATGCTCGTTCAATGCGACTGGAAGCCCGTTCCACTGCAGCATGAACACCGCCCTGCTGACAACCGGAAAAAGCCAATGTCAGCAGCAATCCAACCGGAAAAAGCTGTTTGCCGAATCTGTGTATCACCTGACTCATACCATAATCACCGAGAATCCAATTCCTGATACGAAGCACAATCATCGGATGCAGACAACGAATTGCCATCATCATGGCGAACAAGCCCTTCTACTCGCTTATTGTTCGCAATGCAATTCCCTGAATCTGCATATAATTTATGCATGGGATTCCTTGTGAATAATGTCATGGAACCTCGATGCTGCAAAATGAGCTCGTTTTCATGCGTGCTGACTCCGTCAATCTGTGCGGTTATCCTTCTGATTGTCAGATCAGGGAACAGCAAGAACTGCAAGAACTGTACAGCTGCACTCCATAAGCGCGCTGCCGGGGAAATCGACGGCATCAAGGTTTCTGGCACAGGTTACAATGGATATTCGGGTTCAGCGCAGCAGAAGGGCCGGTGCGCTGAACTTTGGCAGGTGAATTGGCTTAGGGAATGTCTTCCCACCGCCGCTTAAGCTGGTAAATACCATTGAAAAGAGGTATTGGTATAGCAGTGGGATATCTTCCCACTGTCGTGTAAGCCCGGTAAATATCATTGAAGAGGGAGAGAGCGGTTATGGTGGTGAAGTGTCCTCATTGCGGAGCCTATCAGGGGGAAAGTGGAAAATGTGCCAGATGCGGGCACTTGCTTGAAGCAGAGCCTGCAGTAACCGCGAACGATGAGATTTCCCCGAAGGATACAAACGATGTTCCCTGGATGAAGAAAAATACAAACAATGTTTCCAGGCGAAGGACAACTGCTGCACTTGCGGTTTCCTTTTCTGTCGTTGTATTGTTGTGTACCGGACTGTTGGTGATGCTGCTCAAACATTTCGGATCATCGGAAACGGTTCAGAATATCGCAAATGAATTGTCTGGAGAAAATGATATTGCAAATGAATTGTCTGAAGAAAATGATAATGACGAGAGTGAACCTGATGAGTATGATAATTCGGGTTATGAGCGATACAATGAAGCCGTCAAAAATCTTTCCTATCAGTCCATCATGATGGATCTGATCGCCCGGAAGGTCTATAAAATTCACCAGGATGATCTCACGAGTCCTGAAAAAATAGAAGCATTAAAAAATAATATAATACAGGCTTTGATGGATAATCCAATCACGTCCTATTCTGATAATTTTATCATACAAATGGATGGTGATCCTGAGACATTCCGGGAGGCATTAAACAAAATACAGTATGAAGATTTGTATCAAATCATTCTCGAGAAAAATAAAAAGCCTTTGCTTTTGAATAAGGGAGAGGCACCATATCTGTGGATGTCCACGCGCATCACGGGATTGGGTGAATATGTGAACCCCAATACAGGAAAAACCACGCAAATTGAGGCTTTGGGCTGTATGACTTCCATCCAGCTGGGAATTGAATATTTTGCCCTTGGAATGCAATTGCGTGTATTAAATGATGATCCCAGCGGTGTAAGAACAAGCGGTGAGATTACCTGGTTTACCGGTGATAAGGCTGCCTCGAATATTGCCAGATCGCTTGATAAAAGTGAATTGAAATTTGATCTTGTTCCCGATAAAAAACTGATTCTGGGATTGACTGATGAATTGGGACTGAGGGATGAGCCCCATGAAATATTGCTTGATGATGAGATAATTCAGGGTGTTCATAAAGCTTATTTTACAGCAGATTATGGTGATGATAATTATAGTTTGCCGATTGAGGCAGTGGGCGGTTTTGAGCGTATTTACAAGAGCGACCTGTTATATGCAGTAACCGGAAGCTTTGTTCAGCATAACGAGACCCCTTATTTTATCCTTTCGTATCACTCGTATTCACTCAAGAAAATGAGAAGTCATTGTAAATTCAGTGCAGCACTCCGGAAGCGCATGAAACAGTGAAATACTGTGTTCTAGGATGGGTGAGACGTGCGGTTGTCTGCACGTCTCCGCTCGCTATTGGCCGCGATGCGGCCAATACACTCGCCTAACGCGGCTATCCTTCGGGCGGCCACATGGTGTCGCGCCTGCAGGATACGCCGCGTTTATTTATTTTGGGTACGCAAATCCAGGCACATCATCTCGAAATCATAATACCGACAGTCGATCTTAAAAAATGCAGGAAACGTCCCAATGCGCTTAAAGCCGTATTTCTCATATAAATGAATTGCCCATCGGTTGTCGCTTCTTACCTCGAGATGAATGATTTCAACACCATGACTGCGCGCATATTCAATACACTTTTTTAATAACAGTCCCCCAATCCCCTTGTGCCAGTAATCCCTGAGTACCGCCATTCCCAGTTCAGAGCGGTGCTGCATGCGCCTTTCGAGTGCAGTCAGACTGATATCACCGATAATTTTTCCTGCTTTCCATGCAATCAGCTGAACGGAACGACCATCCTGATGCATTTTTTCAAGATATTGCATCTCCTCCGCCATCGTGGGAGAAAACTCACCGGCACCGAAAGTCATATTATCAGTTTCTCCGCCAACCCGATTGAAATATTCAATAAATGCTTCCGCATCTCCCGGTGATGCCTCGCGAATTTCAATTCCTTCCTGCTCCAGAATTCGCAATGCAGATTCATCTTCATCAATGGTCCAGTACTGTTTTCCCCAGTTTTCGAAATTCCATTCATCCATATATGCATTGCATTCATAATCCACATAAAAGAGCTGTTCATTGCTCAATACAAAATTCGTCGGATAATAATCTATATTTGTATGATGCGCGTACAACAGTTCGCACATCTGCTCCACCTGTTCGACCCAGGCGTGTTTCATACGGTGATGTTCCACAAGTTCTGCAGCCGTCGGTCCCGGTATATATTCTTTCAGAATCCTTTCGTTTTGTACATCCACGTCGATAAGCCGGGGCATGGGAATGCCAATCTGTCTGAGATGTTCATAATCGCGCAGCTCAGATTCCAGCTTGTTGCCGAACTGATAATAATCGCATGGCTCGTGGTGAATCTGCTTAAGTACAAAGTATTTGCTGCCGTCTTTTACCAGATAGGAATAACCGCCTTTGCCTTTGCCAAGCAGACAGACTACCTCATATTCCCTGTCGTTGACAGCCATGCGTCTGATATCGTCACTCATCGTCTGTTCCTCTGCGCCCAATTGAACATTACTTATCCACACAGGTTTAACATAGCCAATTCTTTCATGTTTGGCTCAGGTATGGGCAACCCCTGACACATCCCCTGTTACGCCAAATTGCAGATAAAAACTATTCCCAAATTCGGGATATCACATTATTCTAACCATGATTCCCGGTGGCGGTGAATTCGATCACGAAAGGAGGTACGCATGAATATCAGGCAAACGCGGGCGATTGGTGCCAATAAGTGTTTCACTCTGGCAGTGCTGTTAATCTGCTTCTTTGTTTTGGGAAGCGGCTGTACACAAAAAACTCAGCCTGCACAGACTGACAGTCAGGCAGAATCCGGCAGCGCTGCTGCGGGTGCCGATGGTGCAGCTCTTCAGAATAACGACGCAAAACCGAATCCCGAACAGGCAGAATCCGGCGGACCTGCAGCAGATGCCGATGGCGCAGTCCCTCAGAATAACGACGCAAAACCGAATCCCGAACAGCCAGAATCCGGTGACACACTCGCAGATACTGCTGGTTCCGAACAGGCTGACGGCAACGGTGATGAAAATTTGCCGGATGACATGCCCATCCCGTTGCCGTTGGCTGAAAAACAGGAAACCGTAGAATCTGTCCAGCTTGGTGATGATGGTTCAGACATACTGCGTTCACCCAAGGCCATTCGCGAGCAAATCGAGAAAGATGTCAAAGAAATGCCCGCCATCAGTATGGATGATATCCTCAAAGCGGGTGATTCCGACAGGCAGCACCAATACATTCTGGAGCATTTGAAAAAGAATCCCTGCCAGGCAAATTCGGAGGATTTTGCCATATCATCCGATGACAATCCGATGTTGTTCCAGACGAAACTCGAGCAGGCTCGCTATAAAGAATTATATGACAGACTCTACGAAAAGCACCTGAAAGAAAAATCCTGCGAAGGGAAAAGGGAATTAACGGAATGGGGAAGCTTATTATTTTCCGGAGCGCCGGAAAAAGATCTGGCAACAGGGAAGATCGATGTTCCCAAATCCAGATCGTGTTCAAATGGCGAATACAAGGATATGAACCATCTTTTGGACATCAATCCATGGATATTTGTCAGGGAATTTGACGGAAAGATGGAGTCCATCGTTGCAGGGCTCATTTGGTCCAATAAATTCATGAACAGAGAAAAGTTCCCGAATGATTTTTCGATGGATTCGAATCTTATTCTCGGTATCGACGATAAAATATCGAAGGGAGAGAATCTGACCTACAAAGAACACGGAACGCTTGCTTTTGCAGCTTCAAATGCAGCATATGTGGACGAAATTCTGGAAAATATACTGCGCGGCAGCGAACTGCACGTCGTCTATGGCAGATTCATTCCTGTCGATGGCAAGTATTATTATATCCTGTCATTCCGAACCTATTCGCTCACCGACATGAGGAAAGACTGTCCTTTCCTGAACAATTATATTACACACCAATATGATTCAGGTTCCAGGACATTGAGACCACTCGAATTGCGCATCAAAAAAGCAAAAGGCAATAGTCAGCCAAGACGGGTGCCCGTCGATTCGATTGACGATAAGAAAGTCGATGATAAGAAAGTCGATGATAAGAAAGTCGATGATAAGAAAGCCGATGATAAGAAAGAGAAAAGGCCTGCTGAAAGCAAAATAGATCTTCCATTCTGATGATGAGGCGGGACAAATTGTTTTTCGAGTGTGGAGAACGTTAAGCGTTCTCCCGCTTCATTGGAGCAATCAATGAACAAAGCCATTGTGATAGTTGCCGGCCTGTGTTTCATTCTGGGCGTGGGTATCAGTCTAACGTGGGGGTATTTCCGGAATACTCCATCCAATAATGTACAAAATGAGACTGTTTCGGTGGCCGAACAACCCAAAGTGCAGGATGAACCTGTCAAAGAAGCTGTCGAAGCACCGGTAATTCCTCAGCCAAAAGAAACCGGAATCGAAACAGATTTGCCAAAGAAAGAACAGCCAACAGAAGAAGTACCGCGAACAAGGCCAGATGATTCACAGGTGCCTCTTCCTTTTTAACTTATAAATATAGGACTTCTTTTAAATACGCAATTACAATGCTGGATTTCTGAATAGAGGAGCAGAAAAGTGACAGGTTTCGGGGAGAATCATCATTCGTCAGAAAAGTCAAGGATGCACCTGGTTTTGGTTGGGATAATCACTCTGGTACTCGGTATTTTGACCGGTGCAGGCTTGAATGCGCTTTTGTATCAGGACAAAGCTCAAACGCCCGAACAAATCACTCAGAACGCCCCCAAAGATGTATCGGATGAGTCTATCAAAACAGCAGATGCAACCGATGCGGAACCTCCATCCAAAAGCGTTTCCGATGACAGTCCGAATCAAAATGCGGAAACCGATGAATCGCCGAAGCCTTTGGTGGCGGATAACAAGCTTGAGCATGATGATAATTTTTATGATGATGCGAATGGCGATGGTATCTGGGATTGGGATGATATGCCTGAAGAGGAGCTGGATGACGAAGACAGGATGGGCGTACCGCGTTACATTCGTGCGCAGCTCGTGAAAGATTTTAAGAAGATGCATATTATTGAAATCGACAAGATCCTCAATCAGAAAGACCCCGATAAAATGGAACGGTATCTTCTGAATGCTCTGAGTAAGAATTCATGTCAGTCCAACTCGGAGGACTTTGTCATATCTTCCGATGACAATCTGGTGATGTTTCAAACGAAACTGGAACAAATTCACTACAAGATTTTATATGATAAAATATATGATAAACATCTGAAGAACAAATCCTGCAAAGGCAAGAGGTCTTTTACACCATGGGGTATTGCTGAGATAACACTTGGAAAGCGAGAAGATCCGCTGACAAAAGAAACCATTACGTTAAAGTCATTGACCTGCGCCAACAGTGGATATAAAGATATGAATCATCTTTTGGATATCAATTTGTGGGTTCGTATTCAATTATATGGAGGCCACATTGATTCCGCATCTGCAGCGCTTATGTGGTCTCATTTCTATATGGAAAGAATGAAATTTTTAAGAGACTTTTCAATGGATTCCAACCTCATTATCGGTATTGACAAGAAAATAGCGAAGGGGGAAAATCTGATATTCAGTCTGGAAGGTGTGCTGCCTTTTGCGACGACAGGCGGGGCTCATGTAGATGAAATCCTGGAAAACATCCTTCATGGAAATGAATTTCATGTCGTCTACGGAAGGTTTATTCCCCTTAATCAGAAGAATTATTATGTTTTGTCGTTCCGTACCTATTCGCTCAGCGACATGAGAAAAAAGTGTAATTTTCTGGATGAAGCCAGGACGTCCAAATATCAGGGCGGTTCAGAATTGTTGGGCCCGATTGAATCTCCCTATCTGTCGATGGATGATCCCCAAAGGAAGTTTCCTCAAACGATCCCTCCCAGCCGCATGAAACTGCCGTTCTGAGCGCATTATTTAAAAAGCGATGAATGCTGCGAATTCAGTTATGACCTGGTCTGAAGAGATGATGTGATGCCTGAACTGCCGAAAAGAAAACATAAGACGTCGAAGTATTACCGCTCGTACTTATTCACTCATGGAAATGAGAGAAAATTGTTCTTTTGTAAATAATTATATCATTTATAATCATAAATCGAATTCGACGACATTAAGACCAATCACGAATCCTAAACCCAAAATAGAGCGGCAGAAGAAAAAACAAGGCGAGTCTCTATATGGGTGGCTCCGGAATATGTAGATGAGGAAGACAGAATTCCTGGTCAACCGAGTGATACCAAGATCGGGCTTCCATTTTAACACTCCATCGTCGGTGCGAAAACCCGGGTCCGATGGACTTTGATTATTGCGGAATCGTATCTGTGCTTGATTCAAACGCGTGTCTGACGTAATAGAACGTTGGTGCTGGCCGAATAATTGCGCCAGCACCAACGTTAAGCCGTATGCTCAGCTGTAAAAAGTGTCTTTTTAGCTGATGTATTCTTTCTTCAATTCCATTAACTTTAGTACAGTTACATATCATTATGAAAATTGCCGGCATCGATATCGGTGCAGAAACTATCAAATACGTCGTTCTCGATGGCACGCCACTGCGCATTGTTCGTCAAAACCTGGTCGTTCATGAAAAAGCCATCGAACTGGTTCTCAAAAACATTCTCAATGAACTCAAATCGGATGGCGTTCAAAAGATCGCAATTTGCGGCCGTTTTGCGAGCCATTTCAATATCCGGCACTATCCGGTTCAGGCCGTCCAGAAGCGCGGATTGACGCAGTTGTTCGGCGATGCGCCGCTGACCTATGTCACGATCGGCTGCAATGGGTTCAGCGTCCTCGAGCGCCGCGGCAACGGTGCCGATGTTTATCGCGAAAACTCCAGATGTTCTCAGGGAACCGGAAACTTCCTGCGTCAGCTCGTCGAACGTTTCGATCTGGATTTGGCCAAATCCGACGTCCTTTGCGAAAATGCCGAACATCCGTGCGCCCTTTCGGGACGCTGCCCGGTCATTCTCAAAACCGATATGACGCACCTCGCCAATCGCGGAGAGAATCAGGCCGATATCCTGGCCGGCGTGTACGATGCAATCTGCGAAAATGTCGAAGCGCTCATCAAACCTTCGATGTGCCCCAAATCGGTCGTCCTGGCAGGCGGCGTGACGCGTTCATCCCGAATTCGCAAGCATTTTGAGCAATTCTGCGCACGAAACGACATGCGTCTGCTCGAATCCATGTATTTGTCGCAGTTTTATATCGAAGCACTCGGATGTGCACTTCTCATCGAGGAATTCGGCGGAGACGACATTCCCGATACGGCGCATACGCTTCTGAAGCCCAACAGCGGAAAGAACTTCGACGTCATACCTGCCCTGAGTACCTATCTGCCAAAAGTCCGGCGCCTCAAACAACCGGCCAAACACCGGATTACCAAAGGCATGCAGGTCATCATGGGATTCGATATCGGATCGACGGGGTCCAAAGCCGTTGCCATCGTCGTCAAAGACGACAAGGCATTGGCCGATATATGCTGGGAAGGATATCTGCGCACCAACGGCAATCCCGTCGCTGCCGCAAGGCAGCTCATGGATTCATTCATCCATGAGACCAAAAACAAACTCGCCATCAAGGGATTTGGCGTGACCGGTTCGGGGCGAGAAATCGTCGGATCCATGCTTTCAACATGCTATGGCAAGGACAATGTCTACATCCTGAATGAAATTGCCGCCCATGCAGAAGGCGCCCGGGCCATCGAACCCACCGTCGATACCATCTTCGAAATCGGCGGCCAGGATGCCAAATATATTCGGCTCGCGGACGGACGTATCGTCGATGCCGCCATGAACGAAGCATGTTCGGCAGGAACCGGCTCCTTTATCGAAGAACAGGGACGCAAGTTCAAAGACATCACCTCTCTGGAAGAGCTCTCAAAACTCGCCCTTTCGGGAGAAAGGGGCGTCAGTCTGGGGCAGCATTGTTCCGTCTTTATGACACAAGTCATCGAAGACGCTGTTGCTGCGGGTATCGAAACGCCAGCTATTCTGGCCGGTATCTACGATTCCGTCATTTTGAACTATTTCTATCGGGTCAAAGGCAACCGAAGTGTCGGCAATGTCGTATTCTGTCAGGGAATGCCATTCTGCACGCCGGCGCTGGCGGCTGCCGTCGTGCGGCAGACCAATGCTGAAGTCATCATCCCGCCCAATCCCGGCACTATCGGAGCTTTCGGCATTGCAAGACTCGCCAGAAAAAATATCCGCCTTTCGAATGATCTGCTCGATCCGCAGCTCTTTCTGGCTGCCGAACTCCTGGAACGAAAAACATTTGTCTGCGGCTCCAACAAGGGATGCGGCGGCAATGGGAATCACTGCAAAATCGATCGCATTATCGTCAAAATAAATGACCAGAAACTTCAGTTCACATGGGGCGGCGCATGTTCCATGTGGGATCATGGCATTTCGGCTCAGAAACTGCCCGACATGACGCCGGATCCTTTCAGGGCCAGAAATGATTATATTCAGAAAATCCTGGCAAAACTCCCCTCCAGAGGGAGGCAGTCCATCGCCATCAGTGACGAATTCCAGCTCAAGACGTTCTTCGTATTCTTCGCGACATTCCTGTATGAACTGGGGTTCGATCTCGAAGTATTCAAAGGCGGAACGCTGAGTGATCTCAGGCGAGGCCTGGATGAAAGCAATGTACGGTTCTGTGCTCCGATGCAGCATTATCATGGTGTCGCGGCTAAAATGGCTGCCTCGAAAGCGGATTACGTGTTCTGGCCCATGATGCGTTCCGGCAAATTTGCTGCCAGCGAAGAATACGCCGGGATTTGTCCGGTCGTTCAGTCAAGTCCGGATCTGCTCTTCCACGATTTGAAACTATCGAAGGAACGGTTCCTGTCGCCTGTCATCGATCTCGGTCCGGGAAATTTGAACCATCCCTCTTTTGTCGAGAGTTGTCTGACTCTCGCACACCGGCTTCATGCGTCAAAATCTGCGTTCCAGCGCGCGTTTAAAGCCGCGCAGCAGGCGCAGACCAATTTTGATTCTGATCTTCTGGCCATTGGCCGCCAGGCCATTGCATTCGCCAACGAACACAACCTGATGACGGTCATCGTCCTTGGGCGCAACTATACGATTCACAACAATGCGCTCAACAGCAATGTTCCTGCGTTGCTGCGCGATCAAGGGGCACTCGCCATTCCCGTCGACTGCTATCCCATCGAAGACGATATCCCCGTTTATTCCAATATTTATTGGAGTTACGGCCAGATCAATCTGCGCGCTGCGACACAGATCCGCAATACGCCTAATCAATATGCCATCTGGTGCAGCAACTACGGATGCGGTCCCGATAGTTTCAATCTGCATTTCTTCCAGTTCATCATGCAGGGCAAGCCCTATACCATCATCGAAACCGACGGACACAGCGGCGATGCCGGAACCAAGACGCGCGTCGAAGCATTTTTACACTGTATCCGCGAATACCAGACGCTGCCGGCAACGAGAGCTGTCAATGATCTGCATGAAGTTGAAACGCTCAATACGCCAATCGTCGAAGCCAAAAAGAAGCAGTTTAAAATCCTCATTCCCCCGATGGGAGACAATGCCCTCATTATTGCAGCCGGATTCAGGAGTTGTAACGTTTCGTGCGAAACTCTGCCCATTCCGACACGCGAAACCGTTCTTCTCGGGCGTCGTTACACCTCGGGCAAGGAATGTCTGCCAATGCTCATTACGCTCGGCTCCATTCTGGAATTCATGCAGAAAGCCCCCGAGGATGATTCCTACGTTTTCTTTATGCCGCGTTCGAATGGTCCATGCCGTCTCGGATGCTACAATCTGCTCGACAAAATCATTTTCCGACGACTTGGCCTCGAAAATCGGCTAAAAACCTGGTCCTTGTCGGATACGGATTATTCGGAAGGCGTTCCGGTATCGACGTTCATTACGATCTATGCGGGATTCGTCGCATGCGATGCACTCATGGCTGCACTCTATGATGTGCGTCCCGTCGAAAGCCGACCGGGAGCAGCCAACGTCATCTATCAGCGCGCACTCCATGCCCTGATTTCGCTTGAGGAAAACGCAAAGCCTCAAAAACACTGGCAGGCTTATGTCGCGCGCGAAATCCTCGGCGGGACCTTCTTTGGCATCACCGATATCGTCAAAAAGGCTGCCAGGGAATTCGCGGAAATCAAGACAAACCGGCAGATTCCGACGGTCTCACTGACGGGCGAGATCTATGTGAGAAACGATCCGGCAGCGAACGAATATTTGCTCGATGCGATCGAGGCGCGGGGCATTCGCGTTCAGTTTGCGCATTTTATCGAATGGATCGAATACGCAGACATCATCAACAAAGATATTCTTAAGACCGCGAACAAACCGAGTGATATCGTCATTTCTCACTTCGTGCGCCACATTATCCGGGCGATTCGCATGCCGATGGCCAAATCCCTCAAATGGCCGGAACGGCATGCGGTCGATGATATTCTGGATACGGCTTCGCAATATCTGCGCAAGGATCTCGTCGGCGAAGAGATTTTGACGATTGGAACGCCGCTTCATGCCTATCGGCATGGTGAAATCCAGGGTGTCGTCAGCGTCGGACCGCTCGAATGCATGCCGAGCAAAATTGCCGAAAGCCAGTTCTATCATATTGCCGAAAAAGAAGGACTCATCTCGCTGTGTCTGAGTTTTAACGGCGATCCGCTGCCTGACTCTGTACTGGATGACTTCTGCTTTGAGGTGAAGAGACGTTTTCTGGAAACCCATTCCCGGGCCGCGCAGCGCACGGCCACGAACAATCAGGCCGGGCGTATGAAATAGACCGGCCAAAGCGCAGCCGTATTGGCCCTGGCCAATAGGCGCGCCAAAAAGGAACCATTATGAAAACCTGGAACAGACCCTATCGAAACGAAGCCAATGCCCAGGCTCCGGCAGACCTTCTCATTACTCATTGCCGCCTGGTCAATGTATTGAGCGGTGAAATCGAAGAAGATACCGATATTGCCATCTGCGGCAGTCAGATCGTCGGCGTCGGTCATGGCTATCATGCACAACGGACGATCGATGCGGCGGGACGGTACGTCTATCCGGGGCTGATCGATGCGCACATCCATCTGGAGAGCACCAAACTGACGATTCCGCAGGCTTGTCGGCTCATGGCGCGCTTCGGTACATCGGCGGTCATTACGGATCCTCACGAAATCGGCAATGTGGCGGCGCTCGATGGCCTGGCTTATCAGATGGATTCTGCTGCTGACAATGGCTACATCAACGTGTTTTTTGTGGCGCCCTCGTGCGTGCCGACGCTCACGGATATGTCGATAGAATCCGCGCCGTCGGCGCTCGATCCCGACAAACTCAGGATGATTGCGGAGCACGAGGATGTCGTTGGGCTGGGCGAGGTCATGAATGTGCCCGGTATTTTAATGGGAATACCGGAAGTAATTGAAAAGATTGAAGATTATCGTTCCCGAGGGCTCGTCGTCGACGGCCATGCTCCGCTCGTGAGCGGACCGACACTGAATGCCTGCATTTATATGGGAGTTCAGTCTGACCACGAATCGACGCATCTGGAGGAAGCCCGCGAAAAACTGCGCCGCGGCATGTTTGTGATGATCCGCGAGGGTTCGAGCGAAAAGAACCTCGATGAGCTGATTTCGCTGGTCAATCCTCACAATGCGCGCCGCCTGATGTTTGCCAGCGACGACCTCGATCCGACGGACATGATCGGGCGCGGACATATCAATCATCTGGTAAAAAGGGCGGTCGCTGCGGGAGTGGATCCGATTTGTGCGCTGCAGATGGCGACGCTGAATCCAGCCACTTATTTTGGCATCGGAGATCGACTCGGAGCAATCTTTGCGGGGGCGCAGGCCGACATCGTCATTGCGCCGGATCTCGTCGAGTTTTCGCCGGATATTGTGATTCACGAGGGGCGCGTCGTGTTCGATGGCAATCTTTTGCCCGCCGGATCGCCCAAAAACATCCACCTTCGCCCAACGATGAATGTGCGTCTGCCTGCTTTGGCGGAACTTGCCGTCACTGCTGAGCCCGGTCGTGATGCGCGCGTCATCGACCTCGTTCCCGGCCAGATACTGACCAGACAAAGCTTTATTGCGCCGCTGATTGCCGATGGTCTGATGCTGGCCGATCCCAGCCGGGATATCGCCAAGGTCTGCGTCTTTGAACGCCATCGTGGTTCGGGATCCTTTGGCATCGCCTTTGTTCGCGGCTTCGGCATTCAAAAAGGCGCCATCGGGTCTTCGGTCGGACACGATTCTCACAACATGGTCGTGGTCGGAACCAACGACGCCGACATGATGCGCTGTGCCGAAATCATCCGCGACATGGGCGGCGGTCAGGCAGCGGTTTTGGGCCGGGAATCACGTACACTTCCGCTTCCCGTCGCGGGACTGATGAGCGACAAGCCTGCCGAACAGGTCATCGAGGATGAAGTCCGTCTGGACGAATTCTGCGCAAAAATCCTCGGCGTTACCTTGTCACGTCCGATGGCTGCCCTGAGTTTTATGGCATTGCCCGTCATTCCGGAACTCAGAATCACGGATCAGGGACTGTTTCACATCGCTCCCGGCGGATATCCCCAAAAAGTCGGTATTTTCTGATTTCTTTTCTTTGCTTTGCTCGCTTTGCGGCGTAAAACGCCGCTACAGCTCGCTTGCACCGTCTATGCCTGCGCTGCACAGATGCAGCGCAAACATACGACGGCGCTTTTGGGTTTGAGCTTTGAGCTTTGAGTGTGAACAGTATTATCCGATGTTTAAGCAAGGCCCTTGGTGATTGCATAACTTCCAACTTCCAACTCCCAACTCACAAAAGGAGTTCCCGATGCCAACCTATATTACGACCAATGGTTATAAAGCCCTCAAGGAAGAATTCGAATATCTCAAATCCGTGGAACGTCCCAAGGTCGTCAACGAAGTTGCCGAAGCTGCGGCCCAGGGTGACCGCAGCGAAAATGCCGAATATATTTATGGCAAGCGAAGACTGCGCGAAATCGATGGCAGAATGCGCTTTTTGAATAAGAATTTCGCCGACATGCAGGTCATCGATCCCAAGCTTCCGCGCGGAGATAAGGTCTTTTTTGGTGCAACCGTCACGCTGTTCGATGAGGATACCGAAGAAGAGGTCAAGTATCAGATCGTCGGACCGCTCGATACGCTCGACGACACCCATATCAGCTATCAGTCTCCGGTTGGCCAGGCGCTTTTGGGCAAATCCGTCGATTCGAGCGTGACCATCAAGACCCCGAAAGAGACGCGGCACGTCACAATTTGTGAGGTCGAATATATTTGATGACTTGTTGGTCGTTAGAAAACATGCTCAATTGGTCCCCCCTTTCACCAATGGGTCAAGGGGAGCAGTTTTATACAACCCCATTTGTTCGCACCTGACAATTATTCAGAGATTCCTTAGAGACGTATCGCAGCACTTCTTTACAAAATAAATCATCTGCGTTCCGGCGAGTCGCTGTGTGTTGCGATATATCTAATATAAATCAATCTTCTCTCTACTTGTCTGCATACGACAAAGACTACATGTGGGTGAATCTGGATTTTACCAATAATATAGCTAACACTGGGTGTTAGCTCACGGTCCCTTCCCACCCGCCGACTCGCCGTCCTAACCCAAAACTTCCAGCGAATTTGCACACTGCCCCCTTTCCGGCGTCAAACGCCGTAAAAAAAAGCATCCCGATGTGCCTGGCATGCACAGCACTTCGGCATCAAAGCCCGCGTCCGAAACTTCGACGCCGCAAACCGCCCCTCGGTCGTCTGCGCATTATGTCGGGAGCTTACCGTTAGACAAAACCTGATGAATACATACGTACCTCGATGAGGAAGGCCCATTCCTTCATCATAGTGATGCCATCCAAATGAAAATGTTTCACTTTGAAGTACGATTTTTTTTCTTTTTTGGGTTCGCCTTGGTCAGTTCCTGACCTACGGCTCACAGGCACCGCTATGCCAAAGGCATACGCGGTGCCGCAATTTGGTCAGCGAACTATGCAATGAGCAAACGATGGCCCGTACCAGTTCCCTCACAAAAACTGCATAATAGTCATCCCAATCGTACAACAAAGAATAGCCCATGATATTCTTTCTGCATAAACATCTTTCACTCTGTTCAATTCTTACCTAAACTCTCATGACGAAAGCACAATGATGTGCCAATTGAGGAAATCAAATGAAAAAAGCCATCTTCTTCAGCATCTTTTGTCTCATGATTGCCGGCTGCTCAGAATCCAATAATTCACAGGATTCCCCTGCCTCCCAATCAGATCCATGTCAACCGCAGTGTACTGCCAATCAGACATGCCAAAATGGTGTCTGCATACCAAATACAGAGCTATGCGGCGGAAACCAATGCGGCGCGAATCAGATTTGCCAGAACAATCAGTGCGTCGACAAGCAGGACGCAGGGGAGCAGCAGCTGCTATGCGCCGGAAAAAAATGCGGCGAAAACCAGATTTGCCAGAACGAGCAATGCGTCGACAAACAGGATGGTGGAGAGCAGCAGCAACTATGTGGCGGGAAAAAATGCGGTGAAAACCAGATTTGCCAGAACGAGCAGTGCGTCGACAAGCAGGACGGTGGGGAGCAGCAGCTATGCGGCGGAAAAAAATGCGATGAAAACCAGATTTGCCAGAACGAGCAGTGCGTCGACAAGCAGGACGGTGGGGAGCAGCAGCTATGCGGCGGGAAAAAATGCGCTAAAAACCAGATTTGCCAGAACGAGCAGTGAGTCGACA
>JAFRYG010000177.1 GCA_017441205.1 Pseudomonadota bacterium
ATTAGCAATTTTGAGGTGAAGGAAATACGTGCGGTTCGCACGTCTGTACAAATTATAATTGGGTTAATGCATAATATATAATCAGCCGTGTGTGCCTCCCGGAAGTGCATACCCCCGGAAGATGTTGAATACGTGCTGCGACACGTCTGTACAAATTATAATTGGGTTAATGCATAATATATAATCAGCCGTGTGTGCCTCCCGGAAGTGCATAAACCCCGGAAGATGTTGAATACGTGCTGCGACACGTCTGTACAAATTATTATTGAATTAATGTATAATAAAATCAGTCTCGCCCCGGATGGGCTTTGCTGAAGAGGGTATGAAAATGAAAATCGTATTGGATCCCACGGTAGTGATGATTATCGTTATTATCGTTGTCGTTCTGGGGATTTTTATCTTTTTGAGATATCGCCGATGTCCGGATGACCGGATCATGGTCATTTCTGATAAATTTGGCAGTCGGAAATGCAGATGTATTCATGGAAAGAGAGCATTTGTCCGGCCATTTATTCAGGAAGTTCAGTTTTTGGACCTGAAGCCCGTTCCTGTGGAAGTCGATTTGCAGGGGGCGCTTTCGAGAATGAATAATCGTGTCGGCGTTTCTGCTGTTTTTAAGGTGGCCGTTTCGACGGATCCCGATGTTATGCCGAATGCTGCAGAACATCTGGTTGGGAAAGAATTGAGGTATGTCAGGATGCTTGCGCTTGAAATCATTCTGGGACAGCTGCGCATAGCGATTGCCAGGCTGGAGCTTGAGGAAATTAATGCGCGGCGAAATACCTTTGTATCTGAGGTTACGCGAAATATCGATGAAGAACTGTCTAAGATCGGATTGAAGCTTGTGGAAACCAATATCGCTGATTTTCGTGATGACTCCGAATTATATGAACATAAATAATGCTTCAGATGTTACGCCCCTGCGGGGCGTGTCTGATTTTATTATCTGCCAACAACTAACAAAGCATTGCGTTTGCGATTTATTTTGTTCCGGTAATGTAGTAAATTTACTACGTTTTCTGACGGAGGGCAGGATATATGATGGAGTGGTTTCATTCTCTTGGGGTGTTTGAACAAGTTACATTCGTTTTGGCGATCATTGCGAGTGGTGCATTTGTCATTAAAGCCGGTTTGATGATGATTGGTATCGGCGGCATGAGTGATATGGATGCACTGGAAGATATGCCTGACGATGTTCCGGATGATGTCCCGGATGATGTTCCGGATGATGTATCGACCGATAGTTTGCCCGCCGAAATCAATAGCACCAGCAGTGGCCTTCATTTCTTTTCACTCAATGGGATTCTGGCGTTTTTTGCCGTGGGTTCATGGGCTGTTCTGGCTTGTCTGGATAAAACAGGTTCTCATGTTATCTCGCTGATCGTCGGTTTTGTGGCCGGTGTGATCATGATGTTCGTTTCGGCTCTGATTATGCGGGGAATGCTGAAACTCCAGGCATCGGGGAATGTGAATATGAAAGACGCCATCGGAAAGATCGGAGAAGTCTATCTGATGATTCCAGCCATGGACGATGGTGAAGGCAAAGTCAATCTGATGTTGAATGAAAAAATCAGCGACTATAATGCTGTCAGCATGGATAAGGAACCCATAGAGACAGGAGCGAGAGTTCGCGTCGTCGATTTGAAGGACGATGGAACGCTCGTCGTTCAGCGCGAATCGGAAGAGATTTGCTAGAAAGTGTTTGTGAAGCATTCGATATTGCGAGATAATGGATTGTCAGTCGCGAGCATTTGCTCAGTCATTAATTGTTTGCGCGCCGTATGCAATAGGCGCGCACCCTTGCGTATGCCGTCGGCATAGCAAGGGAAACCAAAGGAGAAGAAGCGGTGATGGAACTTGATTTTGGCTTGATTCTGGTTGGAGTAGTTATCCTTGTTGCTGTGGTACTTTTCTTCAGTTTGTTAAAACGGTATCGCCGATGCTCTGCGGACCAGGTCATGGTCATCAGCGGTAAGGTGGGCGGCGGTCAGAGATCAGCAAAGTGCATCCACGGTGGTGCTGCGCTCATCTGGCCGATTATTCAGGAAGTCCAGTTCCTCGATCTTAAACCATTCCCTCTGAACATCAGTCTCGAAGGCGCGCTTTCGAAACAGAACATTCGTGTTGACGTTCCCGCGAGCTTTACGATTGCCATTTCGACGGATCCCGGCGTTATGCAGAATGCAGCAGAACGTTTGCTCGGCTTGAATGGTCAGGCGGTCAAGAGCCTTGCCAGCGAAATCATCCTTGGTCAGCTGCGTCAGGTTATTGCCATGATGGACATCGAAGAGCTCAATACGCAGCGTGATAAATTCATGCTCGAGGTGAAGAAAAACGTCGAAACTGAGCTCTCGAAGATTGGTCTTAAACTCATCAACGCCAACATTACCGATATCCGCGATGAATCCGGATACATCAAAGCACTGGGTCAGGAAGCCGAAGCCAATGCCGTCAACGAAGCCAAGCGCAACGTTGCCGCCAGAAACCGTGAAGGTAATACGGGCGTGAAGAAAGAACAAATGCTCGAAGCCAAGGCCATTGCTGAAACAGATCGCGAACAGCGTGCAGCCGTCGCTGAGCAGGAGAAACTGGCTGTCGCCGCTGAAAAACAGGCAGAACAGGAAAGACGTACAATCATCGCTGAAGCCAACTCCAAATCAGAGATTAATGAAAATAAGGCCAAGATGAATCAGCGTGCTGCGTTTGCTGCGGATGCCGCTGCAACGAAGGCTCTCGAAATGGAAGCCGATGCCAAACAGCGTGCTGCTGTCGCAGCCAAAAACGCCGATGCCGTCGCGGCCGAAAACGAATCTGCAGCACTGATTGCGCTCTCGGAAGCCAAACGTCGCGAAGCCGAAGCAGAAGCCCGTTCGCGTGCCTATTCGGCAGAAAAAGTCCAGAACGCTAAAGCTCTCAGCGAGGCCTATGCTGCCGAAGAAAAAGCAGAACTCGCCCGTGCAGAACGCCAGAAAGCTACGATGCAGGCCGACGTCCTCGTTCAGGCCGAAATCGAAAAACGCCGCATTGAAATTGCCGCTGAAGCTGAAGCTGAAGCCATTCGCCGCAAAGCAAAAGGTCAGGCAGATGCTCTTCTGGTCCGCATGCAGGCAGAGGCCGATGGTTACAAGGCACAGCTGGCCAAACGTGCAGAAGGCTTCATGATGCTCGTCAAATCGGCCAACGGCGATCCCGATGCTGCAGTCCGCCTGATGATGACCGACAAGATCGAAGACCTCGTCAAAACGCAGGTCGAAGCCATCAAGGGTGTCAATATCGACAAGATCACGGTTTGGGATACGATGGGTGGTCAGGATGGTGCTTCCACCACTTCGAATTTCCTCAGCTCACTGATGAAATCCGTTCCTCCCGTCAAGGATGTCTACAATATGGTCGGACTGGATATGCCCGTTCCTTCCAAATCAGATAAACCCGCAGCCAAACCCTCTCTGATTAAACCCGCTGCTTCCCAGAAACTCGATCTGGATGGAATCTGATTGAATTAATATATTTTAATGTATAAAAGCCCCGGAGAATATATATATTCTCCGGGGCTTTTTTATTGATATGAATGCTGATAAGTTCTGAGCCTGATGCATAGGGGTATTATCAAAGCTCAAATCTCTATGGAACCTCTAAATAATTAATTCTATATTTCTGAAACCCACTCCCCCTCGCCGTTTACGGAGAGGGAGGCAAGAACGTAGCCCCTTCAGGGCTAAAACATTGGGGGTAATCATCTTTCCCGGGGTTGCGCTAACGCTCCACCCCGGGCTGTACTCTTATCGCCCCTTCAGGGCTTAGCCCCAACAAACATCCAGCTTTTTGCAATTTTCATAAAGTCTGGAAATTATAGAACTCAATAGCCCTTGTGCTGGTGGGAGAGGTCAATTGATCAGACCTTCCCTAAGCTATGATCAACGAACACAAACATCAGCACCGAAGGTGCGTCAGAACTCAGCCCAGGGGTAAGCCCAAGTAAAACGGGAAATCAACCAAAGTTCTCGATTGACCAGAGGAAAGCGGAATTCAGAGGGATGGGGCAATCAAAACAACGGTTTGAGGCGTTCGTAGAGTTCCCCCTGTCCCAGAAGCATGAATTCCCTTGGGGATGCAGAGAGATCCCCGGTTTCGTCGGTAAACCGGATGTCGATGGTGACAAAATCGATGGGATCTGCACGATCGACCTGCTCGAGCCATTCGATGAGAATCAGTGCATTCGGATCCTCGATGATATCCCAGTAGCCCGTCGATTCGAGCTCTTCGAGCGTCGAAAGCCGGTACAGATCCAGGTGATGAATGGATCGTCCGTTGGCTTCGTATTGATTGATGATCGTAAAAGACGGCGAGCATACGTGTACATCAGCATTGAGATAGGTTTTGGCAATGCCGTGTACGAGCTGGGTTTTGCCGATGCCGAGATGCCCGCGAAGGGCAATGACGTCGCCGGCGCGAAGATGTGAACCGAGGATTTCGCCGAATTGAATGGTCTCCAGTAATGAATGACAGATCATATTATTTTACCAGTTCTATATTTCAATGCTTTTAAATTATAGGTGGCATTAATTGACTACGTCGCCATGGACGGCGGCGAGAGGCGAGGGAGGAATGTCCAAGGATGGACATTCGACCCGCAACTGCGATAGCCCCAACAAGCGTGCGGGGGTAACCTATCCCCATATTCCAAACAATGCGCCTCAGTTCGCAATTAGCCATTCACTTCGCCTCCCATGCCTATTGGCGTTCCAGCTCGTGTCTGGCCGTTGCTCACTGGGCTCTGCGATTCGCACCGTTCATAGGACGGTGCGAATCTCGGCCCCCCCTGCCGCGTAAGCGAATAAAAAAACAAGCATTCGCGCTGCATAGCGCGTGTGATATATCGCCAGGCTAAGATATGGAAAACCATATCAATCTGCATATCGATATTTGAAATCGCGGATAACGGCCATGTGCTGCATATTGGTTGCACCGGAATCCTTGGCCTGAACGGGTTCAAAGGTCTTGAGTTCGCCTTTTTTGTTGTAGACGCGCGAATCGATGACGTGACCTTTGGGATAGCTGTGTTCGCCGATGACGACGGGCGTTTCGTATTTGCAGAATTCCGTGCTGCAGAGCAGATAATCGTATTGTTTGACGCGCTTGGCGTTCGTCGTGATTTGTCCGAGCTGATCCATCGGCCAGTCGGCATAGGATTTGCCGACAGTGAAGAGGCTTCCGAAATTGCTGCGAATTGGTGACCAGTTTGGCTGATTGAAATCACCGCCGATGACGACGTAATAATCGCGGCCGTCGGAATCTATCTTTTTATCGATTCGCGTACGGAGCGGTCCCATTTCGATGGCGTTGTCTTCGGTATGCAGATGGACGCTGACGGCGAGCAAATCGCGATCGCCGGGAATATCAATGACGGCCCAGTCCCATTCGCGGTTGACGACGCGGTTGGATTCCCACGAACCGCTTTGGAGAATGGGATAGCGCGAAATGATGCCGTTCGGGATGGCGCCTTTGCCGCGGGTGTAGGAATATTCTTCGCCGAACGTCGATTTGACGAAATTGGCAATCGAATCCTTGTTGTAGTTGAATTCCTGAATCAGGACGATATCCGGTTTTGCGGCTCTAAAGATGTGAATGCCGTGTCCGGGATCGTAGGACTGTGCACTGCCGGATGTGATATTGGCAGCCATAATGCGGATATTGGCGGTTTTCTTGGCTGCTTCTGCGGCCGAAAGCGTGGAATCGACGACCGTGACGTTGACTTTGTCATACGTTCTGTCGCGATAGCACAGGGCTTCGCCGCACTCTTCGTTGCTGTCGCTGGTGATGGTGATTTCGACGTTTTTGTTGCCGTCTTCGTATTTGTCCTTGAAGGCGCGCAGCAATACGACCTGCGGATCATCCCAGTTTTCGGCATCGAAAGTCAGGACTTCGGGGGTGACGACGATTTCTTTTCTGTCGGAAGATTTGAAGTGAACGTTGACTTCGACATTTTCGCCTTCCATCGGGGCTTTGGCGAGTTTGACGTAGAGTTCGGAAGATACGCCGCCTTCGTGGACTGAGATATCTGTCGAGCTGATCACGAGGTCGGCGACGGGGTCTTCGTCGTCCATATTGACGAATGTCAGCGGTTCACTCGTCACGCCGTCGTAACTCACATCATCGCTCTGGGCTGGGCCCAAAAACAGCGAGAAATAAGCATCGCCGTCAACTTTATCATCGTCGGCACCGGTCACGGTCACGAACTGTGGATCGTTCCAGTTTTCGGGAGTAAACACGAGTTCTGTGACGTCTGCGGTGCCTTCGGTCGGATCAGAGGATTCGATGGGAACCACGACATCGGCCGCAGGTTTTGCACTCAGGGCAACCGCAAATATCTGGCTGTCACCGAGTTCCGTCAGGAATACATCATCGGGTTCGAGGATGCTCAGTTCATTGTCGTCATTGTAGAATCCCAATGCGGCAGAATGCGTGAGGCACTGGGGATAACCGTCCGAGAGAATTGCTGTATTTTCGGGCGTGTCGGGCATATTGCAGCCGCAGACACCCGGCGTGGTTTTGTCGGGATTGTCCGGACAGAAATCGTCCTGGGCTTCGCGCGTGGGAACTGCAGGATTTTCCTGGCATCTTACGGTACGCGTCAGGGAAATGCCCTGATACTGCGCATCATTGCCGGTGATGCTGAAAGTGAGTTCAACATCTTCATCGCCATCGTTGACGTAATCGTCGATGCAGCGAACCTCAATGGATTTGGGGTTGGGATAAAAATATCCGCTGATTTTGTTCGCCGAGATTGCGACTTTTTCGGGATGATTGGCCGTGATCGAAATATCGAGTGCTTCGCTGGTCGGTGATGTCAGCGCGATATAGAACGAACCGGCAGGGCCGCTTTCCATCAGGGGCAGCGTGATTTCGGGCGAAATATTGATTCCCGGCTGCGAGGCATCCTGCGAATGATCGGGGGTTTCGGCACAACCTGAACTGACTGCAATCAGAGCAGCAACAACAAAAGCGCACAGATGCTGACGAGACATGGGGACCTCCTTCGGGAAACGCCCAAAATTGGCTTTAATTATACGCTCATTCCCGCAAAATGGCCAATGAAAGGTCATGTTTTTTGTTTGTTTTTTCTTTTTCGGCATGTGCTTTTGGCCTTTGGCCAATACGCACATGTGCGCCGTCTATCGGCCTGTCCGGCCAATACGCCGGCGCCTGTCATCATAAAAAAGAAAACGCCGCGTATGGCACAGCCATAGCGGCGTTGAGCATGGCCGTAGGGCCGCCCTTTGGGCGGCACAAGGCCTGCTTCCCCAAAAATCAGGCTTCCGGAACATCCAGACCGAGCAGACTGAAGTCTGCGGCCAGTTCATTCGACAACAGGCGATAGAACAGGTACGAACCGAATCCTGTCCACCAGACCCAGTTGGTATCGCGATCGACTTCGACGGCAATGACGCCGACGACCTCATCTTTCATGCGGATGGGGTAGCAGAGCGTGGCATAGCTGCCTTCACGCGAAGGTTTGTAGTAGTCGCTGAGTTTTCGCCAGTCGGGGCCGAGATTGTCCTCAAGGCGGCCGTCGCACAGAATGCCTTTGGTTTCGTTGACGTAGATTTCGTTTTTGAAATCCGTATGTCCGTCGCGGAGTCCGCCGCCGGTCAGGGTAATGACGCGGTTGAGGCGCACGGCGAGCGTCGAAAGTGAAGATTCTGTGGGCGAATCCGGATAGATTGGCAGATCGATGTCGTTAAAGATAGTAAATCCGTGCGGATCGGTAAAGCGAAGGATATCGTCGCCGGATTCGGAAACGGCGCGGTATCCGACGGCAAAACATGGAATTTGCGTGGACTGTGCGACGAGTTTGTTGACGTTCTTGATAAATGCCTGCAGTGCGAGATCGGGTTTGCTTTCGCCGGCATTGTGATAGAGCCGCGAAACGGCGACCTGTTCTTCGCGCACGCATTCCAGGAGCCACAGCTGCTGGGCCGACAGGCTGAAGAAAGAAGACCGGTGCAGGTAGGTTCCGAGGCGCGTGGCGAGTGTTTCGAGTACGCGCGACGTGAGGGAGGCCAGGGGCATGGTTTCGAAGAAATTGATCGACAAAAATCCGAGCAGTTCCTGATCGCCGACTTCGTTGCTGCACAAAAGCGGCAGCAGAACCGTGAGCTTTTCTTTCGGGCGATAGGAGTGAGTGGCGACGCGGTGGGCGCTCTTCTGGATTTCGCCCATCGAGAACCATTCATCGGTTTCGCTGTCGCCGATGAAGATGTTCAGACCGACGGATTTCGAACGGCGGACTTCCTCGAATGCGTGTCCGACGAGGCCGGACTGGCCGTCGTGGGTGACGACGAATTCGAGTGACGAAAGGTTTTCGTAGTGTCTGTCTTCGTCCTGGGGGCCGCAGTAGATTTTTTCATTGACGATCTGGAAATGCGCAGGACCGACGCTGCTCATGACCATCGATTCGAGGGAGCTTGACAGCATCAGGCATGCCGAATGGTCGGAGCCGCACCAGACGGGAATCAAATCGAGAATGCGATCGAGGAATTCGCGCGGCGATGCTCCTTCGCATTCATCAAAGACGATGCGCAGGGAATTGTGGCGGAATGAACGGATGGCTTCATTGATGCGCGTGCGAAGGGCAACCGTCAGAATATCGGCATCCATGAGTTTGGCGTTTTCGGTCATGACGAACGCATGGATATGTTCACGGCCGGGTTCAGAGATCGAAAGAATCGGATAAAGATAAATGGTTTTGCCATCGGATTCGCGCGTCAGCGGCGTTGCGAGATCTTCGTGCGAACGTGCTTCGGCAACGAGTTTGGCATAGTTCGCATCGAATTTAATGACTTCGGATCCGTAGGCGGAAACCTGAAGCGCGATGGCTGGCATGTGGCTGGCTTCAAAACCAACGAGAACGCCAAGATGGCTGATTTTATGATCCATCAGCAAAGGCATCAGATAACGATGAAGGTGGACGCCGAGTATTTCTGTGATGGAATCGCTCCATGGTGTAAAATAGCGCATGGATTCATTGGTTTGCATGGTTATTGTGTCCTTGAAAAATGGAAAAAAAGGCGCTTCGCTGCGTCTGATTATTTTCTTTATATATCAGTTTTCATTGAGTTTGATCTGCAATTCAACATTTTTTTGTTCAAATCCGAATTTGTCAAAAAATGCTCGCGCATCTTCAGCACTTGCGGGCATGTGTACGGTTACCCAGTCGATGCCGCTGCGTGAAATGTCACAGAGCAATTCCTCGATGAGGGCTTTGCCGATGCCGCGACGTCGGTATTCGCCTGACACCCACAATTCTTCGATGGAGGCGATGGTGTCGACTTCAAAAAGATGGGCCTGCTGCTCCAGAATGGCTGCAGCATAGCCAATCATCTTCTGGCTGTGAGAGGCTTCATCCTGTTCGACGGCGACGTATGCCAGATATCGTTGTTCCGTAAGGAGCTGCTGGCGCAGTCTGCGCATTTCCCAGGCGTGCTGTTTGGATGACATGCGAAGCGATGTCAGGGGGTTGTCGTCGGCATCGACCTGCTGGGCATACAGCTTCTGAATATCATTGAGATCTTCGATATTCATGCGGCGAATGATGATGTCTGAACTCATGGCGCTGTCTAGTAGTTGGGCATTTCTTCAAAATTCTGCGGAAGTTCGTTGGGAATTTCGAAGAATGCATTGGGATTGTGTTCATCAATGCGATGGAAAATGAGCAGTCTGGCCATTCCCTTTTTGACGTAGTTTCTGGCTTCATCGTAGGGAATGAGTTCGATGAATGCATCCTGTTCGATCTGTTTTGCATAGGCCGTAAGCCAGCGGGCGACCTGATGCGGGCCGCCGTTGTAGGCGGCCATCGAGAGGGAAGTATTGCCGTGGAATTTGTGCAGAATCTGCGCAAAATACCAGCTTCCCATGCGGATCGAATTGGCCGGTTCGATCAAATCGTAAGGCCCGAAACCCGAAAGATTCATCGCATTGGCAATTTTGTAGCCGGTCATGGGGATGATCTGAAGCAGTCCGTAGGCATCTGCATGCGAAATGGAATCGGGGTTGAAGGCCGATTCGATATTCATGAGTGCCCAGATGACATCCGGGGTAATGTGGTTGTTTTGAGCGGCCTGAATGACGGCCTGCGAAAATGCATGCGGATATAAAGTAGAGCAGGCCTTCAGATTTTGCTCATTGCCGCAGGTCTGTTTGGGGGCAGGAGTATATTTGCGCGCCATGTAATAATCGTGGAATGCCGGCAGGGTATTCGTGATAAATGAACGAATCTGGGCTGCATTGTCATAGATGGCTGCCTGGCGTTCTGCGATGGGGGCGCGGGATTTGGTGTCTTTTTTGGGGGGAAGGTCGAAATAATAATCACTGAGTTCGCATCCCCAGACGCCGGTATCCGTTTTTCGGTTGTCGACGAGATGCCCGTCAATGCTGAGTTTCGTCGTCCAGAGATTGGCTGTCGTCGGTCGTTTGGACATCTTCGTGATGCCCATGGCCTCGATGGCTACCGTCCGGAACAGGGCATTTCTTTCGTGATAGAGCTCTGCTTCATGCAGGAATTTAACTCTCGAAAGTTCCGGAATGACCGTTTTGAGCTGCTCTACCTGCGTATCAAACTCGCTCAGGGGGGCTTTTTCGTCGTAGGTAAATTCCATCGACCAGGGCCTGAGGGGTTCCGGATCCTGTGTAATTTCGCCAAAAGTTTGTATCGCGGGCGTCTGTGGCGCAGACTGGCCGGGTTCGCGGCCGAGTTCCGCAAGCCGCGAATGGGCCAGAATAGCATAGTAATCACTCGAATCTGCGGCAATCAGGGCTTCAAACTGGGATTTCGCACGTTCGATGGTTGCAGGTGCCAGCTGGATCGCTTTGGGGCCTTTCTTTTTGGACGATTTTTTTGAAGATTTTTTGGATTTTGCGGAAGATTTCTTCGAAGTGGATTTTTTGGATTCGGCTTTTTTGGGAGATTCGTCGTTCCGGACAGCCGCAGATGCAGTCTCGGAATTGCCGGAATTCGGCGAATTCGCTTGTTTTTGTGCGCTCTTCAGAGTGGACTGGGCGATAAAATAATTGACGCGCCGTTTGTACGTTCCGGAAAGATCGTCGGCAGCCTGGGCGAATCTGAGTCTCGCGGTTTCGTATTCGCCGTTCAGATATGCGATCAAACCGTACTGATAGAGGTCTTTGGCGTCTGTCGCATCTGCATAGACGGTCTTGGCATTTTCCCAGGCAACATCCAGTGCGCCGCACGAAAGCGCAAATTCCATCGTCGCGCGCGCTCTGTCCTTTTTGCCGAGTTTTGCGGCATTGATGGCGTGATATTCGAGGGCTTTGGGGCAATTCCCGGCATAGGCATAGGCCCGGTAAATATAGGCAATGACGCCGGCTGGCCGCAGTTTGTCTTTGACCTGTCCATCCAGCTTTTCGAGAATCGTTTCGAAACGGTGCGCGGATTCCTCGTGATAGCTCCTTTCGTAGGCAATCCTGGCATGCTGGACCATGAGCTGGTAACTCTCGGGATATTCGGGCATGGCCTGAACTGCAGCATCTTCGGCTTCGTCCCAGAAACGCGCTCGCCTGAGTTTGTCGACCCGGTTAAAATCCTCTTCAAAAGTCCGGGCACGATCACTTTGACTGCGTTCTTCGAGCCATTGCCTCGCTTTCGGGGCAATCGGTGACCAGGGATACAGATAAGCCAGATCCTGGACGGTTTGAACCGCCGTATCGGTTTTGCCGGCATTGAACTGAAGTGTCGCAAGAGCCAGCTTAAAATCGAGCAATCCCGGATAATCCGGATAGGTACGGATGAATTCTTCCAGTTCCTTCGATACATCTTTGTTGAGAAAATGAGAAACTTTGAGGATTTCCGCCCGGGCGTGGTGATAGTAGGGGGATTTGCGGTTCTTCAGAACGTTCGAAAACAGTTGATACGCATGTTCGTAGTCACTTTGGGGATCTTCGTTGTCCTGGATTTGGGCATGGGCCAGCCACATCCGTCCCTGATGGAAATCGAGGATATCTTCGATTTCATAATCATGTTCGTGCGATCGAATCATGTCGATGATGGATATGGCTTTGGACAGATATTGGGCATTCGCCTGGGACAGACGCAGGGCAAAAAGCAGCCATGCACCGTCGGTGCGTCGGCTCATGGCTTTTATCCATGCCTGATCCACCGGGGTCTGGACATCGATGCATGGCTTGAATACCGGTTTTAAGCCGGATTCATCTTCATTAAAGGATTCAAAGGCATGGAGTGCTGCGGTATGTGTTTCGAGGATAGAATCGACAGGAAGGGAATGGGAGTCTTTATCATTGCCGCTGGCGGGGATTTGAGTCGGAGATACTTCACCCGATGAACCCGAAACATGACAGCCGGATGTCCAGGTCAGACAGGCCAGAATGCCTGTCATGACGATGATTTGGATGTATTTTTGATATCGATTTCGACCCATGCCCTGAATCCACGAAAAAAGCCCCAACAGGGGCTTTGTAATCGCAAATTTCAGAATCTGGCAATTTTAGGGGTTACTTTGTTTGCGACGTTCTGCGGCACGTCTCTGACTCATCATTAAAATCAATTGCTGACGTTGAATGTATTGGATTTCGTCATCTTCAGATTCCTTGTGGGGAAGGGAAGACCGCCATTGTACGGACATGCATAATCCTTGGAACCTTTGGACGTTTCGAAACTATAGACGAAAGTGCAGTAGGATTTGCCGGAAGGCATGGTGAATTCCATATCTGTGACGTATTCTGTATTATATCCGCAATCACTGCATGACTTATTGCGATCGGCAGATACAATATCGGATTTGCCGTTGACGAGTGTAGCATCCCAGTCTTCGACGGGTTGGTTCAGATCCTGCGTACAGAAGAGAAAAGCGCTGCTCGGTTCGACGCCGGATTCCAGCTGAATGCGGCTGTATCCCACCCACTTTCCGGATTCCTTGCGGACAGATTTGATACTGCACCATTTGACTGGCATACATTCGTCGCGCGAGATATCGCAAATCGGCAGCGGTGATTTGCATTCTTCAATATCCTGCCACATCTTGTCCACGCACATCTGAAGTTTGGCGGGAGATCCGTTCGTGCATCTCAGATCGCTGTCATTTTCGCATTGATATTCGACACTTCTGAGAATGCATCCTGAATCATTGAAGAGGCAGGTGGTATTATCGCATTTGAGTGTTCCGCCCGAATAAAGCGGAGAATACTCTGTGCAGCTGCTTACCATCCAGTCCGTGCCGTCACAGTCTTCGGAGGCATCGCCGTTGAGTTTGCCGTCTCCGCAGTAATTGCAGTCCGTCGTCAGAATGGTTTTGCAGTCACTCGAACACTTAAGCGTTCCGGTAGCATTGGGTTTGCCGAGCATGGACTGACAAGTTGCACCATTGAACTGGGTTTTATCACAGACCTCGCCGGCTTCGATGGTGCCGTTGCCGCAGACAGCTGCCGTCGTGCCTTTGCAGCCACTGATATCGATCGTGCATTGAGGAGTGCATTTGAGCGTACCCGATGTATAGAGTTTGGAATTGTAGGTTTTGCATGAAGTGACCCCATCCTTGAACTTCGTTTTGTCACAGTCCTCACCGGTGTCGAGATTGCCGTTGCCGCAGGTCGATGCCGGGGTGCATGTGCCATTTTCGAAGCCGCTGCATGTCGCATTGCATTTGGGGGTTCCCGTCGAACCGGGACCGACCTGTTTCTCGCAGGTCCAGCCGTTGAGCATATCTCCGTCGCATTTTTCGTCGTCTTCGATCGCATTGTCGCCGCAGGTATCTTCGGGTGTGCAGTTCGACGTATCATAGTCCATGCAGTCCTTCTTGCACAAGAGTGTGCCGTAAGAACCAGTTCCGACCAGGTCTTCGCATGTTCGGCCTGCAACATTGTTCAGGTCACATTTTTCATTGCTCTGTATTTTTCCGTCACCGCAGTATTCTGAGGGACTGCAGCCCGAAATGTCAAAAAACAAACAGTCAGATCCGCATTTGAGCGTTCCTTTGGATCCCTTTCCGACGATCGATTCGCAGGTTTCGGCGTTCAGATCGGTTCCGTCACAGACTTCGCCGGCATGCGTATCCACTTTGCCGTTATTGCACAGGCTTGCGGCACTGCATGAAGAGTAGTCGATGGTTTTGCAGTCATTGATACATCGGAGCGATCCCCTGGAACCCTTGCCAACTTCGGATTCACAGGTTTTACCGTTGAATTTTGTATTGTCGCAGACTTCGCCGCTGTCGATCTTATTGTTGCCGCAGTTCGCATTCCCTTTGCATCCCGTCGAGTCGTACCCGGAGCAGGTCTTATTGCATTTGAGTGTGCCCGTGGATCCCTTGCCGATGAATGTGTCGCATCTTTGATCGTTCAGGCGCTGGGAATCACAGACTTCGCCATTCTCAATCTGGTTATTGCCGCAGGAGGCAGGTGCTGAACAGCCAGATATATCGAAGTTTGCACAATTTGCAGCACATTTGAGCGTTCCCTTGGAACCAATGCCGACGATATCTTCGCATTTCTTGCCATTGAGCTGTGTGCCATCGCAGACATCATGGCCGTTGATGGTCTTGTCTCCGCATGTGGAGGGCGCAGAGCAGGCGGATTTATCGATTGTGCACTGCGGTGTACACAACAGACTGCCGATGGATCCCTTGCCGACCTCGGATTCACACGTTTTTTCTCCAAATGAAGTCTGATCGCATTCCTCGCCGTTTTCGATGATGCTGTTGCCGCAGACCGATGCTCTCGTGCATTTGGAAATATCAAAATTGGCGCAGTTCTCTGCACATCCGACGGTTCCTTCCGAACCTGGGCCCACCAGGCTGGCACAGGTTACGTCGTTCGGAACAGATCCATCGCACTTTTCATTGCCATCCACCTGTTGATTGCCGCATGTATTGGGCTTTGAACAGCCTGTACTGTCGATGGATGCACAGTTCGTTGCACATCGGAGTTTTCCGGTAGAACCGGCACCTACAAGTTGTTCGCAGGTCGCAGATCCGACATTGTCTCCATCACAGACTTCACCGGGATTGAGGGCCTGATTGCCGCACAAAGTCGATGGCGAGCAGTCATCTGTAATAAACCCCGTACAGTTGCTGTTGCAATGGAGTTTACCTTCAGAGCCTATGCCAATGAGGGTTTCGCAGGTCTGATCATTGAGATGAAGTCCATCGCAAGTTTCGCCAGGTTCGATGAGGGCATTGCCGCAAGTCGAGTTGCTGCGAGTTTCACAGCCATCGCTGATGTCATTGTTGGCGTCCGACCATCCCTGCTCGCAAATCGGGATACATCTGCCCTCCAGACACTGACTCGCTTTAACATGAATGTCGAGACGACCGGATGGACATCGCGTTTCACAGGTTCCGCAATGGGTGACGTCGCGTTTTAAATCTGCGCATACCGGCATATCGTCGACGAGACACGGATCCATATATTCCGGACAGTTCGCCGTGCATCTGCCGTTTACGCATGCTTCTCCCGGATTGCATTTGATGTTGCATCCGCCGCAGTGATTCGGATCCGTTTGGGTCGCAAAACAACCATCCGTGCAGCAGGTTCCGGAACAGGCAATTCCCGTAGCTTTGCATGTGCATACGCCGTTCTGGCAGCTTTCGGTCGCTTCGCATTTCGTCAGCGTAATGCCGCATTCTTCATCCGGATTGTAAATGCATCGACTCGGACCGCATGTGCTTTCCTGCGGACAGAAAAACTCTTCGCCGTTGTACTCACAGCGCTGAAGCTCTTCGGAATTGTTTGAGGATGCACAGCCTGCCAGCAAAAGTCCCAAAATGATGATGCCTGTCGATTTTTTCATAATTCCTCCGGACAAAGACAATCCGGGTGTCTTTTAGTTGTTTTCTTGCGATACGACAAATTTCATTTCACAAATTTGACGTTTTTCTTGTTCGGGGGGCGCATCCTATTGGCCCATGGCCAATACGGATTGCGCTGGTGCGCTATTCGGCTGCGCCGAATACGCGCACCTTACCAACCACTTCCCGCTACCCACTCACTTTTCGTCCGACAAAATGATGATAGATGTAAATCAGGATGCAGCAGAATATCGAAAGACCTGCAAATATCGTCCACATCATCGTGGGATTGTGCATGTCCTGGGCAATCTGTTTGTACAGTGTGCCCGAAAGAATACCGCCGAACAGCGAACCAATTGCGTTGCTCCACATGTAGTATCCCATATACATGCCGACTTTGTCCCGCGGAGCCACGGCGTGCGCCGTATATTCCTTGGCGCGGGGGGACGCCATCATTTCGCCGAAGCTGAAGATGGCGACGCCGGCGATGATGAGCCATGGGGAAGCTCCGTAGCCGATCATCAAAAAGCTCATAGCTGTCAGGAAAATGCCGATCATGATGGCAATGAGCGGCTTGATTCGGGCATTGAGTATCGAAACGATAACCTGGAAAAAGATGATGCAGAAAGCATTGATATTGACGAAATGTTCAGGTTTGAGACCGCCATTCTTGTCCATAAATACCATGGCAAGTGTGCCTTCGGCAGAGGTGTCCATTCCCAGCGACGCGCCGAGTGTCATGATGGTATTCATGACCGGTGTGGAATCAATATAATCCGAGATGTAGAGCGGCAGCGTGATAAACAGCTGGTTGTATGCGATCCAGAAGCTCGACAGCAGCAGCAGGAACAACAGAAAACGCTTGTGGCCTGCGCGCATGCACCAATGCTTCAGACCGGCAATTCTCAGGATAAAATCGGCGAGTGTGTTGAGAACTATCCAGCCAGCAGCTGCAGATGCCACCTGCTCAATGGGGTACCATTTGCATCCCATGACAAACATCACCAGGGTGACAAAAAACATGATGAAGAAACGGACATTTCCGATGACTTCGAACATTTCTGTCATGACCTGTCTGAAAGATTTGTTTTTGGACTCATTTTCACTGCGCGGTGGTTCCTTGTAGAAAAGCAGCAGGATCGGGATATTGAGTGCTATCCATGCGGCCGAGGCGATAAAGACGTAGTGCCATCCCTGTGAACGCAGAGTCGTGGCCAGAAGCGGCCCGAAAAATCCGCCGATATTGACCATCATATAAAATATGCCAAAGGCCAGCGATCCGGTTTTTTCGTTCGAAACGCGCCCGATAGTTCCGACGACGAGCGGCTTGAAAATGGATGCTCCGATGCCTACGCACAAAAAGGCTGCAAAGAATGTCGGCATCGTCTCCATTTGCCCCAGCAGCAGATAGGATGGGGCCAGAATGCAGTACGAAATCAGCAGCATTTTCTTGTAGCCGTATCGGTCGCCGAGCGCTCCCGTCACGAACGGGAACAGATAGATGAGAAAGGTCACTGCTCCCTGGATAATGCCGCGATCTGCAGAGGTCAGGCCAAGACCGCCCTCTGAAACTGCATCACACATGTAGAGAGAGGAGAGCGCATAAAAACCATACCATGCCATGCGTTCGAAGATTTCCATAACGTTCGCGGTCCAGTACGAACCGGGGAACGACTTGATCGTGGCACCCAGCGTCGGCTTTTCTTCATTTATGGTTTGTTCTTCAGACATAATACTCCTGTCTTATCGTTTTAATAAGGTGTGTACGGCCATTGTGTCGTTCCTGGCTTAGAGCTTTGTAAATTCAGTCACTAACTCCAGGCTCTAAGCGCCAGGCTCAGAGCTTATCGACACGCTTGTCATACAGAACATCTAATCCTCATTCACAGGCAAGAACACTCCGGCTTTTGCCGAATGAAGATGCACGATTATCACCAGATTTCATTTTCACCAAGTAATAATCGGCATCAGACAGCCCGAACATGTGGTTCGGGTCTGTCGCATTTAACCATGGATTACATGGAATTAATAAATTATCCCGGCGCTCATGTTAACAAAGCAGTTATTCAGAATATCATAAAGATTGGACAGGTATGCACCGGTAAAATTGGACGGGTTCATCTTTATGACTTCACAGATTTCCCTGGGACAATAGATTTGCTGGGTTGTGTAATTCTTGATTTCAAGTTCTTTGATCATGGCAGGTGTGATACAGCCCGCTTCATAGGTCATATCTCCGTTGATATCTACCATACCGAGTGATCTGCATGAATTACATGATTTGCTTTGTCTGCAGTATTCCCAGTTCCCTTTTTGGCAACAGTAATAATCACTCGACCCGTAATTATTGATTTGAACCAGATAGCAGCCTTCAACACATACTTTATTCAGTAAAACATATTCATTGGGGTCGGTAGCGCATTTTTGAGGTAAACAAACGCCGGCGTTTATATCGCACGTTGCGGACGTGTAGTGTGCAGTGCTGTTGGGGGTCGTGCAGTTCAGACCCGGTGCCCCGCATTCAGTATTTGAATTGATGACGCATTTGGAATTATCCGCCGATGCATGATAGGTTTTATTGCATCCCTTCACCTGGCATCCCTTGGTATCGTCACATTTTACGCCGACGGCATTGGAATCACTGCAGGCATTTCCATGGCTCAGACAGTTGGATATACTATTATTCTCACAAGTTGATTTCTCTTGATATAGATGGAAACCCGATTCGCAGCCTGTTGCCTGGCACTCCCCCGATTTGCAATCGGCCGTCTTCCAGCCGGTTTTTGACAAACAATCCTCTGCGTTTTGACCACATGCGCTCACCGAATCCTGAATACATTCGCTGCCTACCCTGTGAAATCCGGAGCTGCAGCCTTCGAATACGCACTCGCCCTTGCTGATATCACAGCTTCCTGAGCCGTTATTAACCGTACATTTTTTGCCTTTTGTGCCGCAGTTATCCTGGTCATTGACTTTGCATGCGGGGGCGTCGAGATAATATCCCTTGTCGCATGCCGTCGCTATACAGGTCGAATTGATGCAATTTCCAGCCATCCAGCCGGGCAGCTTGCTGCAATCCTGATCGCCGCAGCTGCTGATGTTATCGCCCGTACAGTAATTTTCTTCCTGATGATATCCGGAATCACATGCCGTCGTTTTGCATTCACCACCCTGACACGCCGATGTACCATTGGAAACGACACATTTTATGCCATGTGCGCCGCAATTATCATCGCTGTCTGCTTCGCAGGTATTTTCATGCAGATGATACCCTGCGCTGCATTCACCGATAATACACGTTCCATTGATACACTGAACTTCCTGGATATCGGGCAGGGATGTGCAATCCATGGCATCGCTTTTATCTGTACTGCCGCATGATGTCTGAGCGTTTTGTTCGCACATCTGTGTGTCCGAAACGAAGTGATAGCCATTCTGACATTTTACGACATGACACACACCGACATCATCACAGGTGGATTCGTATGAATTTAAATCAACATTGCAAACCTTGCATTCCCTGCCGCATCCCGTCGGATCATGGGTTAAGCATTGTCCGGATTTGCCGCATTCGTATTCTCCCGTACAAGTGTTTTTGTTGCAGGTACTGTTTTGGCAATATTCATTGGCTTCGCAGGTTTTTCCACATGACCCGCAATTCTTATTGTCGCTGGTCAAATCCACACAGTTGGGCTTACTGTCTGTGCCGCAATTCTGATATCCATCCTCACAGGCATAAACGCATTCACTCTTATCACAGCCTCTCGTTTCGGCATGCAGCGGCTCACTCTCCTCACATTTTCGATTGCAGCTGCCGCAGTTATTTGCGTCAGAAGTGACGTCGATGCACTTATTTTCGCCATCTAGCTTGCAAAGCATTTCTCCTTCATTGCTGCAGTCAACGGTAGTGCATTTTCCGCCGATACACTGCTGTCCCATGGATTCACAATTCCATGCTCCTTTGCAGTTTTCCTTCGCACCGCAGTATCTCGAATCAGTGCTTGGTTCAATGCATTCCCCGTTGCATACGACCTGCGTTTTACTTCCGCATTCCTTCGTGCATTTCTTTGCAATGCAGGATTCACCTTCTTTGCATTTTACATCTGTCGATCCACATGCGGCACTTGAATCGGTTTCACAGGTGAATGTGCCGTCGGAGTTCATGACAGGATGCTGTCTGTCCGGGTCCGGGCAATCATTTGAAACACATTGTCCCGACAGGCAGGTTTTTCCGTCTTCGCATTTCTCTCCCGCATAATCATTGGAATCGGGATCTGGATCATCACACTTTCCGCCTGCTTTGGCTCCGCAGTATTCAATGTCCCCTTCCGGATTGATACATTCTCCACCGCATTTGGCTTCGCCTACGCGGCATGCCGGTTTACATGAATTCACGCCATCTTTGGATGTAAAACAGGCAAGTCCATCCGGACAATGGTTCTTGCTCAGCGAGTGTTTGATATTTTCCTCACAGCTATTGTTTTCACAGATGCCTTGGGCAAAGGTGATATGATCTCTGTCTACTCCGGTACATGGCTCACCCATCGGAATCGCTTCCGGTAATCCGCATCCGTGCACAAATACGACGGTTGTCAGTACTGAAAATATAAAAGATGATCGTTTCATATCGTCATTCTCTTTTGAGTATTGAAAACAAGATGCAGACAATCCGCATATTACATTTCACATTTTATAGTGAAATTTTTATAGTGAAATCAATGGTTAGTAAAAGATTTAACAGAAGCTTATTATTAAAACGCCAATGCAGGAAAGCGAGTTGAAGCAGTAGTCAAATGGTCTCCGCTCAGGGGGCAGAACGAGAGGCAAAATGGAGAACTAGTCACAAACAACAACGCTAATGGATCGTCGTGACGGCATAACGTCGGAAAAACTGTCCGTTTGTTTTGGGTTCAAAGCCTTTAACACAATCGCTTGCAGACATGTCGACAGTACCGGCATCGGTGAATTGCCAGCGGAATCCGAGCCATGTGTTTGATGCAGCACTGGATGTTATTTCGTAGCATTCGGCGCTTTTTCCCATACAGTTCGTCAGCCCGGATTGGCCGGACTGAAGAAGAAAATACAGTTCGGCAAGGGTTGGGATGCGCATATTGGAGCGCATGGCGATGGCATAATGGTTAAAAACGAGATTTGGGGATGGGGTGGAAGGCATGACATAGTGCGATACACCGGATGTGTCATACTTTATGATACTGTTTGCCGGTGCGGATATATCTGCAGCGAGGTTGTCGTAATTGTAATCCAGCTCCGGCCGGTAAGTGCAGTAGTAAGGTGCTTCTTTACTGATGCTTATTTTCGAGCGAGCGTCGGTGGTTGGATAATACCTGTCATGGATTTCCGTAAATTTCAGGGTAACCATGTTCAATGTGGATTCATGGTTGGATGTCAGGTACTGCGCGTTTGGATCATTGTTCGGACAGGAGAGTCCGGCTCGAATGGCAGCCGAGAGTTCGTCAATGCGGGCAACTCTTCCGCCGTCTTTCATGCATTGCAATTCTGCCTGGTAGTAGGGAGCAGGGGGACGCGGGGATGAATCGATTCTCAACAGCGGATCGACCATAAATGCATTCTGGGCCTTCGGCTGCGGAAAAATCGGGTTGCCGTCTTCCTGCAGACGAACCGGTTCACTGATGCATCGGAAACTGTGTTTTGTGCCTGCGGCTTCCTTTCCCTGATAATTGCTCAGGATATTATAGCTGGCATCGACGGTATCCTTCCATCGAAACGTCCAGATGCCTGCAGCCAAATCGGCGAATGCATATTCGTTTGAACCATTGGGTAGTTTATCAGCAATGAACGCCGGGTATTCCGCAATCAGCGGCAGTCTGCCGCCGGCTTTTCGGCATTCCTCGGCGGCCTGGAACCAGTATTGCTGCGGTCGATCTTTTGAATCTATCGTATATTCGATATTGCCAATCTTAATGTGGGAACAAAGATCTCCCAGATCATTGTTCGGATCGCCATGACAATTGATACCGCTGAAGGTAATTGGTTTGTTTGCCGGATCCCAGACGCATCGGAATGCAAGTTCCGATTCGATCTTTGATGCACGCATCGTTCCATCTGCGAGTGCAATGGTTTCCACCTGGGATTTTGTTTTGTCTGTGGTATTTGTCCAGATACCGGTGGTATCCGTTTTTTTGCCGAGGCCGTCAATCCCGGTTTTGCTGTTGTTGCGATAGAGTTCCGTGGGGGTCGGCAATCGGCCTCCCAGATCTTCGCATGCCTGAATGGCATACGGATGCGTCAGTTTGCCGCGATTAACCTTGTCCCATGCCATTCCCCAGGCATCAATATAAATGCCTTCGTTCGATTTGATACATCGATCGGCACCTTTGAAATAATAGTAGTCTGCATCACATTCAAGCAGCTTGCAGGAACCTGCCCTGCACTGAGCCGATGCATGATCCAGTCGGCACTGGTTACCATGACTGCCGCAGTTTTCGAGCGAATCTGCTTCGCAGCGGTTATTGTATACGTGATATTCGTCCTGACATTCCGACAGAGAGCATGATCCATCTACACAATTGCCGGTCTTCCAGTTCTCGATATCATTGGCACAGACTGTCCTCGATTCACCGCAGTGTTCGATAGTGTCGTCTTCGCATTCATTGTTGAATAAATGCTGGTTTTCGCTGCAGGCGGGGGGCGTTTCGACCGGCGGATCCACTGGTGGATCTACGGGCGGATCTACGGGCGGATCCGGATCCTTTTGGGGCGGATCTTTGATTTCTTCATCGTTTTTGGGAGGATCCTGCGTCGTACCGCCGGGCGGTTCAGTGGTCGTCTGCGTATCCTGCGTCTTGTTCTCTGTCGTGACAGGATTTGGATTCAGACATACGCCGTTTGTACAAATCTCGTCTTTGGCACAGTTGTGATTGCATTTTCCGCAATGTTTGGGGTCCGTATAGACGTTCGTACAGGAGCCGCACAGGGCTTCATTGGATTCGGGACAACGGCTGCAGGCTTCGCCGATGACCTTGCCTGTGTTGACGACATCGACGCAGTACCAGTTTTCGGGGCACTTTTGATCGTCAATGAGCGAAAGATAAAGCTGAATGTCGCTGTATCCGTCTTCCTCTTCGTCTTCGCCGGATATCGGAACGGAGGGATCATTGATGATAAACCCCAGATGCTGGGAGTTTCCGCCGCATACATTCTGAGCTTCGTCCAGGGTACATCCTGGCGCAGGAATAGCAGCAGCTGCAGCCAGTGCGAAACAGACCATAATCCGGGGGATGCGCTTTGCGGGCACCTTCATGCTGTGTTTCGGTGATGGGCTGTCCGAAAGGGGATTGCCACATGGATGAACTGAATTTGCACTCTTTGATTCGCCTGACATCATTTTGCTATGCTCTTGAGTGTTCCGGAGAAATTATTCCGGTAGACGATAATTTAGCGAATTGCTGCGGATGTGCAAATAAATATGCGATGGATGCGGCGTATTGGCTTTGCCAATAGCCGCATCGGGCAGGGCGTATGCGCGCAGCGCAAAGGCCTGCCAATCAAAAAATGGCTCTGGATGATGAGAATTTTTAATAGTTGGGAGTTGGTTATGGCAGGCGATAGTCTGTTGCCGGGGGCGAAATCCATAATCATCGTTCTTCAAAGGGTATCTTTGTAATTGTTTGCCAAAACTAACAACGAACGATTAACAACTAACAACTTAAAAAAGCTCTAAGCACCATCCGACACTTTTGCACCGCGTTAAAAACTAATTTTTGGAATAGTCGCATTCAGTTTTGGCTTTATTGCAGGCGTATTTCTTTCCGCCTTTTTCACAGTCTTCACTATCCAGCAGATAGTAATAGGAACCGGTATTGAACTTCTGGCAAAGATAGGTGTTGGTGTAGTGGACGTCTTCTTCGTCGTCGTATTCACAGACGGTTTCTTCCTGGCCTTCGTTTTTACAGATATCACCTTTGGAATAGCACATCGTGACGTCGAGTCCGGGGCCGAAGAAATCGGGCGCAATGTCGCATTTGAAATCCTTGCTGAGTCCATTTTTGTCGGACGTGCAGTCGAATTTGATGACTTTGTAGCTGCCGCTGCCGTCTTCTTCGCAGATCAGGGCTTCGGTCGTGCCAAAGCAGGTTTCGGCAAACGCGCTGGGATCGCATTTGTCGCCGACGCCGGGGACCTTGCAGGATTTGTTCTTGATGGCAGCATTGCACATCGCGCCGTTTTTGCAGGTTTCGGTAATGACTTTTCCACCTTTGCAGTAGCGGTATTGATGGGGATTGGGGCAGGATGGCGGATAATCCGCTTCATTGCAGGTCTCCGGTTCGGGGTTCGCTGCGGATTTGCAGGTGACCGTCGTCGGATCGCATGTCTGTGATGAAGGACATGTCACTGTCGTGACTTTTCCCTGACGGCAAGCGGAATATCCCGTCTTGTCTTCGGTACATTTGCGTTCATGGGAGGCTTCCTGACATTCGGCTTCCGGCGGGGGAGTGACGGGAGATTCGCACATCGCCGTTGCTTGATTGCAGGCTTGGCCCGTCGGGCATGTTTTGGTGACGATCTGTCCGCCTTCGCAGACCGTGTATCCTGAAAAATCATCATTGCAGCGGCGCGTATAGCTTTCGGGAGTACATGAAGTCTGCGGCGGCTGGGACGGCGATTCGCACAGTGCTGTTTCGGCATTGCACTTCTGGCCCTCGGGACATGTTTTGGTGATGATATGACCGCCTTCGCAGACGGAATAAGCTGTCAGTTCCTGGTTGCATTGCCGCGGATAGGTGCTTTCCGTACAGTCAGGCTGCTGGGAGGGATTTGCGGTTTCGCAGAGATTGGATGCCGGATTGCAGGTCTGGCCGCCCGTGCAGATCTTTTCGATGATCTGACCATTTTCGCATATCGTATAGCCGGTAAAGGCACTGTTGCACGCGCGCTGATAACTGGCATCACACTTGTTTTGGTTTTGGGCAGGTGCCGGGGCCGCGGCAGATTCGCAAAGATTTGTGGCTGGATTGCAGACCTGGCCGGATCCACAGGGAACATCCTGCGGGATTCCGTTGATGCACTGGGTGACTGCAGTTTTGGCGGCATTGCATGATTTTACGAAGGCTGCCTCGGTGCAGGCGGGGGAATCGCCAGAATTGCTGCTGTCTGAATCTGAGCATGCGACAAAGATGATGGATAATGCTGTAATAATAACCGGATAACTGATTTTCATTTTTATACCTCATATGGGGAAAGCGGGCCGCATGCGCAGCGCGCACACACGATCAAAAAGTATGGCTATGTTTAACCAGCGTGGATATGGGATGAGTTGGAAGTTGGAAGTTGGAAA
>JAFRYG010000178.1 GCA_017441205.1 Pseudomonadota bacterium
CTTCCAACTTCCAACTCATGATGAGTTTTGAGTTTTGAGTTTTGAGTTTTGAGTTATGAGTTATGAGTTATGAGTTATGCAATCACAAAGGTTCTTGCTAAAGAATCGAGTAAATAGGGTACCAACTCCCAACTCCCAACTTCCAACTCCCAACTTCCAACTCCCAACTTTCAACTCCCAACTTCCAACTCCCAACTCCCAACTCACCCGGGATCCGGAAAAAAATCGCAGGGGCGGATGCTATAGCCATGACAGAGGTATGGAGTAACAATTTCTCAAATAATGATAGGGAATTGTGTGTTTTGATAATGCATCTGAATTGTTAAGGGTGCTTTGACAAGTAGTAGAAGGTGTGATACTGATTCAACCCTTTTTGGGATTTGTGGGGGGATCACCGAACAGGAGAGAAGATGTTTTGGTTACAATTTCTGGCATTTGAAAGCCCGACACTCGATCTGGATATTACGCTGATTATCCAGTTCGGCATATTCATTTTGCTGCTTCTTGCGCTTCGCAAATTCGTTTTGATTCCGTATCTGAGAGCATACGATCAGCGCGAGGCATTGACGAAGGGTGCCCAGGAAGAAGCTCAGGCACTTCAGGAAGCTGCAGCGAAGGCTCAGGCAGAGTATGATTCTGAGCGACAGAAAGTTTACAGCGTAGCCGAACGCGAGCGCAGGGATGTTGTAGCGAAGGCGAATGCGGATGCAGCGGGTGTGATTGAGAAAGCTCGCAGGGATGTTCAGGATGATATTGCACAGAAGCAGGCTGATCTGGATGAACAGTTGGCGACGGCCCGCAGAAATGCAGCATCAGAAATCGATGCACTTTCAGTTCAGATTGCCAGCAAAATATTGGTGTAAGATATGGCACAGAAAAATAGTCCGGCTCGCGTGCGAGCGCTTATTGTCTGTATTATTTTGATTTTGGTTGCGTTCGGCCTTCACTATGGCCTGAAAATATACTTTGGCCTGGATGGTAAGGAAGTAACGACGGCGCTCGAATACTTTGTTATGACCTTTGCCCCGCAGGTCGGCAATGCTGGTATTGTTTTTGTTTTGCTGTGGTGGTTCGGTGCGCCGATGCTTTCCAAGATGATTTCGGACAGAAAAGACAAGATCGAGCATGATATTCAGGAGAGCGCACATACGAAGGAACTTGCGGAGGCTGTCCGAGCTGACGCCGATGTCAAGATGTCCAGGCTTCCTGCTGAAATTAAGCAGATTAAAAAAGGCTATGAAGAAATGGCCGTTCAGGATTGTGAACGGATTGCCAACGAAGCCCAGCATACTGTGGAGAATCTGAAGAAGGACGCTCAGGTTGCATTTGAACTTCAGGCGGGTGTGGCGAAACGTGCGTTCGAAGCGGAGATCATGGATATGGCCATAGAGAAGGCCCGCATTGAAATTGCCAGCAAGCTGGCGAAGGACAGTGCGCTTCGTGATCGCCTGATAGAGCAGAGCATTGCTTCAATCGAGATATAGTGGGAGAGTACCGTGAATTCGAATTCCTCAGCGATGAAATATGCAGAAGCATTGTTCGGTATTGGCAAGAGTACCGGGAAGCTTACTGTATTTCAGTCCAATGCAGATGATTTTTTAAGGATACTTTCTGGTTCGAAGGAGCTGATGACGTCGTTGTCACATCCCAATATCCGTCGTTCCAGCCGCAAGGCGATTCTGGATGAAGTTCTGAAGAAGTGTTCGTACGACCATGTTTTTGAGAATTTCCTTCGTCTTGTCGTGGAACGTGGCCGAATCTCGTGTTATCCGAAGATTGTTTCGTGTTTTATTGGATTGCGGGACGAGGCAGATGGTCGGCTTCGTGGGGTTGTCTATGTTGCAGCACCGCTTTCACCGGTGCAGCGCGAGAAACTTCGTCGGCGTGTTCACGAAAAAATGAAGTGTGAGGTTTTGCTGGAGGAGAGGATTGACCCCTCTTTGATAGGCGGTTTGCGTCTTGAGATTGACGGGCGCGTATTTGACGGATCGGTCAAGCGCCATCTTGAGCGCATGCGCGAATCCATGAACAATTTGAAATAATTAAGTATTGCTCCTGCAGAATGGAGCGTTGGAGTTCAAGAGTTAGTTTTTTAACTTTTAACAATGGGCTGTAAGGCCCGGTGATACCTAAGGAAAAACGGATGGCTATCAACATTGAAGAAATCAGTCAGATTATCCGTAAGCAGGTCGAGGATTACGACAAGCAGATCGAAGTGACGGAATCTGGCACTGTCATCACGAGCAGCGACGGTACGGCCCGTGTGTTCGGGCTTGAGAATGCGATGGAAGGTGAGCTTCTTGCTTTCCCGCATGGCGTATTTGGCCTTGTGCTGAACCTCGAAGAAGACAATGTAGGTTGTGCTCTTTTAGGTGATGCACATTTGATCTGTGAAGGCGATGTCGTTCGCCGGACAGGTCGGATTGCATCAGTTCCCGTAGGGGAAGCACTGATTGGGCGTGTCGTGAATGCGCTTGGTCAGCCGATCGATGGCCTTGGCCCGATTGCTGCGACGGAGAATCGTCCTGTCGATATTAAGGCACCTGGCATTATTTCACGTCAGAGTGTTTATGAGCCGCTGCAGACAGGTCTGAAAGCGCTGGATGCACTTGTTCCTGTTGGCCGCGGTCAGCGTGAGCTGATTATTGGTGACCGTAAAACGGGCAAGACAGCCGTCGCCATTGATGCCATTATCAATCAGAAAAATACTGACGTTTATTGCATATATGTGGCCATTGGCCAGAAACAGTCGACGGTTGCCCAGGTGGTGGAAACGCTCCGCAAGCATGATGCGATGAAATACACGATCGTCGTGAGTGCGACGGCATCAGAATCCGCACCTCTGCAGTATCTGGTTCCCTACGTCGGCTGCACGATGGGCGAGTATTTCCGTGACAATGGCAAGCACGTTCTCGTCATTTATGATGACCTTTCGAAGCAGGCAGTGGCTTATCGTCAGCTCGCACTTTTGCTCCGTCGTCCGCCTGGGCGCGAAGCTTATCCCGGTGACGTATTCTATCTTCACAGCCGTCTTCTTGAACGTGCGGCCAAAATGCGCGAGGACTGGATCATTGTGGATTCCGGTGCCGATGAAAAGACGGAGAGGGGCGTGGATGGCAAGATCTATCCGGGCAGTGTCGGCAAAGAGGAAGCACTGGAAGTGGCGAAGTCCAAGGGTTCGTCCTACAAGGTTATCCGTTATCCCAAGAGCGGTGGTTCACTGACGGCACTTCCTATCATTGAAACGCAGGCTGGTGACGTTTCGGCCTACATTCCGACGAACGTGATTTCCATTACGGATGGTCAGATCTTCCTCGATACGGACCTTTTCAATGCGGGTACGCGTCCGGCCATCAATGTCGGTATTTCAGTCAGCCGAGTCGGTGGTGCAGCTCAGGTCAAGCCGATGAAACAGGTTGCCGGTACCCTCCGTCTGGATCTTTCCAAGTATCGCGAGCTGGAATCATTTGCGCAGTTTGGTTCTGATTTGGATCCAGTTACGCAGGCAACTCTGGCCCGAGGCGAGCGTCTGACAGAGGTTCTCAAGCAGGGACAGTATGTACCGATGCCTGTTGAGAAGCAGATTTTGTCGATTTATGCAGCGACGAACAACTGGCTCAAGGATTATCCCGTCAAGGTTGTGAAACGCTATGAATCCGAGATGCTGACCTATGTTGAGGCCAATCATAAGGATATTCTGGATGATCTTCGCAAGTACAAAAAGCTTGATGAAGACAATCTGAGAACCCGTATTGACAAAGCTCTTGAAGCGTTCAAGGGAACGTTTGATCCTGCGAAAGAGCAGTAATAATTTGTACCGGCTGAGCAGGTCGGTACATATCGTTTTGAGGAATTACAATGGCGAATCTCAAGCAGATCCGTAAGCATATCGTAAGCGTTCAGTGTACGGGCAAGATAACGAAAGCCATGAAGATGGTTGCTGTTTCGAAGCTCAAGAAGTCTCAGGCAGCAGTTGTTATGACGCGTCCGTACGTCAATGAGCTTATTAATGTGATCGAGCATTTGGTGGCAAAGACGAATGCCTCCCAGCATCCTTTGCTTCGTAATTCGGATAATAAAAAGAATGTAGTTCTCATCGTGATTTCCGGGGACAAGGGACTTTGCGGTGCCTATAATCACAATATTGTCAAGAGCGCCAAGAAGTTTGTCAATGAGCGCGGCAGTCAGTATGAGAACATTCATCTTCTGTTTATTGGCCGCAAGGCGTACGAGGCAATGAGCCACGTCAACGGCAGCAATATTACGAAGGAACTGGTTGAAGGTGCGTGGGAACGTCCGGTTTCTGAGCTTTCAATAGAGCTGAGCAAGGGGCTTTGTGAAAAGTTTACCGATGACAAGATAGACGAAGTCTTTATTCTCTATACCGTATTCAAGAGTGCGATTGCGCAGACAGTGGTTCTGGATGGTGTTTTGCCGCTACAGTCGATTATTACGAACTGCGATGCAGATGGCAACGTGCTTTTTTCGGATGAGGAAAAGGCGACATTGGACGAGACGACTTATATCTATGAGCCATCGAATCATGAGATTCTGGATGTATTGCTTCCCCGTGCGGTTGCGATTCATGTTCAGCGCAGTCTTCTGGAAGGCCTTGCGAGTGAGAATGGAGCCCGTATGACGGCAATGGACAATGCGTCGAGGAATGCGACAGAGATGATCAGTCGCCTGACGCTTCAGTTCAACCGAGCACGCCAGGCAGCCATTACGACGGAACTTATCGAAGTTGTCAGCGGTGCTGAAGCTTTGTAGTGGATTTGAGTAATTAACATAATTTCAGAGGAAGTTTACATGAACCTACAGTCAAATAGCAACAATGGCAAGATTCTCCAGGTTATCGGACCTGTGGTTGACGTCGTTTTTGATGGCAAGTTGCCGGAGATTTATACAGTTCTTCGCGTGACGAATCCGTCTTTGAGCAAGAAAGAAGGCAATCTCGTTCTTGAAGTTGCCCAGCATATTGGTGAGCATGTCGTTCGCTGTATTGCTATGGATTCGACGGATGGTCTCGTCCGCAATATGCCGGTTGTGAATACAGGTCGCGGCATTACCGTTCCCGTCGGCAAATCAGTTCTCGGTCGTATTATGAACGTCATTGGTGAGCCTGTCGATGAACGCGGTGAAATCAATGCTTCTGAGGCCTGGGAAATTCACCGTGCGATTCCTTCTTTTGAACAGCAGGCCGTTTCGGTTGAAAACTTTGAGACAGGTATCAAGGTCGTCGATCTTCTTGCTCCGTATGCCAAAGGCGGTAAAATTGGTTTGTTCGGCGGTGCCGGTGTAGGCAAGACCGTCTTCATCATGGAACTGATCAACAACGTCGCAATGAAACACGGTGGTTATTCCGTATTTGCCGGCGTTGGTGAGCGTACGCGTGAGGGGAATGACCTTTATTGGGAAATGGTCGAAGCCGGCGTTATTGATTTGAAGGAACAGGACAAATCGAAGGTTGCCCTGGTTTATGGCCAGATGAATGAGCCGCCTGGGGCCCGTGCCCGTGTTGCTCTTTCCGGTCTGACGGTTGCCGAGTATTTCCGCGAAGTCAATCATCAGGACGTTCTTCTGTTCGTGGATAACATTTTCCGCTTTACACAGGCAGGTTCGGAAGTATCCGCACTTCTGGGCCGTATCCCGAGCGCCGTAGGTTATCAGCCGACGCTGTCGACCGAAATGGGTGAGCTCCAGGAACGCATTACATCGACCAAGAATGGATCGATTACGTCAGTCCAGGCGATTTATGTGCCCGCCGACGACCTTACGGACCCGGCGCCCGCAACGACATTCGCGCATCTCGATGCCACGACGGTTCTTTCGCGACAGCTGGCCAGCGCCGGTATTTATCCGGCCGTCGATCCTCTCGCGTCGACGAGTACACTTCTCGATCCGCTGGTCGTCGGTGAAGAACATTATAATGTTGCCCGCCGTGTTCAGGCGACGCTTCAGCGCTATTCCGAGCTTCAGGATATCATTGCGATTCTCGGTATGGATGAACTTTCGGAAGAGGATCGTCTCACGGTCAACAGAGCTCGTAAGATTCGTTATTTCCTGTCGCAGCCCTTCTTTGTCGGTGAGAAATTTACGGGTATTGCCGGCCGCTATGTCGAGCTCAAGGATACGGTTCGCAGTTTTGATGCGCTGCTTTCGGGCGAATTTGATGATCTTCCCGAAGCTGCATTCCATATGGTTGGTAACATTGACGAAGCGGTTGAAAACGCCGAGCGGCTTCGCAAGGATGTATAAAGATGGCAGAACGACTCGATGTAAAAATCATTACGCCTGAGCGCGTGGTCTTCAAACACGAAGCGGATTCCGTGATTCTGCCGGGAACACTTGGTGAGATGGAAGTTCTTCCAGGGCACGTCGCAATTTTTTCGACAATCAAACCTGGACAGATCCTGATCAAGGATAGCGGGCAACGCGATATTTTTGCTTCGGGTGCAGGATTGCTTGAGGTGTGCGCCAATCATGTGACACTTCTCGTGGATTCGGCGGAAGGCAGTGCGGAAATTGATCCTGCGGTTGCCCAAAGACTCATTGAGGAAGCCGAAGATAAACTCAAGAATCTTTCCAGCGAGGATGAGGAACAGCGGTTTGCTTTCGAGACGCAGCTCGCTTCGGCGAAAGCGCGCATTGAGGTTTACGAACGTACGTTGGATGATCGTGAAGCTCAGCACGGATTTTCTCGTGCGAATCTGAATCCGGTCGTTTCCGAAGAACAGAAAGATGGGAATAAATAACGGTTGACTGGTGTTGAAGCGGACACGGACAGCGTGTCCGCTTTTTTTTGAATTGACGGACAACCGGGATAATGATTTTCTGTTTCAGGTGATTGCCTGATGATGCAGCGGATGGTGAGCTGTATTGATAAAAGTGAATGTGCCATGATGCAGGATAAAACTTCAGCGGAAGCATTTGGAACGATTGACGGGGCGGATAATGGCGCAGAATTGTCTGGAACTGACGGCGATGCATCGGCAAGCGAGAGTGCGGAAAATGCGCGGCTCGATGCGATGGATGCTCTGCCGGAAAATCGGCGCCGCAGCGTGATCGTTCTGAGTGTGATTGCCATACTGATCGTGACGGGACTTGCCGTCGTGATTGCGATGCCGCCGCTGAGCTGGACGCCTCAGAAAGAGGTCAAGTCCAATTTTTATGCACTTCAGAAGGTCACGGATGTCGAAATTGGCGGAAGATCCGGGATCGAATTGTCGTATGCCCCGATCGTCGACAAGGTCGTTTATCATCTGGAACTGGATCAGACGACCCGATACGATTCCGGAGGGACTTCGCACGTGACGCTGCATACGGATGTTGAGCTGATGCGTCCGGGCAGGCGTGAATCGGAAGATGCAGTTCAGATTCAGCTTTCGGATGTGGAGACGCATGTTTTTGATGGTGATCGCGAGGTCACACTGGCGAGTGCCGGGGCGATGCTTGCGGGGATATCTTTGTATTCGAGGCTGGCGAGCAATGATGGTCTGGTAAGTGTTGTACCGGATGCGAATATCAATCCTCAGGTGGCACGGGTGCTTTACATTCTTGCGGATGCCATGCGCCAGATATGGCAGCCTCTGCCGAAAGAGAGTCTGGGCAGGTCTGCTCACTGGAAAATCGTGGAAGATCAGGAGAGCGGCATTGAACTTGCCCATCGGGCCGAAGTTCATTTGGGGGATGCGGCAGATGGACGATATGAGCTTGTTTCGGACATTCAGCTGTTTTCTGACAGGAAAGGCGTGCATGGCGCGGGCAAGGGTAATTCGCGCGTCATTTTGCAGAATGGTGTCGTTCAGGAAGGCCAGTTTGTCCTTGAGCGCGAGGGTTCGGTCGTGGACGGGGGCGGTCAGCAGCAGCGCGTCGAGGTCAGGATGGTGAAGAAATAGGTGTCTGAATGGCCCTTTGTGAACTGAGGTGAGTTGTTTGGTTTGGGGGCTGCGGGGCGTTGCGGGCACTCCCGCATGGGGGGTAGGTGCGTATTGGCGCGGGCTATCTCGCCAGATGGCGACCGCGCGTGGTCGCCATGACGGCTCGATACGCCCTGCGGGCGCGGCTATTTCGCTCTGCTCAATACGCC
>JAFRYG010000179.1 GCA_017441205.1 Pseudomonadota bacterium
AATGGGCGAGAGCGCTCAAAAGTTTGAACGATTCCAATATTTAAATCCAATCCGCCTTAATCCGCCCGATCCGCCCGATCCGCGGGGCCTAAGGGTATTACCCATACCCCGTATCTTATTTAGGCTCGCACTTCTGCTTCTTGTTTCTCTCTCTTCTTCGGTTTTCAATCTCGTCGCAGAACATTGATGTTCCAGCGAACGGGCGGCCTTATACGCGTATTGATTTCGTGTGTCAAATTTTATTTTCAAAAAAAGTACTTCGGCCGTATTGCACCGCAATAGGCCGAAGAAAGCCGCGTATGCCCGTGCACACGGGCATAGCGGCAAACCGGCGAGGCAGCGGTACGCAACGAGCCCCGGCAGGAATGACAAAATCCTTTTAGATTGCTTTGTTTATTGCTTTCCGAAGACCATTTTGATACACCTTCAGCAGGAGTGATGATGTAACATTAAAATAACGGAGGTAATTATGTCAGATGGAAAAGCCACAGTAACCGCGAAAAGCGGCTTGAACGTCCGATCCGGCGCCGGTACGCAGTACTCGAGAGTCGGCGGTTTGACCTACGGAACGACCGTCTCCTATTCCAGCGAAACCAATGGATGGTTGTTCATCAACTACAACGGAAATACCGGTTATATTTCCAAAGCTTACACGAACATTACGCAGGCTGCCACAAACGACGGCCAAAATCAGAATTCCGGACAGCAATCCGCTGTCACCATGTACACCAACGCCAAATCCCTCAATGTCAGAACCGGGCCCGGGACTTCCTACGAAAAAATAGGTACCCTGTCCTACGGCACCCCCATCTCTGTCATCGGCACGGAATCCAACGGTTGGAAAAAAATTAACTATAAGTCAGGCATCGCCTACGTTTCCGGAAAATATGTCCAGGAAACAGATCCCAACGGCGGTTCGCAGAATGCTGGAGAACAGCAACAGCAATCCGGCAATCAAAACCAGACCGGAACCACCAAGGTCGTCGTCAACGGAAGTCTCAACGTCCGCTCTGAACCCAATAAAAACTGCTCCATCATCGGTTCACTTCACAGCGGCGACGTCGTTACCTATGACTCCGACAAAGACGGCTGGCTCCACATCACAAGCCCACAGACCGGTTATATCGCACGCGAATTCACGGAGCTGGATCCCAAAAATTCGAATACCACCCAGAATGATTCCGGTAACATCGATACCAGTGTCATCGGTGCCGGCGGCTTGGCCTATCTGTCCACCAAAGAAGTCGCATCCCGCGATAAAGGAAGAAAGACAAAGCAGGTTATCGACCTCACGACAAAAAAAGCATTCAATGTTTCTTGGGACTCTTCTCCCAACTATCACTCCGACTGCACCCCAATGACACCCCAGGACACCACCGTCTTCAAAAGCATCAGGAATCCCAATGTCTCAGCCGATGATAAAGATTACTGGGGACAAATCAGCAGCTGGAGCTGGAATGCACGCCCAGCAGCCATCCAGCTCAAGGACGGTACATGGGTCGCATGCGGCTACCACCAGCGGCCTCATGCTGCCATCATGGGCGGTAATCCCGGTCACCCATTCTCCAACCAGAGCAACACAAAACCCGCAAGCGGCTGGCCTCTCGGCGGACACTTCTGCCTGTATTACGGTGATTCCCCCGGCGGTACACCGAAATGCAACGATGCCGCCAAACAGGCTAAGGATATGAGCCTATAAAGGCACTTCACCGATTCTCTCAGGCGGAGTATTCGACGAATACTCCGCTTTTTTTTAGACAACATACACCAGATCGGCTGATGTACTCGATTTGAAGCTTATATGGATTCCAAAATCTCCACCCCCAAAGCGCTTTCAGCTCGCTACAGATATCTCTCACTGCTTGGTGAAGGGGCCAATGGCAAGACCTATCTCGCAGAACACAAAATAACCGGAGAAAAACTCGCCATCAAAGCCCTCAAATTGTCGCAGGCCGAAAATTTCAAGAGCTTCGATTTATTCAAGCGAGAGGCTGAAGTTCTCTCTTCTGTACACATCAGAGGTGTCCCAAAATTTTACGAAAGTATATTTTCAAATGCAGGTGATTACGAGTGCTATCTCGTACAGGAATATATCCGCGCTCCCTCCCTGCAGGCATACCTCGATAAAGGCAGAATCTTCAACGAAAACGAAACACTCGCCGTGATGCTGCGCACTGCTGAAATCCTCGAACGACTCGAATCCGTCTATACACCTCCCATCATTCATCGAGATATCAAACCCTCCAATATCCTGTGCGCAGTCCCGGAAAATAGTTCAAATCATCTGGATCTCAAAGCTATCTGCATCTCATTTTCCGGAATCCTCATCGCATGCGCAGCAGTACTGGTGAATACATATTACAGCAACCCGTTCTCAACATATATATACATCGCAGGATTCATCATTCTATTTATCTGTGTACTTATTTTCTTCTGCAAAATATTTTTCAAAAAGTATACAATCCCAGACATTATCAGCCCATGCCTCATCGACTTCGGAGCCGTCGCAAATCCTCAAAAACGCAGCGGCGGTTCGACCATCGCCGGTACAACCGGATACATGGCCCCCGAACAACTCATGGGGGAATGCGAGATTCAGTCGGACTATTACGCACTCGGTGCGACCGCACTTCACATGCTCACCGGCGTCGAACCATGGAAACTGGAAGTCGTCGGATTCGACCTCCAGTACGAAACCATTCTCAAAAACTGTCCCAATAAAATATCAAATAATATGAAGGCTCTGCTCAGTATCCTGCTCAATTCACAGAGAGAAAAAAGACCTGAAAATGCGCAGATCCTCATCAATATGATTCAGAATGTCATCGACGGACACTATCCGAACGCCTATCCCTACAGATCGATCTTCTCGCGAATATTTGGTGCCGTCACGGAAGATGTCAATGTCACTGCAGCCAGTGAAGTTACCAAAAAAAAGGTTTCTCGTCCCCAGGAATTCAATGAACTGCAGCTTATCGACGCACCAACCACCGAATCCAGACTCACCGAAAAAACGACAGCAATCATCCGCGCCTACGTCATGAAAAGACGAACAAAGAATATCCATGCTGAATATACTTTCGACGTCGGAAACAGTACGTACGGCGGAAGCATGCCGCTCAAAACCCTCAGAATGCGAGTCAGAAGCCAGTTGGAACAACAGGATTTTATCAAACAATATCCCGTCAATCATAAGTGTGAAGTCAGATACAATCCCGAAAATCCATACCAGAACGAAATCTCCGCCATGGAGGCTTCCAAATCATGAATACAGAACCACATACAGATACCGAACGACAAATTTCTCAGCCTGCAGCATCAAAAACACCGGCAGAAGCTGACGAACGGATTCACTCCATTCAATCCGGCAGCCTGGATACTCCGGTGAATTGTGATGAGTTTCCCAAAGCCCTTACCGATAAATACGAGATCATCCAAAAAACAGGCCAGGGAGCTCAGGCCGACGTCTATCTCGCCATCAATCGTTCTGATCAGAAAAAAGTCGCCATCAAGCAGCTGCACATCGAATCCCTCAAATCGTGGAAACAATACGAACTGTTCTATCGCGAAGCCGAAGTTCTGAGAAGTCTGGATATTTCCGGCGTCGCACATTACTACGATTTCTTCGATGCACTGAATGACACCAATCCATCCGCATATATCGTTCAGGAATATATCGAAGGCAGCACGCTCTACGACCTGATCAACAAAAAGCAGCATTTCCCGCAGGAGCGCATCTATCATTTTGCCATCCAGCTACTCAATATTCTGCATAGCCTGCACAACCATAAACCGTGCGTCATTCACAGAGATATCAAACCCTCCAATATCATGATTAAAGAGGATGACACCGTCTATCTCATCGATTTTGGCGCAGTTGCCAATCCCCAGGTTCAAAACGGCGGCTCAACGGTTGCAGGCACCTATGGATATATGCCCCCCGAACAGCTCATGGGACATCCCGAAGCCGCAAGCGATATTTACGCCATGGCCGCCGTACTGATTTATCTGCTTACCGGCGTCCCGCCCGAAGAAATGCCCGTACTCGATCTCGAGCTGCAGTTCGAGAACTACGTTCAAAATGTCCCGGAAGCCGTCTCCCTCGTCATTCGAAGGATGCTCTCTGCAAATCCACAAAACCGGCTCTGCGACGAAGATAAATTGATCGAGCTGTTCGAACAGTTCCAAAACGGAGATTTCGATCTAAAAACCGATGATATTCTCTATCGTGCTGCCAACATGCAGCCGCAGAAAAAGACGCGAAATTATATTAAAAAAGAGATCGAGGTCTATCAGAAGCGCCTGAACAACGTCAGACATATCTGTCAAAGCGGCAATCTGGAGCTCTGGCAGCTGCTCTCTGCGGACAACATGCCCAAATCCTACAAGGAATCATTCCTCAAATATACGCCCGAACTGCTGGCCTTCTCCATACCTATTATTATATTTCCGGTCGGATACTATTTCATCTCCGGCTCTCCGGAAGTCCTGTTTGCACTGCTGCTCCTGTGCGTCGTATTTTTCGTTGCCATCCTCAAATCCAATGCAGGTCTGGCGAGCCTCAAAAATATTCCGAAATTTTATAAGCGCGCAGGAAAGTGCATCGCAGAGATCATCGATATACAATATGTTCCGTCCGACATCATCCGACGAAAGAATGTTCCGACATTCAAAGTCGTCTATCGATTCAGCGTCCCAGGTACGTCACAAAAGGTGACGCACGAATTCCCGTCGCACACGACGCCCGAAGGCCACTATGCCGTCGGCGATCAACTGCCCATCCTGTATGAAGATCTGCCCAACGTCATCCGCAGCATGCCCTTCCCTTTCTCAAAAGACAATGTACTCAATGACGACAAGCTCATCTGCGAAACGATAAAATAAGGCTCTGTACTACCAGAGAGTTGATATGCCTGGAGCTTGGAACTTAGAGCTTTTATGAGTTGGGAGTTGGAAGTTGGGAGTTGGGAGTTAAGCAATCACAAAGGTTCTTGCCAATGCATCGGATAATTCAAATCACCTCTAAAAGCTATAAGCTATAAGCTATAAGCTATAAGCTATAAGCTATAAGC
>JAFRYG010000180.1 GCA_017441205.1 Pseudomonadota bacterium
GAGAACAAGAAGACGACTGATGTTAGTGATTAGTGATGAGAATTTATAGCTTACAGAGGGTCGACATTATCTGTACTTTAGCAAAAGTCTTGGTGATTGCGTGACTTCCAACTCCCAACTCACCCTCACAACTCACCCTCACAACTCACCCTCACAACTCACCCTCACAACTCATGATGAGCTTGGAGCCTGGAGTTTGGAGCCTGGAGCAGTGAGTGCATTCTCAAAGCTCAAAGCCCAGAGCAAAGAAAGACATATTCTTTGGAACATTACATATCCACTGTGGTTAAACATAGCCTTAAGTTAAGCCGTTAAACATTTTATATCGTCCCCAAGCGCACGCCCCGGAGATTTGATGAATTCGCATCGGAAGCAAATGTGCTGCATGATTCCGGACAAAACAGGGACACGTCCTTCTTTACATTTTAATATAGCCCGCCTATGTATAGCGAGCGCCCCGGGGGGATGTTTAAGGCGCATAATGAGGATTCATATACCATGACAAACGAAACACCGGAATCACTTCAAACGGATAAAGTGGCGCTTGATACAGTGCCATCTGTCATATTTGTGCTCAGCAATGACGAGGGCGAAGTCCTCGATTTGGCCACACACGATGCGCCCATGCGATACCTGCATGGACATGGAGCAATCCTGCACGGCCTCGAAAAAGCCCTCGAGGGCAAGACCGTCGGGGAGCGCTTTCATGTGGATGTTCCTCCCGAAGACGGATACGGCCTTCGGGAGGGCGAACCGCAGGCCGTCCCCAAATCCATATTTCCCGAAGGCACCGTCTTTAAGATTGGCGCAGGAATGACTGCGAAATCAGAAGATGGAAAACCTTTTCCGCTCTGGATCGTTTCCATTGACGACGATAACGTCTATGTTGACGGCAATCATCCGCTGGCAGGCAAAGTACTCCATTTCGATGCGGAAGTCGTTGCGGTGCGCAAAGCAACACAGGACGAACTCAAGGACGGGCGCGTCCATGATGGATGTTCGGTATGCCGTTCGTAGAGGGGGGAGCGGCGTATTGGCCCAAAGCCAATAGACGCGCGGGGGGAGACCTCCCCCCGATAATAAAAAAATCGCTTCCATCATGCTGTTCCCTGCGATAAACCCATTTTTAATGAGCTCAGATGCCAGCTTTCTTTGATCCATACCCAGAGAAAAGACTGATTAATCCACTTGAACAGACAGCACCGGAATGGTGAAGGAGTCCCAAATGAAGAACAGCGTCGCATTATGGATATGTATTGGATGTTTAGTGACCGGATTGACCGGATGTACCAATGATTTGCAAAAGGGAGTATGCGGCGTCGGAGAATCCGGCACGATCTGTGATGGTTCCAGACTCGTCGTCTGTGCAAGCGGCATGGAGGTCAGTTCGACGAAATGTGATAATGGATGCGCCAACAATATGTGTATTGGCGACACCCAGCCCAATTTGACATGCCCGACCCCCGGTGAACTGAAATGTGAAAATTCTGCAATATTGCAGTGTTCAAACGGATTCTGGAACAAGACAGCAGACTGTCCCAATGGATGTGACGGCGTATTGCCGCAATGCAAAGCAGCACCGCAGACATGTACGAATCCGGCCAATCATTGCAGCGCAGACAATACAAAAGTCGTCAAATGCGATAGCGGACAGGAAACGGAAGTCAGCAAATGTGAGTGCGGCTGTGACCCGAATGTCAATGCCTGCAAACAGTGCCCCCAATGTAATTATCAGGGCACCCAATGTGATCCGGCAGGTACCGGCTCTGTCCTCAAATGTGAAGGCGGCATTTCGAAGTTTGTCAAAACCTGTACAAATGGCTGCAACGAGGCAGGAACAGATTGTGCAGAAGAGCAGGAAACCTGTACCGATACTGAAAATCACTGCAATGCAGACAACACGAAAGTCGTCAAATGCCAGGACGGAAACGAAGTTGAAGTCAGCAAATGTGAATGCGGATGCGATTCGAAGACGAATATCTGCAAATTGTGTCAGGCATGCGATTATGAAGGCCAAAAATGCGATCCGACAGGCACCGGTTCTGTCCTCGAATGTAAGAATGGAACTGAATCGACTGTAAAAACATGCCCGAGCGGCTGCAACGACGCCGGAACGGATTGTGCAGAAGTAAAGGAAACCTGCACGGATACGAAAGATCACTGCAATGCAGACAACACAAAAGTCGTCAAGTGCGAAAATGGAACGGAAACCGTGGTCAGCGACTGCCAGTGCGGGTGCGATCCGGCCGTCAATGTCTGCAAATTTTGCCCGGAGTGTGATTACAAAAAAACCAAATGCGACAGTACTTTCAGCAATGTTCTGGAATGCCGGGATGGAAAAGAAAAGACCGTCAAAACCTGCACTGATGAACAAATCTGCAGTGATGGCAAATGCATCGCCATCGAGGCCCCTGAAATCTGCGACACAAAAGGCCGGAAATGCCTGGGAAGAACTGTCATCAACTGCAGCGCAGCCAATGCTCAGCCCGATATCATCGAGGATTGCATCGAAACATGCACGAACGGTAAATGTGATGATGTTGCCTGTCCGGAAAAGCCTCAGCCAGCATGCTTTGACGCCAAAACCATTCTCGAATGCGACAACGGCACGCACAAAATGAAAAAGACTTCCTGCGGCGAAGGAGAATCCTGTGTAAGCGGCGAGTGCTTCAAATCTGACCAGCAGAGTTCATGCGCATTCGAAACACAGTGTTCCGCTGACGGCTCCGCAATCAAATCATGCAAAGAAGGAAAAGTGACTTACGAGAATTGTCCGGTCAAGAAATACTGCGATGCATCGTCCGGATCCCCCAAATGCGTTTCGGCAATGATTTCGGAAGATCTCGGCCTTTGTGATGAAGAGCATTTTGTGAGTGCATGCGACGGCGAAAAAACAGCCTATACATGTGAGAGCGGATCACTCAAAGTGACCAATTGCAATAAGAACCAAACCTGCATCAGCGGTATCTGCCGGACGACGACGAATAAAAAAATCGGCGACACCTGCACAAAAGACAATTTTGACGATACATGCATCGATAATACGCCGGTCACCTGCGATTCCAAATCCAAACATATCGTCGTCATCGAAAACGAAAAGAACTGTACAGAGGAGAACGCTGTATGTGGTTCCGTCGAATCCGGCGGTGTTCAGTTATTCAGCTGCTACGAACCGTGCCAGGAAAAGGGCGCAATATTGGCGCGCTGTATTCCGGATGGCGATAAAAACTATCAGACGAAACTCGAATGCGTCGATCTCGGCAATGGCAAACTTGGACTGGATCACATCAATGCCAATTATGATCAGTGCGACAAGGAATGCAAGGAAGGCAAATGTGTCGACTACACAGAAGGAATTGAAAACGTCGGCAAGGAATGCGAAGCAGATAAATTCAAAGCCTATTGTAAGGACAGTTCACGCGGCGTCACATGCGAAGAAAACGATGAGGAAAAGACAGTCATCACCGTCGAGCTTTGCGATACCAATGAACTCTGCGCTGCCTATAAGAAATTCGAAGGTTCCGATGATGCCTACGACACGGCGGGATGTCTGAAGCAATGCAAGTCCGGAGATCCCGACAGGTATGAATGCGCCGGCAATGTAATTTTTGCTTCTACACAGTTCACCTGCAAAAAAATTGCCGACAGCTATCTCTACGTGCCCGTAGACAACAAGTTCTGCGAACAGTGCGGCGATGACGGCAAATGCAAATAATTGATCCTCGAAAAGGCGCACATCAGTGCGCCTTTTCATTTCGTTTCTACAAAACAAACCAATGAACTATGCCTGAAATCTGGTCATTATCGCTGACGCATGAAGGAATCGGAGCCTGTGCTCTCGGCATGGACGCATCCCATCGGATGTATTCAGAACGATGGTCGTTTGTGCGCAAATACGGGCTATGGTGCGTCGAAATGGCCGAACTGCGAAAAGCTGTTGCTCGCGCGATTCGGGCTCTGTGGGCGGACTCTGACATACCGCCGACAGCCATAGCACTCAGTACCCCTCAGTCGATGACCGCCGTATTCGCCGATCGGCAAGGACCTGCATCCCCGGTGTTTTTTGATGCCCCCCTGACCATTCCCAGACGGGATATTCCGAAAGATTATGGGGACACCCCCGAATTGGGCAAAGCCTACCGAAATTCCGTATTGCGGCGATTGCAGCAGTTTTACCCGGAGCTTGGCCTGAATACTCCCTTGGGCATACATTCACTGGGCGCAGCAGTCATGAGGGTTCTGACCGGACACTCGGCAGATGCCTGTATTCCATTGGGTGTTCCCTCACAGTATCCCGGATTCAGCAAAGAAACACGGGCGATGTTTTTTCAGGCCATGGGCTACCATCCGGATTTCAGTTCACAGCGCGTATTTGCGGGCAAACGTGTCGCCTGTATCACCCCGGAACTCGCAGCGAATCTGAGTGTCGAAAACGCCCCGGAATTCAGCAGACTTGCAGGAATTCCCGTATACTGCCTCGGAAACAGCGATGGTGCGCGATCCTACGCATCCGCATCCAACCCGCTTTCGTGGTCTGTCCAGGCGGGAACTCAAATCCGGGCTCACTGGACTGCCGGATGCAATGCCCTGGCCGCATTCGAAATACAGATCATCCCCAAAACGCCAGACACAGATAATGCTCCGGACGCCCAAACGCCGGACAATCAGAATAATGCGTCCCAACCGGATGAACCATCGGAACTCACCGCAGATGAATGGACGCGCCTGTTCAACGACAGCCTCCGTCTGGAAGTTTCTCCCGGCCCCCAAAAAGCTCTCGCAACCTACGGCCTGTCTCTACCAGGTTTTGACTCACCTTTTATCCTCGATCCGATTCGTGCTCTGACGGATCCGCACTCGGGCCGCATACTATTCAAAACGCTTTCGCATGCCCCTCTGGGAAGCGGTGGTCTGCATCTGCTGCACAATGCATCCGGATGGCAGCTCATCGGTCTGACATCGGCTCACGAAAATGCTCACCTGGTAAGAGCTTGTTTTGAAGGTCTGATGTATTCCGTCCGAAGCTGGCGCGAGAACCTGAATCAAAAAGGTCTGGGCCCCATTCGACTCGTTCTCTCCCCTCCCTGGCCGTCAGAATGCGCACAGTGGGCAGCAGACATCATGCAATCCGCCCTCATTTATATCGACGAAACATCAGAGAATCTGGCTGCATTTGGGGCTGCACTTGCCCTCATGAGGGATTTGAAACTCGAAATGACAGCAAAGCCTCATATTCCTGCACAAATTGTTGAACCTTCCGAACGGTCAGCATATTATCAGCTGCATTATCAGGTTCACCAACAGCTGGAGAATCGCCTATGAATTATACGACATTTGTACTTTCAGACCGATTTGATGAGGCATTTCTATTGGCGAGTACGCTGCATCGCGCACAGAAACGAAAGAATATCCCTGCGCCGTTTATGGCGCACCTGTTCTCTGTTGCAGCGCTGGTCTGTGAAAATATCGGTTTTGTTTGCAGCGATCCCAAACAGGCCGAAGAATACGTCATAACGGCAATTCTGCACGATACCATTGAAGATCAGGGGGGGCAGAAAACCTACGAACTGCTCACCGAAAAGTTCGGGAAACAAATCGCCGACAACGTTTTGATGCTTTCGGATGCATTCCCGGATGAATACGGCAACAAACTCCCCAAATCCGAACGCAACCGCCTTTATCTCGAAAAAATGGAATCAGCCCCGCAGGGAATCGTCGTCATTTCCTGCTGTGACAAGATCCACAATCTCCGAACAATGGTTGCCGACGCAATGGTTGCCGACTCCCTCGACAGCTTCTGGAATGCGTTTACGCTCAAACCCGGGCCTACCGTTGCCAACTATCAAAAACTCCTCAACCATTATATTGCTCGCCTTGGTGCCGATAATCGGCTGATCGTACTATATACGGATGCCCTTAAACAGGTTGAACTTCTTTTGGATTGATCAAAATGGCCATATACGAGAACTACAACAATTCATCACTTGGACAGCGCATGGCTGCAGTAGGCGGATGCATCATTGGTGGTGCCATCGTGCTGTTTCTCGGCCTTATGGGAGCCTTCGGCGATTACGAAACACTCCCCAGAATGGGGTTTAACGGCTGGACGATCCCCTTCTATCTGGTCATCGTCGTCTGCGGCTTTCTCATTCTGATGAGAATGCGGTATGCAGCAATTGTCGCAGCCTGTGCCGGACTTGCCGAAATCGTATGCTATGTCTGCATGCAGCTGAGCACGACTCCTGAAGTGAGCTTTCTGGTCCTGCTTAAAATCGCAGTCATATTTTGCTGTGCTCAGCTTTGTGTCGCCATCTATTCATTCAATGACGAAGACGATGCCGAAGAAATTCCGGAACCGCGCCATCACGTGGGTCCACAGCCTCCCCAGGGACGACAGGTCGTCAGACACCAGGCCCCCTTGCCTCGCAATCAGGCTCCCGTTGGCCGAAATCAACCGCCAAGACCCAAACGCTAACTCTCTTTGAGTTGGAAGTTATGAGTTGCGCAATCACAAAGGTCCTAGCCCAAGCATTGAATAATGCATCCCCCCCTATAAGTATAAGCTTTCCAAAAGCTCAAAGTGCTCCATAATATTATGCAAACCATTGAAGTCGTTGCAGCACTCATCATCGAGAATCAGCGTTTTTTTGCCGCACAGCGGGGCCAGAAGCAATCCTTTGCAGGATGCTGGGAATTTCCGGGCGGCAAAGTTGAACCAGGTGAGACACATAGCGAAGCTCTGGCAAGGGAATTGTTTGAGGAACTGGGAATCCGTGCCTATCCGGCGGAATTCATCGAAACACGTGAAACCCAATGTACAGACCGAACCATCCGGGTGCATTTGTACCGAACAATGCTCGAAAGCGATGACTTCAGGGATACAGAGCACAGCCAGTTTGGGTGGTTCACACTCAGGGAAGCAAAAGATTTATCCTGGACCCAGGCGGATGCTGCATTTCTGGAAGATATTGGTGCCATCATCGAAAATAACCAGGGCCTCTACACAGCAACACCACAAATGCTCGACACTTTGCCGGCGAGAGCTTCCGGCCCCCATATTTTTCGCGCGATACAAAAGCCCTGGGATGCTGCGAGCAATCCCCATCACTCCATCGGTCACAAATGTCAGAAGCTTCTGCAGACCCGATATGATTGCCGGCAAATCAAAATAGCCGACACCATCCACGCCGACGATGGAACGACCCGCATCATTTATGAACTTTCGGATGGTGAACGCATTGAAACTGTCCATATGCCACGAGACGTCAAATCTCCACGGGTAACACTGTGCATTTCATCGCAGGTCGGATGCGCAATGAATTGCGCCTTCTGTGCAACCGCAATGCTCGGATTGCGGCGAAATCTGACCGCCGACGAAATCGTTCAGCAGGTCGTCATCGCTGTCGACAAATTCGGTCCCCACAAATCCCACGCCATCAACATTGTTTTTATGGGAATGGGCGAAGCCCTGATGAACACCGACAACGTCATCAAGGCCATCGACATACTGACCAATGAACACGGACTGAACATCCCGCCGGTTCGAATGACCTTGTCCACCTCAGGCGTTCTCTCAGAACTGCCGCGTCTTAAATCCGCGTCCAATCGTCCCAACCTCGCCATAAGTATAAACGCAACAACTGACGAGGTCCGTTCACAGTTGATGCCGGTCAATCGCCGTTTTCCCCTTGCGGAGATCCATCGCGCACTGCTGGAATGGCCGTATCGATCCCACGAAAAAGTCCTGCTCGAATATGTCCTGATCCAAAACATCAATGACAGTCCGGAGGATGCTCACCGGTTGGCCGCATTCGCAAAAGACCTGCCGCACAATATCAATATCATCCCCTACAACGAAACTCCCCGCGATCGCTTTCATGCCCCAACACCGGAAACATGCCAGGAATTCATCCAGATTCTGCAGCAGCACGGATGCCTTGCCACCCTGCGAGTAGCCAGAGGCGTACAGGTTGGCGGAGCATGCGGTCAGCTTCTCGCTCGCCGACAACCGGAATTCAAATAAATACAAAAAAAAACATAAAAAATCGCGACGCCGGTTTATTCAATCGCTATAATAACTCGCCTTTATTTGGATTTCATCTTCTTGGGAGGAATCATGTTAAAAAAACACGCGAGTTTATGGCTGAGTATTCTGGGATGTCTGGCTGTTTTGGGTTGTGCGGAATCGAATGATCCGCTGCCTGTATCTGTTAATCCCGGGACCACCACACCTGCTGTATGTGGTAATAATAAATGTGAAGCCGGTGAAACCACCGATAATTGTCTTCAGGACTGCCCAGTGTCGCAGCAAGGATCCCGATGCGGCAACAAACTTTGTGAATCCGATGAAAATGCATCAAACTGCCCCGCGGATTGCCAGAGTGAGAGCGGAGAAGTCTGCGGCGATAATGTATGTTCCGATAACGAAACCCTGGCTTCCTGTCCGTCAGACTGCACCCCCAAATGCGGCAACAAAGCATGTGAAAATTCACGCGGCGAAGACGTAATGAACTGCCCGGAGGATTGCGGTTGGTGCGGTGATGGTACCTGCAGCAGCAAGCTGGATGAAACATCGACATCGTGCCCCAATGACTGCAAAGAGAAGGTTTATTGCGGAGACTCCAAATGTGATCCTGGTGAAACGCGCCTGAACTGCCCGGTTGACTGCCCGCCGGAATGTGGTGACGGGCGCTGTGAAGCTCCACAGGAAACAAAAGATAACTGTGCTCAGGACTGCGATGAGGGAGAAATCGCCCAATACGAATCCGTATGCGGCGATGGCGTTTGCGATGACGATGAAAAAGAAAACTGCACAGAAGACTGTAAGCCAGAAGAACAGCCCAAACTGCCGCAAGTCACAGAAGCCGAATTCAATTCACTCAAAGAAGGAAAATATCGCTTCCTGTTTGATTATGAGCTCGTCACCGACCCCTTCAAAGCCCAGAGCGGTGAATCTTCATCAGATGCATTTGAACGCCAGATGAACGAATTCTTCTCGTTCCCATTCCCCAGCGAGCTTCGTACTGACGAAAAGGGACACCCGATTGTTGCCAATTACCCCTTGCCGAAGAATACCCTTCTGGATACCATCAGCAAACTTCCGTTCGTCGGCAGTATCGGTGATCTTCTGCCCATGATCTTCAGACTCGTTCAGAGCGAACGAGCCGGTTTCTCCCCCATCGGAGCTTCCTATTTCCGAACTTCTGTCACCATCGACAATTACGACTTCCCCAAACCCAAAGATACGCTGTCTGCTGACTCCTGCTTCCAGCTCATCAATGTTGAACCTCAATCCCGCCATTATGGAGAACGGGTTCCTCTCTACGTCTCCTATCACCGCGCTGCCAATAAGACCTGGGCCTCAAACGTCCTCGTTATGCGCCCCGTTCCCGGTGCCGGTGCCAATCCTGGAGATCGCCACATCAGCGTCGTCGGCAACTGCCTGACTGCCAATGGCCGAAAACTCAATCAGTCCAACAAACTGCGATACATCCTCGAACAGGCTGCCCCCGAGACCGTCAATAAACGCATGTCGTTCTATGTCGAACAGCTCAATAAACTTGCGGAAGATGGCAAACTCGGCATGAAACTGAGCGATATCCGCGCCATGACCGGTTATCAGACACTCAATGCCGCTGTCGAAATGGATCAGATCGCCGCAGACCTCATCGGAAAAGGCCAGGTCGTTACAGATGATAATGGCGTCGCTATCGGTGAATGGGCCACAACAACGACAAACGGAACGAATGTCGCCAAATATAACGTCAATATCTTCAGAGGCACATTCAAAACCGTCAATTATATGGAGGGAGCATTCCCCTACACTGGCGATGGTGAGGGAGCGATCAATTTCGACGACGAAGGCAAGCTCATTTCGAAGGGTAAAGAGGAAACCGTTCGATTCACCATCGTCATGCCAAGAACAGACATGCCCGAAAAAGGATGGCCCATCGCTGTCTATGGTCATGGAACAGGCGGCAATTCAGATACTCACTGCCGCTGGGGCAATGACGAAGGTATCGTACTCGCCAATGGCGGATATACAGCTGCCGGCAGCAAACCCACCGATAAAGCCGTTCCGATGGCTATGATCGGATTTGACGCAAGTCTCCATGGAAAACGCGGCGAAGAAGGAAAGGAAATTTCCGACGGCGACTTCATTATGATGCTTATGCAGAATCCTCTGGTCGTCCGCGAAAGCTGGCGCCAGACCGTCACCGATATGCTCGTGATCTACGACCTGCTCGACAGGGGCAAGTTCGTCCTGCCCCCGATTCCCGGTTCCAAAGATAAGAAAAATGTCATTTTCGATCCAAGCTACGGCATGTATATGGGACACAGCCAGGGTTCTCAGGAAGCCGGACTTCTGCTCGGTCTGACACCCAAAATCAAAAATGCGTTCCTCTCTGCAGGCGGCGGTGGTGTCATGCTCAGCTTCGTCGATCTTCACCCCGACCTGAGCGGCATCCAGGTTGTGGGTAATATTCTCGGCGGTAAATCCGTCGCCGATATGGTGGGCTATCTCCTCGGTATGAACGACGGCGATATCTCCTACGACACGTTCCTGACCAATCACATTATCCAGCCATTGACTGACCCAATCGATCCCAATAGCTTCACCCGCCGCTTCGTCATGGAACCCCCTGCGGGCTGGGAACCCAAGAATATCGTTCAAACGATTGGCCTTGGTGATCAGAGTACCCCACAGGCAGCTCAGTTTGCGATGATCAGTCAAACCGGTCTGCCCCCCATCGGTGAGGTTTTCAAAGTCAGCGATTCCATGGAGCTCGCCGGATTCACCAAATCAACCGGCAACACCGTCAGCAATAACGTGACCAATCTCGACGGCAAGAAATCGACCGGTGCATCCATACAGTTCAACTACACCGGCAGTGACAACCCCCACTTCGTCATTTACGATATGAAAAGCGCACGTAACGCCTATATCGACTTCTTCAAATCCGTTGTGGAAGGTCATCCAACCGCTTCCGTTTCCGGCGACCAAACCGGTGGTAACAGTTATTAATCATTTTGGGGCTCGCCTATGGGAGCCTGACGGCTCCCATACAGCTCGCTTTTCGGCGCTATTGCTCTGCAATACGCGCCTTCTTTCTTTTTATTATTTCCCAATGGACCGCCCATGAAATTCAAAATCTGGCGTCAGGCCGATGCCAATACCGAAGGTCACTTTGAAACATTCGAACTGACTGTCGATCCGGAAGCTTCCCTGCTCGAAAGCATGGATGCGATCAATGAATCTCTCGTCAAAAAAGGAAAAGATCCCATCGCCTTCGATTCCGACTGCCGCGAAGGTATCTGCGGATGCTGCGGACTGGTCGTCGATGGCGTCCCCCATGGACCGGTCCCCAAAACGACAACATGCCAGCTCCACATGCACCATTTTGCCGGTCGCGATGAAATCACCATCGAACCCTTCCGCGCCAAAACGATGCCCATCATCAAGGATTGCATGATCGATAAATCCGCTCTGGAACGCGTGGCAAAAGCCGGCGGCTTCATCAGTGTTCGAACCGGTCAGCAGCCCGAAGCCAACTCCATCCTAATTCCAAAGAAAAAAGCCGATGAGGCTTTCAGCTATGCTGCATGCATCGGCTGCGGCGCATGCGTAGCCGCATGTTCCAATGGTGCCGCACACCTGTTTACAGGTGCAAAAATCGCACAGCTCCTCGCGCTTCCCCAGGGAAACCCGGAACGAAGTTCAAGAGCCTCGGCCATGGTCGCTCAAATTCAGAAAGAAGGTTTCGGCGGATGCTCCAACGAAGGCGAATGCGAAGCCGTTTGTCCGAAACAGGTAAAAACAGGCGCCATCGCAGCCATGAATCGCGAATATATTCGTTCTATCTTTGTAAAATAATTAAACGCACATTCCTCATGTACCGCAAAATACCGGCAAACATGAGGAATTCTGCTTTATTCAATTGAACTCACGGCATCACAATAAGACATTCCACGGGACATCTTTTCCCGAAGAGTTTTTCTGAGTTCCTCAAAAGATATTTGTTCAGTCCCGCTATGCCCGCAGACGGGAAACGATGACAGATTCAGGGATTTGGCTGGTGCGTGAACCAGTTCTATAGCTTTCTCATGTGCTGCAATTTCTGGCGTATTTCCGCATTCCCGATGATACTTCAGGCTGACGGCCAGCTTCTCTGCAAACTTCGACAGACGCTTTCGGCGTTCCGTCAGCCCCGATTCTATTCTCTTCAAACCGGATTCCATTAAAAAGGAAGATTCTGTCTCCCGGAATAGCGGCAGACGTATCTGCTGATACCATAATTTCAAATAATCCAGTTGTTCAATATAATATAATGTATTTTCGACTTTAACATCCGGTCGATGAATAGCTTCGGGTTCAAATGTTTTATCGAGCACCTTACTGTCTGTACAAACAATATGATCATTTAATATATTTTTGGTAATTTTTGAACCCGCACCGACGACAGCACCAAACCCCACGATGACGGGACTTACAATCTGAGTCTGTCCACCGATAAAGATGGGGCGCTGATTCAAAAAAACGCCCTGAACGACATTCCCGAATATTGAAGCAAATTTATCCCCCTGAGGCGTATAGTTATAAAGCGCCATACAGGATCCAATTTCAGAATGTACCTTGCGGCTGAGGCCGCCAGCCATCAATGCATCACAAAAGTTGATGAGTGATCCTGCCACGACATGGGGAAAGAAAATCGTCTGCTTGAGTCCGACCGTATGTCCGAGCTCAACCCCCTCCTCAAGCAGACAGCCTTCGCGGATCTCTGCACCATTGCGAACGATGACTCCGTCCAGAAGCGTACATTCCCGATAAACGCCCTGCATTGCGCGAGATTGGGCTCCAATCTGGGCATTCTCAACCAATGCCCCCCCGCCTTCGCCAATCCGCGCATTCCGGCCAATATAGGTTTCGCGACCGCGAAGAATACATCCGGGATAGATCACTGCTCCCGGTTGGATGCGCTCAACATCGATATCTTCAAGAACAACAGCCGAAGGACATGGAATACGTACACCTCGTTCAATGAGCGCTGAGATCATTTTCTTTTCCTTTAACGTACGTTGCGGCTTTCCAAACCTCTCCCAGTGAACGCCACCATGTCCATTGCCCTTCACGCAGGCCTTCTATAAACTCCCCCTCCCCTTTCTTCTTGCCATCGGGATAAAACTGCGTCCATGTACCGGTCTCTTTGCCATCAGCAAACACGCCCTTTTCATGCAGCGAACCATCCGGATAATACCACTTCCATTCGCCATTGCGTTTGCCGTTTGCAAACTCACCTTCGCTCGAAATACTGCCGGTTTGAGCATGATAGGTACTCCAATGGCCGGATTCGACACCATTCTCGTAGCGGCCATCAAACTTCTTACTTCCATTTTCGTAATATCCGGTCCAGTTTCCAATCCGGCGATCGAGCAGATATTCTCCCTTCAGCATGAGTTTGCCATTGGGATAATAGTATTCCCAAATGCCATTCATGTGGCCAAGATGAATCGATCCCCTCTTCTCCAGAGTTCCATTTTCGTTGTACCACATCCATTGTGCTTCGCGAACATGATACATCGCCAGCGGATTCTCGCGATTGACAGCACAAACTTTACAGCCGATCTCGCGCCTTTCTTCATCTATTTTGTACTCACCGCGAATCTGTGAACATGCTTTCGCATCATCAGATACAATTTCGTTGGAATCATAGACGGCTGTATACCAAGGGGTATCACTCTTTTTCAGATAAAACTTCCACTCACCCTGCCGAATTGCATCGCCGAATCCCGGATACATCTTACCCGATGACAGCTTGGAACCATCCGTATAATAACGCGTCTGCTCATATGGACCATGGTCGGTATAGTTTGTATCATATGCCACCTGCCCAGCATGCGTATAATCGTAACACATGCCGATAGCCCGATCCTGTTTGAAGTTATACCGATAGGCGACATGCCCATCCGTATAAAATGCCGTCACCAGTCCATGCCGCGTCCCCAGAAGGTAGTGAACTTCCGAAGATAACACGCCATTCGAAAACCAGACTTTCGAGACGCCATTCAGGACACCGCCTTTATACATCCGTTCGGATTCCAGACTTCCCGTATCATACCAGGTTTTCCAAAGACCTGTTTTTTCTCCATTGGAGTACTTGCCCTCTTCCTTGGGATAACCATTGTACCACCAGGACTTAAAATGCCCCATCCCAGCAATGATCGTCGAAGGCTCCCCCATCGGAGTTCCTTCTTTCGTCAAATAGGAGACCACGCCATCCGGCACACCTTTCTTTACGGTGTACTTCGCAAGCAGCTCACCTGACGGATGGTATTCATGAACGACGCCATCAATCACATTCTGCTGAAGAGGAACGGTTTTCCACTTCTCACCAGTGCCATAAAAGTAAATCTCACGATATACATTGCCTACAGAATTTTTGCACAGTACCTTTTTCTCATCATGATCATAATCCAGATATGCAGGGATCGGTGCTTTGGGATTATTTTCCGGCTTGCACAAATCAAAAGTCGGCTGATCGTTGGCATTGCCCGTAGCATCATAATTAATTTTCAGCCAGGGATTGCCTGCTGTCGTAAACAGCTGAATTTTCCCGACGCGAATTCCCTCCAGTTCGGGATAATCCGAAACGCTGTAACCTTCGACGATTTTAACACCGTCGCCATTAAACCATTCAGTCCAGTAAGCTTCTGTGTTCGCGGGCATTCCTTCCGGCAGTTCAGTTTGAAGAGCCTTGCGGTCGTAATACCGACGCATGCTAATCATGCCTGGTTCCTCAAAAATATCCCATTTCCCCACAGGTTTGCCATCTTCATATTGTCCAAGAGCTGTCGGAAGGCACTCAAGATAACGTTCAAATTTGCCGCTTCTGACCCCATTTTTGTAGGTCGTGACTTCTTCCAGAGCGCCCATCTCATTCCACACAAATTCTGTACCATCCAGTACTCCATTGGAATATGAAGTCAGTTTGCGCGTAAATTCATTCGGAGCATTCAGAATGACGCTCCATCCCTCCTGCAGATTATCCTTTTGCCAAACATAGCCGTAGATCTTATCACTCTGAATATCCTGATACGACTTTTCCTGTTTTACAAATACCCACCGCCCCTGGGCATCACCGCGAATGCTGCATCCAACGCGAACCAGCTCATCGTTATCCATCGAATATATCATGTCAGCGGATGGCCCCCATTTGCCGCCCGCATTCTGGCAATCCGAAGGTGAAACAATATTCATTACCCCATCGGGCTTCGGGGGCACAAACGACAGAGAATAGGGATCCATAGGCGGGTACGAAATCAAATCAGGATTGCTCAAATCCGGACGCTCAGGAAGCGGGTCTTCCTGAGCACAGACAGGTACCGCCCATAATACACATGCCATCCACACTAAATGAAAACCTGGATTTTTAAAACTCATATCCAGAATACCTCTCAACACTACTGACGCAATTTCATTAATTTGACCCATACGAGCCAAATCTTTGCGTATTATCCTTTATCTGAATCCGTTAATCAATCCTTCAATCGCATTCTGACAATACCAAAGCGATGCTTTTTGCCCCAAACAAATCCTGTCGTAAAAAAAATTTCACACCAAAGTGAAACAATCTCCCTCTCGATGGCATCATGAGAATGAAGGAATGCTCCTTCCCTGTTTGGAGGTGACGTATGTTTTTATCCGGATTTGTCTAATGACATGCCCCCCGATATAATGCACGAACGACCGAGGGGCGGTGTACATCATTATCGTATCCGGACGCGGTAGATGATGATGGTGTGTCGTGCATGCCAGGCACATTGGTATCTTTTTTTACGACGCCTTTCGTCGGAAAGGGGGTAGTGTGCCAAGACCGTGCGTATTTTGGGTTGGACGGCGAGTCGGCGGGCGGGAAGGGAGAGAGCGGATAACCCTTGGGTTATCTGGATCTATATCGCTTCTATATCGCTAAAATCTATATAGGCCAGTTTCCGATTCTCACCATCATGGGCTTCTTCATACCACGTCAGATGCATCGCAAAACCAATAATCCTTACCGGTTTCAGAGCTCCTGACGACCAGAACTGTTGGCAGAGAGACGGTGAAAATACTCAAAATTCCAAATTCCAGGTTCAAAACGATGAGTTTCCGAATTTATAATAATTATATTCCCATTTATTGGCAGAACCTGTTTTGGTGAGTATTCGCCAAGAATTAATGTTACAGAAGCAAAACGCAAACAATAATAAATAGATATTAACTTGACATTATGCATTATTCTTCACAATACGATGCTGTATTTATATCCAAATTCGCGCCACAACATGGAGAATAGTATCAGGTACAACCTCAATTTTATCTCACATAACCATGCTCAGGTGATTGATTGCCGGTGCCTCCATAATTTAAATGTGCAAATCAATGGTTTTCCTGCTAAAATATGGCGGGGGAGTGTTCTGACTTAACGGAGTAACCATGAAATCTACTAGGTATTTTGTGTTCATCCCGATATGCCTGCTCTGCGCATGTACGCTCGAGGATGCTTCGCAGAATGATTTGGACAAGCTAAAGGAAAAAAATCGGTTGGCAGCAGATTTTTGCGCCAGAGTCGAAGAGTGTTCGACTTACCAGTACCTGGGATATTCCGGTGAAACCAATTGTCAGGACGCACTGAACTCAGCCAAGAGCAAATATGAAAAATGCGAAACTGAATTCGAAAACCTCAAACGGACAGAGATTGATTCCGAGTGCAGTCTGTTCGAAAAAGTAGAAAAAAACAATTCCCAGAACGATTATTTTTCGAATGAACATGATCTTTATATCAAGTGTGTTCAGGATAACTATCCGGAAATAACCTTATGTACAACCACCTCCTGCTTCGATAACCATACACTCAATGACTGCCAGAACGGCATTTATGTCAAAACGCCATGCAAAACCGGCCAGATTTGCTCCAATGGTCAGTGTTTGGACAAATCCACCGACAAAGAGTGCGAATCCGACAAGGATTGCACGGGCGACAATAACTTTTGCAAGACTGGCAAATGCATAGCAGATCCGTCCAGCAAATGTTCTTCCGATAGCCACTGGGATGAAGCCACACAGTCTTGCATTTCGAACTGCACAGTATCCCAATGTATTACGCGCAGTTCAGGCTCATTCATCCAATCCTGTATCGATGGAATACCAAATGAACAGGAATGCAATCAGGGAGAAATCTGCCAAATTGCCAAAGACGGTCCCAAATGTGTCAAACTGGATACCCAGTCATGTACCGACGGTCAGCTGATCTGCGGCCCGGACGGCAACATTCAGAAATGCGAACAAAACGCCTGGACAGTTCAGAAAGAATGCCTCGGAGGCAATTGTTTTGCTTCGGAAAGTACCGTAGACTGTGCCGAATGCGAAACCGGAAGCGAGAACTGCGGCGACGATCATTTCAAGCTGATTTGCGACGCCGGTCACTGGACAAATACAAACGAATGCTGCGATGGTTATGTCCTGAACGAAGATAAATGTCAGGAAACGCAATGTCCCAAACTCGATCATACATGTCTGGACGCAGCTCATTACGGAACTTGCGATGATACGGGGATTTTGACTGAACACAATTGTCCCGAAAATACCATCTGCGTTCAGGGTGACTGCATTTCCAAAGTATGCAGCCAGGGCGAAGTTAAATGCGATGGGAGCAATATTCTGACATGCACAGAAAACACATGGAACACAACCCAATGCCCCACGGATCAGATTTGCCGGATAGATGATATATCCCACGAAGCCAAATGCATCTCACAAAACTGCAAACTCAATGGCAAAACCTACCATCATGGCGACTATGCATGCGATGATCAGGACAAGCTCTTCTGTGAACAGGAGAACTGGAAACGAACGCCCTGCGGCGAAAAGGATGTCTGCGAAATTCAGAACAATGTCGCAGAATGCAAATGTGTTCCCTACTGTTCCGAGTACGATCTGTACACATGCAAAGAAAACGGCACCAAAGACAAAGTTCATTGCGAGCACGGATGCAAAGATCTCAAATGCATGACTTGTACTCCGGGCACGATTCGATGCAGCGATGATAAAAATTCCCTTCAAAACTGCAGCACAGAGGGCATTTGGGAAGATACCGCCTGTCCCAATGGCTGTATTATTGATACGCCAGCATTTTGTGCCGAATGCAAAGAAAATGCGACTCAGTGTCATGGTGAAACGGTAACTCAAAAGTGCATTCAGGGTAAATATAAAGATTTTCCCTGTGAGTCCGGTTCGTACTGCGATGCCGGAGAATGCAAACCTTATTGCGGCAACGGCAAACTGGATGCGAATGAAGTTTGCGATGGGCAGTATTTTTCCAGGAAATGCCACGATATTGTCCCTAATACCTGCGCAGAAACCAGCTTCTCCGGATCCCCCGGATGCAGCGACACCTGCCAAATCCAAACCGGTTCGTGCAAAGTCCGGAATGAACTTACCAAATGCAAAATTACTGAAGCTGAATACAATTCAAATAATCAAACCGTTAAACTCAGAGCAGAGTTTTATACAAGTGGGAATTACGAACCGATTATTGAGATTTACTGCTTGCCAACAGGCATTTCCTTGACCCAGCTCTTTGCAGACAACACGTATCTTCAAATCCTTAAATACCATGGCGATCTCGGTAAAACTGTTGAAGAAAGCTGCAAAACTGCACATACTATTCAGCTGAACGTCGACTACAATCTGAGCGAATACATCGCACTTTTTGCATTGGTCAATGATTTGAATTGTTTTATCTACAGCTATGATTCTTCCTTTAAAGACGGCATGTTCTGCAAAGATGAACAATTGATTCACTTTGAATCAAATACAAAAGTGGAGGATATTTCATTCATTAATATTTCTGCAAAAAACTGACATAAATTCATACTATTCCCTGTTTCGAATATCTGCATACCATGATACAAATCGTCAATATATTTTCAAACCATTCCGAATTAATACAATCTCTGCGTAATCCAGGTAACTTATCAATGGATTTTGTCAAAAGATTTCAAACTGATATTGCCCGATAATTTAGGGAGTCATCATGAAGCGTTTTACGATTTTTGCACTTATTTCGGCAGGTTTGCTGACATCATGCACCCTTGAAGAAAACGATCCCGATGCAATAGCCGGAAAATACTGCAGCAAGTTAAAACAATGCGACCTATATTCACAATATGAGTATAAAGATGACGCCAGCTGTATCGACAGTTACAATGCAGTCAAACTCAAATATCAGGAGTGCAAAATCGAATTCGATGCCTACAAATCAGAAGAATCCACCGGTGGTTGCAAATTAATAACAGCACTCGAGGACGACGTCGATTTTACAAACGGGGAAATTTCAGGCCTCACACCGGAGATTTCCCAAAAACGCGAAGCATATCTGAACTGCTACCATAAAAACAATTACTGCGAGAATACTGTCTGCATAGACGAAAAGACTCTGGGACTCTGCGAGAACAACAAACGCACAGAAGAAAAATGCCAATCCGGTCATTGTCGTGATGGAGAATGTATTGAATTATGCCAATCAGACAGTGACTGTAAAACAGAAGGCGAAATCTGCAAAGATGAAAAGTGCACACGTCCATGCCCTCAGGGTTCCCATTGGAACACCGAGACACAAACCTGCGTTCTGACCTGCACCAATCCCCAATGTATTACAAAAGCAGATGGGCTTTATGCCCAGAGCTGTGTTCATAATGAGTTAACGGAACTGAAGTGCAAATCCGATGAAAGCTGCCAAATTACAAACGATACAGCTGAATGCATTCAGGTTGACGGGAATTGCCAAAACGACCAAATGATCTGTTCTCATGAAGGCAACATTATGCAATGTCAGAACAATTCCTGGGCGTTAAAGGAAGAATGCACATCCGGATTTGGCTGCATCACGACGATTGACAAAATCTATTGTGCCGAGTGTGGTTCACAGAGTGAAAAATGCGACGACAATCACATACAATACCATTGTGATGCAGGCCACTGGAAGAGCTCCGAAAGCTGCTGCGACAATTACAAATATCTCGATGGCAAATGTGAAAACTCGCAGTGTCCTGAATTGGACCACACATGTTCGGATCAAATGCACTACAGAGTCTGCGATGAATCCGGATCATTAACCGAGCATTCCTGTCCAGCCGATACCATATGCGCCAATGGTGATTGTATTTCAGAACAATGCAATGAAGGTGACATGCGATGCAGCAGCAACGACATCATGAAGTGCAGCAGCAATAAATGGACGACAGAAAAGTGTCCGGAAGGACAGCGCTGCCTGCATGATGAAGCTGCCAACAAAACGCAGTGTGTTCCTCAGACATGCAGACTCGATAACAAAGAATATCAAATCGACGAAACCCTATGCGACGATCAGAACAACATTATCACTTGCCAAAAAGATAATAAATGGAACTCATCCCCCTGCCCTGCCGGAACGGAATGCCAGCATGATGATGCAGCCCACAAAACGCAATGCACCCCTAAAGGATGCAGTCTCGATAACAAAGATTATCAGGATGGCGAAACCACATGCGATGCATCCAAAGCCAGTATTCTTGACTGCAAATCCGGACAATGGAAACAAACACCATGCAAAACGAGCGACGGAGAATCATGCATTACTGACGCAGGCAAAGCCTTTTGTCAGCCCAAATGCGAGAACAAATGTTCCGATTCAATTCTATATGCCTGCGATGACAACGGTTTGCAAAATAAAACATATTGCAAGTACGGATGCAAAAATGACCATTGCCTGAACTGCATACCGGGAACGACCAAATGCAGAATTCTAGAGAATACGCTCCAGACATGCAGCAAAGACGGCGTCTGGGAAAGTTTTCAATGCCCCTCTCAGTGTACATCCTGGGGGGGCAAATCGTTCTGCGGAAAGAACTGTTCGATCGGCGAAACGAAGTGTTCTTTCGGTACCCTTCAGGTGTGTCAAAACGACGCTTATGGAGATATTCCGCGCCCCCAGGGGTATTATTGTGATGACACAGAAGATACTGCGAAATATCTGCCCATCCCCTCATCATGCGGAAATAACGTGATAGACAGCGGAGAAAAGTGCGACGGTTCAAATCTATTCAAAACCTGCCGCGATGTTCTTCCCAATGTATGTGACGAAACCGTCATTTCCGGCAATCCTTCCTGCAACACTGGATGTAAAATCAACACCAATTCCTGTGTGATTCAGGATACCATCAGCAAATGCGAAATTGCGTCTGTCAGCTCTGATAAAAAAGACATCAAAATAAGTACAAAACTACACGTCAGTGGTGCCTACTATCCTCAGCTGGACTTATACTGCGTCCCCAAAGAAGAATCGTTATCTCAGGCAATTTCAAAGTACAAACCGCTGAATCATAATGGCAACAGCAAACTGATTCCGACCCCATTCTGCGAAACGGCCCGATCGTTTGAATTCAATGCCACATACAATCTCAATCAGAATGGTTATGATGGAATAACAAACATGAGCTGCTTTTTACTGATGCGTGAATTATCGGATGTGCGCGGTGAATTATTCTGCAAAAGCAACAGCATCATCGAATACGATGACGTATCTTCAGTAAGCGACGTATCAATACTGGATCTGCCCTGATAATTCACCATTGTCCATCGACCGTTAAAACTGAGCCATTATCACAATTTTGTTGTGCAAATCATAGCTTTTCCTGCTAAAATATTGTGGGAGTTTTTTTTGATGAACTGGAGAAGCCATGAAAAACATCAAATATTTCATTCTCATTTCAGCCTGTCTCACTTCCGCATGTACGCTTGAAGAAGTGGATCCCAATGCCAGTGCCGCCAAATTCTGCGAGAAGATAAAGGGATGCGATTTGTATCCGTTGCTTCAATATGCAGACGACAGCAGCTGCATTGCCGACTACAACGCAACCAAACTCACTCATTTTTCTCAGTGCCAGAATGAATATGAGGCGTTTAAAATGGCCGAAATCACTGGGGTATGTACCCAAATGGCAGACATCGAAAAGGATCCCTCCTTTCTGAACGAGAATCTTCAAAAAACACTCCCCGAAAGCATTCTGGAAAAGCGCAATGCTTTTTTAACCTGCCTCCAGAATAATGATTATTGCATGGTGACCTCCTGCATCGATTCCTCCACGCTTGGTGAATGCAGCAACAACAAACTCACCAAACGGGAATGCCCCACCGGGCAATGCCAGAACAACCGATGTGTCGAGACCTGCCAGTCCGACACAGACTGCCCGACAAAAGGAGATATCTGCAAGGATGGAAAATGCATCCAGGATTGCCCCGAAGGCACTCACCGAAATGAAGCAACCCAAAAATGTGTCGTCACCTGTGCGGAATCCGAATCACAGTGCGTCTCCAACAGCGAAAAATCCCTGATCAAGCGATGTGTTAACGGAGAATTCGTCGAAGAAGAATGCGCTGAAGGCGCGACATGTCAGGTTAGCGCAGGCACTCCCCAGTGTGCTACCCCCAGCGATTTGTGTACAGAAGATGCACAAGCCTGCATCGCGGGCAAAGTCATGATTTGTGAGAATGAAAGATGGACCCTCAAAGATGAATGCAGGCAGGGATTTGGCTGTGTGACATCGATGTCGAATGTTTATTGCGCAGAATGCGAAACAGGATCGATTTCGTGCGACGATAATCATTATCAGAGTACCTGCAATGCTGGTAACTGGCAGCCGAACTTCGTGTGCTGCGAAGGTTATCAGCAGGCGTTCGGAACATGTAAACCTGAATGCCCGCCGGCTCCTACCTGCATAGATGATAGGAGCTACAGATTCTGTGATTTCGCTGGAAATCTTCAAATCACAGAATGTACTGATAATACCGTTTGTATCGATGGTGAGTGCCGCAAAGCCTGCACCGGCAACAACTGCGGAGAAACATGTACCGGCACTGACTGCAATGAACCGAAGGAAAATGACTGTGATCCTGCGTGTGATGAAGGCGAGCATTGTGTAGAAGGTCAATGCCTGCCGGATTGTGATCCGGCGTGCAAGTCAGATGAGGTCTGCGTAGAAGGTCAATGCCAGCCATGTACCGGTGATGACTGCCCGTGTACAGGAGATGACTGCCCGTGTACAGGAGATGACTGCCCGTGTACAGGCGATAACTGCCCATGTACCAATGGCGAAACCAAATGCGGCACAAATAACAACCTCCTCACGTGTACACAGGGACAGTGGAAAGAGTCGAACTGCTCACCTAAAACCTGTCAGGCAAATGATAACGGGGCTTCCTGTGTCGATACAACATCTGATCCGACCTGTGCCTTTGGAATGTGGAAATATCAGCAAGGAGAATCCATCTGCCAGAATAATCAGCTCAGCACCTGCAACAACGGAGCCTGGAAAGTTACGGCATGTGCTTCGAATGAGGAGTGCACTGTTATAAATGATACAAATGCCAAATGTTCTCCCAAATGTACCACTACCACCACTTGTGATGGCTCAAAATTAATTACCAAATGCGGAGATACCATTATAAATCAGCAAACTTGCGAGTTTGGCTGCCAAAATAACAAATGTCTGGAATGTACACCTGGAACCAAAAAGTGCGAAACGGTATATATGACAAATTATGCAAAGATTTGCCAGGACAACGGCACGTGGTCCACGACGCCCTGTGCCATGGGTTTTCAGTGTTTTATGCCCACTGGAAAAGATCCGTATTGCGCAGAATGCGTCGAAAACCAATTGACCTGCAACGGCAAAAATCTGCAAATTTGTAAGGATGGAAAAAATTCCACGCAACAGACATGTAACAACCAATGTTATCCGAATATGGGAAATCCTTACTGCGATGAATGCAAGGACGGCGATACACGATGCAGCGGCACCACCACACTGCAGGTATGTCAAATCGGAAAATATAAAAATCAAACGACATGCACCAACAAGTGTTACCAATTATCAGGAGAAACGCCTTACTGCGGTGAATGCAAGGACGGCGATAAAAAATGCTACAACTCATCGACACCTCAGCTTTGCGAAAACGGAAAATATAAAAATCAAAAGACATGTTCCAGCGGATTACAGTGCAAGGATGGAACGTGCCAATCGACATCAACGTGCGGAAATGGCCAAATCGATTCTGGTGAACAATGCGATGGTTCTGTGAGTATCAAATGTTATGATATCGTCCCTGACACATGTAAGGAAACTAAATTTTCAGGTTCCCCCGAATGTAACAACTGCAAACATGATGTCGGTTCCTGTGAAGTGCTCAAAGAAGTTACCAGCTGTAGAGTATCCAAGCTTGCGCTTAATGATGCACATACCCAGATTCAGCTTAATGCTACTCTCAAATTCAGCGGCCCTGAATATCCGGAGGTATATTTATATTGCACATCCATAGATATGGGAGCTAATGAAGCCGTGACAATAAATAACCCACTGGAGAAGGTGATAGTAAACGAGCATAAGACTGCTGACAAATGTTCAAATGCGCACGAGATGACTGTAGATTACAGCTATCCAACATCTAATAATGATATTGAAGCCGAAAGTGTATGCTTTATATATATACCGCTGCCAACAAAGGAAGAAGGCGTATTCTGTAAAGATGATAAAATCATTCGTATAGATGAGGCCGGTTCGGTAGCAGATATTTACTCACTGAAATTGGATATTTAATACATGATTCAATAATTGATAACCAGCGGCGCGGCGTATTGACCGCACGTCAATAGCCGCGCCCGCAATGCGTATTGGCCAAAAGGCCAATAGCATGCGCCGGAATCAAAAAAAAACGCAGCCCCAAAGGACTGCGTTTTTATTTCCAATAAAGGATATCCTATCCCTTGACCGTGCTGCTCATCGAGAAGATTGGCAGATACATACCGATCAGCATACCACCGACGATAACCGCCAGGAAGCACATGATGAGTGGTTCCAGCAAGGCCATCATACCGGCGATGGCGCTGTCGACTTCTTCATCGTAGAAATCAGCAATTTTGCCGAGCATCGTATCGAGGGCACCCGTTTCTTCACCGACGCGAATCATCTGAACAACCATGTTGGGGAAAACCCCGGTGACGGAAAGCGGATCGGCGAGTGTTGAACCTTCGGAAAGTCTCGCCTTTGCAAAGAGAATGGCTTCGGAGACGGCAATATTCGAAATGGAATCGCTGACAATTCCAAGGGCATCCATGAGGGGAACGCCGGACGAAATCATGGTTCCCAGGGTACGTGTAAATGTCGAAACTGCGGATTTTCGAATGACATTGCCGATACCCGGCATCTGAAGAGCCACTGTATCCACGGCTTTCTTGATGGGACGCTGTTTAAGCGCCAGAATGATCAACGTCGGCACCGCGACGCAGGTAAGTAAAATATAGACGATGTTGCTGCTGACCCAGTTGGATGCATCGACGAGGAACTGCGTCAATCCGGGAAGCTCACCGCCCATGGCACTGAACATATCCTGGAATGTCGGAATGACTTTCCACAACATGAAGATGGCAATGGCGATCGATACGACGAGCGTCCCCAAAGGATAAGTCAAAGCTCCTTTAATTTTGCGCTTGAGAGCGTCTGCTTTTTCGAGCTGTGTACACAGACGCGTCAGAATGGTATCGAGGACGCCGCCGATTTCGCCTGCCGTGACCAGCGAGCAGTACAGCGGAGAAAACACCAGGGGATGTTTTCTGAGCGCGTCACCGAAAGTCATACCCGTTTCGACATCTGCCTTGACTGCCAACTGGACTTTTTTGAAGTGGTAGTTGGGTTCCTGAGACGAAAGCAAATCCAGAGCCTGAACAATAGGCAGACCTGCGTCGATCATCGTCGAAAGCTGTCGAGAAAAAATGACGAGTTCACGGCTGCTGACACCGCTCGTACCAGGAATTTTGAACGGCGGAATGCCTTCGGGTTTGGGTTTGATGGAAATGACCTCAAGTCCGTTTGCCTGCAACCGCTGTCCGACGGCATCTGCTGTCGGTGCATCCATTTCGCCCCTTCGCGTTACACCGGTAGCAACGAGCTTCGCTTTATATAAATAGGTTGGCATCTGTAACTCCTGATATATCAGACTGTATTCGGCCAAAAACGTCCGAAAACATTCCTTTAGCCTACCAAAGTCATATATTCGGGCAAATAATTAATGTTAGAGGTTAGGAATCAGTTGTAGGTCGCTGGTTTGGAAATGCGCCCACCAGGCGCGTTCGCAACGACCGGATGGCGTATGAATTAACTCGCCCAACAACCAATCCCTGACCTCTAGCCACTAACCACCAGGACTAAAGTCCCATCAGCTTTTTGAGTTCAAGCGTATCACTTGAGTGCGACAAAGCCTCATCCGCAGTAATCATCCGATTCAGATAGAGATCGGCAAGCGCCTGATTCATCGTCTGCATACCACTCTTGCTGCGGTTGAGCTGGAGAGTGGAATAAATCATATGAACCTTGTCTTCACGGATGAGATTGCGAATACCGGCATTGGCGACGAGTATTTCGAGTGCAATGACGCGCCCGCGACCGCCAGCCCTTTGCAGGAGCTGCTGACAGACGACGCCCTCGAGAACGAACGAAAGCTGTGTACGAACCTGATCCTGCTGTTCGGCAGGAAATACGTCGATGATTCGGTTGACTGTCTGGGACGTGCTGTTGGTATGGAGCGTGGAAAGCACAAGGTGACCGGTTTCGGCAAGAATGAGCGCAGTTTCGATCGATTCACGATCGCGCAGCTCACCCAGCAGAACGACATCGGGATCCTGGCGCAGCAAATAACGCACGGCCGTATGATAACTCTCCGTATCCGTTCCGACCTCCCTCTGATTGACGAGAGCCTGACGATTCTGATGAATATACTCAATGGGATCTTCGATCGTAATAATATGTTTTTTATAGGAACGATTGATATGATCGATAATCGTCGCCAGTGTCGTCGTTTTGCCCGAACCTGTCGGTCCCGTAATCAGGACGAGCCCTCTGGGAAGTTCAGCCATTTCCTTGATGATCGGCGGCAGGCAGAGTTCCTCGAAAGAACGTATCTTTGTTGGAATATAACGGAATGCCCCCGAAACTGCGCCGCGCTGCATAAAGATATTGCCGCGGAAACGTGCGAAATCCTCGATACCGAACGAAAAGTCCAGCTCATTTTCTTTTTCAAAGCGTTCAATCTGTTCATCCGACAGCAGACTCATACACAAAGCTCTCGTTTGTGCGGGCTGAAGCGGTTCGGATTTCAGGGGAAGCAATTCACCGTCAATTCTAAGTTCAGGGGGAGAATTTGTCGAAATATGCAAGTCGCTCGCACCCTGTTTTACCATCAGCGTCAAAAGCTGATTCATCGTCTTTCGAATCTGGTCCATACCTTCTTCCTTATTAATAGTGAAGCTATCCTCTGTACAGAAAACGCCAAAACACGTATCCGCTCAATGTTCAGCGAATATATCCGATAAAGGGGGACAGACCCAAAATCTCTCCCCTTTTCATGCTTATAACACGGATAATCAAAAGATATTAGCAGTTCTTATTATATACACAAAAAAGGCGCGCCAAAGCGCGTCTTTCCGCATACCGCCGTTATCATTCCTCTCCCAGCGGTGTCGACATATACTTGTCGACGCCATCGGGAAGGAATGTCACGATCTTCATCCCCGGCTGGATCTGCCCGCGCCGGGCGAGTTCCAGAACTGCAGCAATATTTGCCCCGCCGGATATTCCGCAGGAAATGGCATCCTGGCTGATGAGTTCTTTTGCCTGAATCATTGCTTCACGCGTCTCAACCCCGATGACATCGTGAATCAAACTCAAATCCAGAATGCTGGGAACGAAATTGGCGCCGATTCCCTGAATGCCATGGGATCCCGGCACGATGGGGTCACCTCGCAATTTTTGAGCAATGATCGGCGAGGTCGATGGTTCGACAGCGACAGCACGGACATTCGGATTTTGTTCCTTGAGGAATTTCGCGGTTCCCGTCAAAGTTCCGCCGGTTCCGACGCCCGCGACGACATAATCAATATCCGTTCCCAGCTGCTGCGCAATTTCGGGGCCGGTCGTTTCATAGTGCGCGAGTACATTGGCGGGATTATCGAACTGCATCGGCATGAAGTAGTGTCCGGAATTGAGATCGACGATCCGCTTTGCGCCGGCGATGGCTCCCTTCATGCCATCAGCCCCCGGGGTGAGCAAAAACTTGGCATGATAAATCGACATCATACTGCGGCGTTCCTTGCTCATGGAATCCGGCATCACGAGTACGACGGGAATTTTCAGGGCTGCGCCGACGGCCGCAAGCCCGATACCGGTATTGCCGCTCGTCGGTTCAATGATCGTGACCCGAGTCGATCCTGGTACCAAAATGCCTTTGTCGATGGCATCCCTGATCATATACCAGGCCACGCGATCCTTAACGGAACCGGAGGGATTGCACCGTTCCTGCTTGACATAGACATCCGCACCGACGATCGCCGAAATGCGTTCCAGTCTCGTCAGCGGAGTTCTGCCAAGACAGGCAATGTAGCTGATTTTATCCATCCCGGTGTTCCATCATTTTGAGGTGCGATTGACATGAAAGATGCCGACAGTCTCGGTATCCAGCCTGTCGCGCGCAATAATCACGAGGGAATTGTCACCTACTTTAAGCGGCATCTCCACTGCGATCCTCTTGTCGCGTCCCGTTATCAGACCATAATCGAGCTTTTCGACCTTGAGCTGCAGTCCATCGTGTGTCCAGACGTATGCTTCATAGTCGCGCAAAGCTTCATTGTCGCTCAAATCCGCCATCATAGTGACCGAAGACGCCGTCTCGCTGTGTGAACGTTCATCGAATTTCACCACGGGACCTTCGTAACTGAAGACGGCATCCATGGAGGACGATGCGGATTTATCGGATCCATCTTTTGCGGGTTGCTGCGCGACGGGAGCCGCCAGGTCTTTTCGGGCGACAAAGGCGCAGGGATTCAAATCCCCTTCGTGCCAGCACACACCGGCGAATTCGTTATTCAGCGGATGAACATCCACATTCAGATCTTCCCGGGGACTGGCGATGGCAATTCCCGACTGAAGCCGGGACATCAACCGCGCGCCTTTGATAATGCTGTTCGACGAAATCTGAGCATTTGCTTTTGATTCAAACGGTGTCTTTTCGACAGGAATGATTACAGGCTGCACCAGATTCGCATCGTAGGCTTCATCGGCAATCGTCAGATTCAAAAAGACTTCATCCGGATTGAATGGCCTGTCGCGTTTGATGCGCTTGCTGGGTGGTTTTTGGGGCCGTTCCTTGCTGACATCGAATTTGAGCACGACCAGTTTTGAGTCGCCCGGGGCCAGCTTTTCGATACTTGCCTTGCCCTGCTGGAGCAGCACACCGCTGCCCGATTCGTTGGCAATGTTGATATTGACTTTCTCGGACAATGCATCACCGACATTTTTTACCCACAAATACATGTCGACGGATTCGCCTCTGCTCAGGCGGCCATCGCTGTTTCCGCGCACGATATCATCGATCCAGTAGGTGTAGGCAAATCGCGGGCGCTCACGCTGAACGATGGTAGCCATAAACTGTCCGGTCTGTTCGAGCGGCTTGTTGGCAAGACGCGCATCATCACCCTGGAAAAACTTCACATCGACGAGATCATCGCGCGACGCCATGGATTTGGGAATCTTGATCTTCAGAGGCCATTCGCGCTGTTCCCCGGGCCGAATGCGTCCGAACGCAAACTCACGTTCATCGAATGCACCGTTGTTTGACGTTATGTAAGCCGTAAACTGCGACAAATCGCCGGATTCACAGTCATTTTTGACCCACATGATGAGATTCTTCTCTTCACCATCGGCCAAAAACTCAAGCCGTTCCCCGGGATGGATGCTCGCATCCCCGAGTTTCATTCCCCAGCTGAACTGCGTACATGCGGGCCCTTTATCGACATCCCAGTTGATCTTCAGCTGTTCGAGGGCCTTGCGCAGCTGCGCCTTGTAATCCACGCTGTACTGTTCAAAGAAGCTGCCGGAATTGCGGATGATTTCACCAGCCTTGTCTGATTTGGCCTGCTGAATCAAACCGATCGCAAAGTCTATTTCATTGTCGGCCGTGTAATCCTCTGTCGATTTGAGATCGTAAGTCGTCAGACCAAGTTCCTTTGCCCGCTGTTCATCCTCTTTGGATGGGACGTACAGATAGCGCAGCGAAGCTGCTGACTGGCGTTCCCTGGTCTTATTGCTGTGCAGCGACTGTTCGAGAGAATTTTCGCGCCGGATGTTCTGATTCTCAACCAGGCTGATGCCATCCGTTTCGCCGACGTACGACGGTACCAGACGAATATCGGGAACGATGCCGACGCCCTGTATCGAGATATCCCCGGGCGTCAGATACTGCGCAGAAGTGATTTTAATCGCGCTGCCATCGGGATTGTCCTTGAGAATCTGAACACTGCCCTTGCCGAAACTCCACTCACCGACAATCACCGCGCGTTCGTGGAACTGCAGTGCTCCCGAAACAATTTCGGAGGCAGATGCACTGCCTTCGTTGATCAGAACAACGATGGGATACCCCCGTTCCGGTCCGGTTTGTTTGGCTTTCGTCGATAATCTGTCGGCTTTGGTGGAACCTTCAACACTGACAATCGTATCGTCTTTTTCGAGGAAAAGTTCTGCGATTTGAACAGACTGCTCGAGCAAACCACCGGAATTGTTGCGCAAATCGAGCACAAGCCCCTTCATCTTCGGCATATCCTTATGAAGCTGGGCGAGGTGGGTTTTGACTTCCTGGGCCGTCGTCTGATCAAAGGATTTGAGTTTGATGTAGCCGATATCTTCTTTTTTGAGTGCATGCGATGTCACGCTCTTGATCTGAATCTGTTCGCGCGTAATCACAAATGGTCTTGCCTCTGTCCAGCCGCGCCGTTTGATGTAGAGCGTTACTTTGGTACCGACCTCTCCGCGCATTCTGTCCACTGCATCCTGAAGCGGCATGTTCTCGGTCGATTCGTCATCGATGCGCACGACCATGTCGCCGGCCTTAATACCCGCGCGCCACGCCGGTGTCCCCTCCATCGGCGAAATGACCGTCAAATTGTCATCCCGAACGCCGACGACGAATCCACATCCGCCAAACCCGCCGTTCCCCGTCATTACATCTTCAAAAAGATACGGCGGAAGCAGGTTGGTATGGGGATCCAGTGTACCAAACATCCCGTTGATCATCGCATATTCAAGTTCAGCAGGATCCTTGGGATCACTCAGATGTGCAAAAACAAAATTATAGACATCCTCGCACATCCGATACGCATCCAGCTGCGAAATCACGCTGCCGACATTGTAATGCTTCGCATCCAGACCAACGCGAAGCGTCAGACTCGTCGGATTGTCGTCGATTCTGCGATCGAACTGAGCAACGACCTCAGGCACCATATTCTGAATCGCGTCGATTCCGTGAATTGTCATACGACGCCAGTTGATGCGCTCCGGCTCAACATAGCGCGCATTGAGCAGCGCAAGCGAAAATTGGGTCAAAAGAAGCGTCCTGGCCGGTCTGGCAAAAACCGTTCCTTCATCGCCGTTCCCAGCTATCGGCGCACTCTCACTGCCGGCGGACTGCTGCTCGACGAGTCCCTGCGTCGGTTTATCGGCAGTTTTCACCCCACATCCCGCCAAAAGGGATGCCGCAAGCAAAACAATAATATGAGTTGGATGAATTATTCGAAGGTTCATCATGAATCCTTAATCAATTGAATTCCGGAAACACTCGATCCGGATACGCTGCTCAAGATTATCATAAAGATGTGGAGAACTCTCAGCTTTTATGCAGAACGCACAAAAAAAATTGCTTATTTCCAATTTTGTTCTGATGAAATGCTTCGGCTATTCGGGGCAATGACATTGCCCCGAATACGCCTCGCTGCCGTGCTATTTCCCGATGGTCAATACGCACGGCTTATTTCTGCATTCATCCCATCATCATCGGTAGAATTACGAATTAACCCAATAATAATCTGTACAGACGTGTCGCGACACATCTCTAGCAACAATTCTTTGCGCATTGCGCATTACGCATTACGAATTATTCACTATTCACCAAGCATTAAGCATTAAGCATTAAGCATTATTGTACTGGCCATAGGTAATGACAACAATATACGATTTTCCTTTTCCTGGGGCATCCACTACGGGGATTGATTTTGGTGCATTTCATTTGTCCCCCGGTAGCCGCTACGCGCCAACCGGGGGCTACTCGCCAGAAGCCTCTAACGAGCTTCTTTTGATATGCTCATTAACCATGTCCATAACAATAAGCATTAAGCATTATGCATTATGCA